>NZ_SZXD01000026.1:0-497748 GCF_005281115.1 Citrobacter sp. wls710
TACGGAAGGGTTCTGCCGGATAATTCATTTTATTTCTCCAGTAACAGTGGTTATGTACGTATTAATGTGAAGTAAAGCATATCTGGTTCATCAATAAAGTCTGATGAAATATAACTATTAGCCTCCTGGACTAGGGGGCGAAATAATGTGGAGGCACTATGCAAGATTTATTTGATTATGGAAATAGTCCGGTCAACATTAATCACTGGCAATAATTTAAAAAGCTGTAAATGTGAGTGATGCAAATCACACGTTGTTTTCTTACCCGTTCATATTCAACAAGTTTTTTTTTGCGTATTGATTTGCCGTTCGCGGTAGTGCGCCCGTGGAAGGGGAAAATACTGAAAACTTAACTTTCCAGGCTGTGCACATAATGTATTGCTGAATGAGTACACCCTATTTTGTTAGAGGTGGATCACTCCACGGCAATATATCAGTGATTCACATCACTAAAGGTGTAAAGAAAAGTGTACAAATCGGTGTTGTTTCAGGGGGAGCTATTTACTTCAGTGAGTTAAGTCACGATTTTTACCTGTTGTTGACAAATATTTTTTCTGGAAAATATTGGTTCTGACCAGCGTTGTTGCGCAAAGGTAATGGTGGATTCGCTGCGTGATGTCTCGTATGCGGCGGATTGGGTTCAAAAGGGCAATGATGCGTTGACCAGTTACCAGTCAGGGCTCCGTCTGGGAAACTCGTAAGTCCACTGGCACGGTAACTCTGGTTTTCCAGACCTCGTCCCTTATTTCGCCCGGACGATGCATGAATGCGACTCTGGCAAGGGCATTCAGGGCTTCTCATTTGTTCAGACCGGTCTGAACCCTACGGCGCAATGCAGGTTCATACTACCAGCAATGGTCAAAAAGCGTACGGTGCTGGCACTGCCAACAGTGGCTAGAAAGTATACGGTGAAAGTGATGGCAAAAAATGATGAGATTAGTCGCGCGTTGATTGCAGCAGCGGAGAAAAATATAGCGGATTTGGAAAATGTTTCTTAATTGCTATTCTTTATGGCTTTGTTGAATAAATCAGATTTGGGGTAAGCCTCCCCGCAGTTGGTTGTTGATGTCAGGCAATACGCACGCTTTCTGGCATTCCAGCCTTCGTCATCTTGTTCAGGGTACGCACCATGGCCAAAACCTCTGCTACCTGACTGTCGTAGTCACGTAGCGTCAGTGGGCCTCCGAACAGCTGTTTTACCCGGCACATGGCCGAGAGCGACGGTTATAATCTGTTGTCCATTTCCACCGTGCATTGCTCCCGCTCAGACGTTGATTCGCCACCGCACGATTGCGGTCTGCATACTCCCCGGGCCAGCAACCTGCACCTTTTCGGGGAGGGATGAGGGCACTGATTTTCTTATGCCGCAGTTCATCGTGACACAGACAGGGGTCGTAAGCGCCATCCGCTGCCGCTGACCTGATTTTTCGATGAGTCTGCCGGATTAGTCCCGGGAAGGCCTCTGAGTCCGTGACGTTGTTCAGCGACAGGTCCGCACAGATAACTTCATGCGTGTTCGCATCAACAGCCAGATACAGTTTTCGCCAGGTACGACGCCGTTCTTTGCGGTGTTTTTTGACTTTCCACTCACCGTCACCGAAGACTTTAAGACCGGTGGAATCAATGACCAGATGGGCGATTTCTCCCCGAGGGGCGTTTTAAAACTGACATTCACAGATAAGCGCCACATCAGCATGGGCGATGGGAGACGACGTTATTCGCTTTGGCGCGAGTTTTTTAAAGTACGAATGACGGTGTTGATGCCAATTTTCAGTGTTCTGGCGGTATCGCGAACGCCGAAACCGTTGAAAGCCTTTCGGTGATCTGCTCTTTAACTTCGGGTTTATGGGCTTCATAAGCGTAGGTGAGCTGAAACACGTCGTGGCAGTCACGGCAGCGAGCCTTTAGGGTTCTGACCATGGCGGTAAACCTGAGCAGACAGACAACGGGGGCAATGAACGCTAACGCTGGTCGTCCGCTGAATAAAAATAGTCTGATAAAAGGGCCGAATCACTATTTTCGGCCCTGGCGTGCATCATTTTTTATAATTCTTTGGTGCTGATAGCAGCATTTGTCGCATACGTTTCATGACGGTGTTTAAGTCCACCGCGCGTTTAATCATATTGCGTATTCTGTCTGAATCATTGATGCCCTTTTTGACATACCGGGCAATATATTGCAGAGCGTACTTATCCTCATCACTGTGGGTGCGTAATGACAGGTTCTCTACGGTCTGCAATATCTGACTCGCCAGCGACTGACGCTGCCTGGTTAACGTGTTGACGTAGCTGGCCTGTAAGCCATCGCGCCGGGCGTTAAAGATATTGTATTTTTCAATAGCATGATGTTTTTTGACGATATTCGTCCGGTTGGCTAACAGATACTGAGCCAGTATTTTGCTATAGCCTGTGAGCATTGCGGCATGAAATATTGTCAGCGGCATATCGCATATTCTGATTTCAATTGTGCCCAGAGCAGGCTGTGGCCTGACGTACCAGTAAATATCTTTGATACTTTTAATGATCCCGACATCGACCATCTCGTTATAAAATACGACGAACTCGTCCCAGTTATAGATGTTTTCAATCAGTTCACTGTTCAGAAAGGCGTTCTGCCCGGTAAAGCGGGAACTTGAAAAAGAGGTATCCACGCCATCCAGCCACGGCGAAGAGGCACTGAGTGCAACTAAATGGGGCAGGTAGGGAATAAGCGCATGACACAGATAAATGGCGTCATCGCCATCCTGAACGCCAATATGAATATGCTGCCCAAATACACAGGCCATTTTGGTGATGTAGCCATAGCGTACGGCCAGATTTTGATGACGTTGTAAATCGCTAATCACCTGTTCTCGCCAGTCGCCATCTAAATGGCGGCCGCCGCCGGTAACATCGCAGCCGTGTTTTCTGGCGACTTCCCTGACGTTACAGGCTAATAAAGATAATTCTTCATACAGTTTAAACACCGAAGAGTGTACAGAGCTGTTCAGTTCAATCATTGACTTGGTTAGCTCATGCTTTATTTGCTGAGTGTGCGCCATATCGGCCAGCACGATATCCGCTTTATCCACCAGCCTGGTATCGTTTCTGTCGATTAACTGGAGTTCCAGCTCGGTGCCCGTCGTAAACCGCAGTGAGCGGGTAAAAGGTAGAGATACCATAATGTCCTCTGCACTGAGTTGTTGTGGTTGGCCTGAAATTCTATTGTTAAAAAGTGTAGGTCAGACGGTCATGCCTGCCAGAGGTGAATCGCGGAACCCTGATTACGGTCATAAAACCATTTCATTAGTATGGTTAATTTTTTGCGATATGACGAGAGAGAGTATGCTGTAGCGTGAGGACTGCTCAGGTATTGCCGCAGCAGTGTGGCCTGTTTTTGTGGAACACTTTAACAGGAGTCATCTTATGAGCTTAGCTATCACTAAAGTTGATTATCCGGTCAGTCAGGTTCGCCGGTATTTAGAACCGGGCCCGGTTGTGTTGGTGTCATCCAAATGGAACGGGAAGACCAATATCATGACGCTGGGCTGGCATACCGTTCTGGAATTTTCTCCCTCGCTGGTCGGGCTGATGATTTCGGGCGGCAACCATAGTTTTGAGATGATCCGTCATAGCCGGGAATGCGTGATCAACGTTCCGCTGACGGATTTGGCCGAGACGGTCGTGCGAATCGGCAACACGTCCGGCGCTGACATCGATAAGTTTGCCGAATTTAATCTTACGGCACAGGAAGCTGATGAGGTTGATGCCCCGCTGATCCAGCAATGTTATGCGAATTTTGAGTGCTGTTTGTATGATGATGTGCTGGTGGAACGCTACAATTTTTTCATTTTCGAGGTCGTGAAGGCGCATGTGGCCACATCACCGGAACACCCTGAGACGATTCACTATACAGGGAAGGGGGAGTTCATAGTGTCGGGCAAGACAATGAATCTGAGCGCGCTGTTCAGGCCGGAAATGCTTATCTGAGCGTTTCCGGTGGCGCTCGTCACGGGTAAATGGCAGAAAGCCCGCTTTTTAGCGGGCTTTCTGCCAGGGATCGCCTTCGTCAGTATTTTATCGGGAAGTCCGTGAAATCAGGAACAGAAATACCGGAACCCCGAGCATCGCCGTCAGGATGCCGACGGGTAATTCACGGGGCGCAAACAGCGTTCGGGCAAGCGTATCAGCCAGAACGGTAAAAGTCGCGCCGCACAGCATGGATGCCGGCAGCAGCGAACGATGGCGATGACCAATGAATATGCGGGCGATATGAGGCACGGTCAGCCCAATAAAACCTATTGCTCCGCAACATGCCACAATGACCGCAGTCAATAAGGTCAATAAACAATACAGGGCGAGCCTGATTGCGCCAACGTCCACACCAAGCGACGCCGCCGTCACATTGCCGAACGTGAGCACATCCAGCTCTATTGCCCGCCACCAGCAGAGCAGAAATATCGGCAACAGCACCAGTGCGCAAAGCAGTACCTGACGCCAGGATGCCTGTGCAAAGCTTCCCAGTAGCCAGAACATCACCCCTCGCGTGGTGTCTGCATCCGTTTTCCAGAGCGTGGTTAATGATGTGGCTGCGGAGATAAGCTGTGTCACGGCGACGCCGGTCAGGATAAAACGGCTGGACTGGCCGGATAGCGATTTCCGCGCCATGAAAAGCACCAGTGCGAAAGCCAGCATCGCGCCACAGAACGCTCCGGCAGGTACAGCGGCCCAGCCCGCACTGAGACCAAGCGCAATGACCAGTACCGCGCCAAACCCTGCGCCGGATGAGATCCCCAACACCCAGGGGTCGGCAAGAGGATTACGTGTCAACGACTGGAGCACCGTTCCGGCCAGCGCTAATGCGGCACCCGCCAGCGCAGCAAGCAGGGTGCGCGGCATACGCAGAGACCATACGATCCGCTGATGAAGCGTTCCCGCTGTATCGCTATGCCAGTAGCCTGCCAGTATGGCATTTGCCACGTCCTTCATGGAAAAGGTCACCGGGCCATACATAATGGCAATGCAAAACGCCAGCATCAGGGCCGGAAACAGCATGGAAAGGCGAAAAACAGGAGAACGCAGCATGATTATTTCCAGCCAGCGATCACATAATCATCCAGGAATTGCCAGAGAGTACCCGTTTCGCTAAAACCCGCCTGGCGCAGAGCAGCGAGCTGGAATTCGACCGTGGTGGGCAGTGGTGTCGGGCGGTCTTTAAAGATAGCGGTGCGCGCGTCCATCAAATCAGCCAGCTCATGATGACGGGTGGCCGATGCAAACCAGCTATCCCAGTCCTGCACTCCCGCTGTCCAGGCTTTTTTCTGCGTATCTTCGTCATGAAGCTGGGCAATCCGTTTCTGGCATGGATTGCGATTATCAAATCGCTGATGATCGGCGTTCATGAATAAGCCATGTTCATCCAGCAGGTTAAAGATGTTGCGATAAAGCGCGACCTGCTGTTCCGGCAGCAGCCAGTGGATGGCCGTGCTGGAAACAACGGCCTGCGGTTTGTCGGTAATAGCGGCAAAGCAATCCGCTGTTGCAATATCGCCGCTGAAGAACTGAATACGGTCACTGTATTCAGATAAGGCTTCTTTGGCCAGCGTAAGCAGAAGCGGGTCGAGGTCAATAGCCGTTACTCTTATCGCCGGAAAGCGATTCAGAAGACGCATGCTGAATGAGCCTGGACCACAGGCCAGATCCACCACATGGAATTCTTCGCCATATAGCATTGCCAGAACATCCAGCGCGGCGTTATAGCGTTCTTCACGGTGAGCGATGTAGGCGCTTTGTTGTTCGTCCCAGTTTTTCAGTAATTCGCGGGCTGGAAAGGTCATGTTGTTCCTTAGCGTGTATTTGTGTGACTAGTCGGTGAAGGGCCAGAACTGAGCGCGCAGATGCGTCCATGTCATAGCCAGGTAAAATGATGTAACGTTTTTCTTTAACTGCCTTCATGCCTGCGGTGAGGGGATTACGTTCAAGAAAATCGATTTTGCTCCGGGCGCTATCGCCATCTCCCCCCCTTTGCAGATCGCCCAGGATCAGGTAGTCAGGGTCCCGTTCGGCAATGACCTCCCAGCTCATGGCAGGCCACAGTTCAGCACTGTCATCAAAGATATTTTTACTGCCGATGGTTTTGGTTAACAGCTCAGAAGCGCCATAACCACCCGCCACATAAGGTGTTGCCGTACCGGAATACCACCACATGAGCGTTCTGCGTGGCAGTTTTATGCGGCTGTCAGCAGCGACCTGTTGCTTCAGTTCATTGATAAGCGCCTCTGCACGCGGCTCCACGCCATATATGCGCGCAATATTACGCAACTCGTCATAGATGCTGTCGAAGGTTACAGGCGCAGGGGGCCCACTTTGTAGGCCATTGCACATCCCTTCAATGAGCCAGCTTCCAATACCCCATTCAGCCATCCTTTCACGACCGGCGGTCTCCGGGCTGTTAAACCAGTAATAGCTGCCGGAATAGATAAAATCTGGCCGGGAACTCAGCAAGGCCTCTCCCGACCAGGGCGAACTGTCGAGACGTGCTTTTAGCGGTTTATACCAGGGGGAGGGCGCGGTATCTTCATCTGGCCGATAACCGACAGCACTGATCACGGAATCTCCCAGACGTAATGCGAGCATGTTTTCCATTGCGGTCGGCATATAGACGATTGCCCGCTGTGGTACATGCTCAAACGTCCAGGATCTTCCGCAATTCTGCAACGTAACGGGATGCGCAAAGCTGGCGAAGGTTGCCAGCAATGCGAGGGAGGCCAGGCGTTTCATCAGAAGCGCATGTTGACATAGGCTTCGTAAGTTCGACCTGGCGCAATCATTTCTTGCCCTGTATAAGTACGCTGCCAGGTGTAGAAGCGATCCGTCAGGTTACGCACGCGGGTGCCTACGGTAACGTCCTTAATCACTTCATAATCGGCGTTCAGGTCGACAGTCGTGTAATCGCCCATTTTGTTTTTGTTGGCATCATCGTTATAGCTACTGCCAACATAGTGGAGCTGCGCGCCCAGCCCCAGTTTGCTAATCGGCATATAACGGCCAGAAAGGTTAGCCGTCCACTCCGGGATATAGCGCGGCTGATTACCGGAAAAGTCCTGCGTACCTTGTTTGAAATTGTCAAAGCGCGCATGGGTATAAGCCACATTACCCGCCAGTGCGACGTTATCCAGCGGTTTAATCAATCCGCTGAACTCGATGCCGCGCGAAGTCTGCTTGCCAACCGCATTCCATACACCGGCCTGGACAGCCGATTGCTGATAAAGATTTTTTTTCTGGAGATCGTAAACGGCCAGCTTCATTTCGCCGTGGTCGAATGTCCCTTTTACACCGGCTTCATATTGCTGAACTTCTGTAAGTGGCAGGGACGTTTGTTCAGGGCTGATAAAGAAGATATCGCTGCCGGGCTCTTTACCTGTGGAATAGTTGGCATATACCGTCCAGTTTTCGTTAATGGCCCAGCTCGGCCCAATACCAACGCTCATAAAGCTATAGCTATGATTGATGGTTTTATTGTCCTGCTGGTAATTCCAGTGCATGTCCAGGTTGGTATAGCGCAACTGGCTTAACAGGGCGACAGCATCAGTGATATTCAGATTGTCTTCCAGCAGCAAGGCATACTGGTTCTGAGTGATGTGACGAACAGGTGAGCGCATCTTGCCACCCGCACCGGTGCGAAAGTCATTGGAGGCGGGGTTGGTCAACAGAACATCTTCGCCCCCCGGGAAGCCGTTAGAATAGTACTGGAATTCGCGTTTTGAAAAATCGACACCCGCAGTCACGCGGTTGGCGAATGATGCAATCGGGTGATCCCAGGTGACCATTGTACGGTTGCCAGTCAGCTTGTCATCATGAGCAAGATCGCCATAAGAATCACGGGTAACATAGCCCGCTTTGTTTGACGGGTAATAGCGTTCAACGTTCTGCCATTCGCGGAATCCTTTGTAATAATAGAACTGGTTATCAAAGGTTACATCAGGCGTTGCATACCAGGACTGGGTTGACTGGAATGAGGTTGCCTGGCTGCGGATATGCGCATCCTGAATGTTGTTGTAGTTTACATGGCGCAAGTCGCGATCAACGTTGCCGTTGATGACAGGCGTCCCGAAATAGGGATTGCGCATATCCGTTAAGCTACGATCGATGTCAAAAGTGACCTGTGTGTTATCGGTCGGCGTCAGCAGGAGCTGTGCGCTGATGCGCTTCGGGCGACTGCGCTCTTTATCAACCTGAGTGCCGGTATTTGATGCGCTCACATCCACGCGGCCAGCAGCTATACCCTCAACAAGCGTACCGCCCGCGCCGATGTGGGCGCGATGGCTGTTATAGCTTGACCAGCTATAGTCAGCTTCCACTGGCTGTCGACCAAAGGTTGCTTTACGTGATATCAGGTTGACGCTGCCACCGGCAGAACTCAGACCATTTAAAACGGAGCCTGTGCCATACAGGATGTCCACGTTTTCATAATGAACCGGGTCGGCGATTTGAATGGTGCTACCGGGTACGGCCACGCCGTTTAGCAGCCAGGAAACGCCGGAGAAGCCGCGCAGTGAAACGCTGTTTGAGAGCGTAGGTGAGCTGGTGCCGGACATGCCTGGGGCGGTTTCAACGACTTCGGTGAGCGTGCGTTTGCCCTTAGCCGTAATGGTTCTGGCGCTGATGGTTTCAGTATGGCGTGGCGTTTGCTTATCGGTCAGACCGAGACGTGAGGCTGAACCGGATGAAAGACGTGCCGAGTCGGATTCGGCGGAATAGTCGGATACGTCACTGCCGGTGACGACGATGGTTTCATCTGCTGCACAGGCCAGAGGTGAAGTATTTACTGCAACTGCGAGAGCTATCAAAGAAGGCTTAAGTTTCATAGGTTGGCATTACATCATAATGAATATGTTATAACATAACATATTTTATAAAGAAAAAAAGCAGACAAATGAAAACAAGTAAGGTGGTTCACCAGTGTCAGCTAAGTGGCTTTGTTGAGCTTCTGCGAGTAGCTGCATATGTGAAGCCATCAGTAGCAGATGGAGTAACGGTGTTGTTGAAGGGCATGTAAACCGGCTGAAGATGCTGAAACACCAGATGTATGGTCGGGCCGGGGTCGGGCTACTGAGGCGACGGATTACGAGTCCTCTGGTATGAAAATTTCCCCCCCCCAGGTTGCGGAGGAACCACTTTTTACTCGTCGTTGACATGGGCACAATGATGCCAGAAATCTGTGAGGCGTCACACTAGTCCCTTGTTCCTCTCTGTGCTCTGCATTCAACAGGGGGATGCGTTCATCTCATTCTCTGTAGTGGAAATATTAGAGTGTAGCGCTAGCTCACCCATGTGGCACTGACCACGGTGCTAGCCCGCGGTAAATATCCCACGTAGGTCAGCGCTTCTCTTACGGGAAGTCATACTGTCTTATGGTACTGTTGATGGTGGTTCAAAAGTGACCACTGTTGGCACTGCCAACAGTGGTCAACAATTGAGCGAACTGGTACTGCCAGCTATGGTTAATATGTGTTCGATACCTACTGGTAAGGGATAAATCAAAATTTCATCGCCCGGCGATCTGGTTTTCAATTGTCCAGTCTCCTCTTGCTGCGGACTATCTCAATCCTGACTGAGATATCGCAACAGCAAGGGGCTATATATGGAAAAGGGTAAAAAGAACGCGGATGCGAAGGTCGGTAATGAAGCATCTTCACTGCGGGCAGGCGCACTACAGTCCGCGCTTTCGGTGGAACTTCATACTCACTATGCCATCAGATTATGGGAAGGGCGTAAGCAAAGCGACAGCGATTCCCGTAGTCATCATGAGAAAAAGCGGCCTGAAATTATCAGTATGCCTAAGGCCATTCAGCGTGCCGGGGTGGCTTCCCGGGATTCAGCCTCAGATAACCCTTATGCTGATATGGTACTGGTGAAGCTGGAAACCACGATTCACATGGCGTCCAATAAGATCAGTAAGATAGTGAATGAGCTGGATGTGATCCTGACAGCGGTTCCAAAAGGGATAACGCTTTCTGACATTGCGTCTGCGCATCCTCTGAATATCAGCGTTTACAGTCGTTCCCCCCTGGGGTACCGGTGCGTATGGCTGCTGGTCGGTTACGACCAACTGGCAATGAAAGCGTTTCAGGCTTTCCATTATGGGCTGATTTCACGCGCTCAGCGCGATCAGTATCTCAACAGAGGAGGACATGCTGTCAGACAGGTTTATGGGACTATTCAGCCTTATTACACCGTGGCGGTTAACCGAAGCGATATTATTAATCTGACCGGCCGTGGGAAAGAGGCCCTGGCGCGGTTGGGTGAACCCGATCCCGATATTTTCTCCGGTAAAAAGCGATCTTCTTTTTCATCGCCTCTGCGGGAACACTCTGTTCGCCAGAGCGAAAAGAGCTGAGAGGGGGTGAGACATGCAGCTTTATCTGTGTGAGAAACCGTCTCAGGCGAAAGATATTGCGCGGGTTCTCGGCATCAGTAAACGGGGACAGGGATTTATCAGCGGTGGCAATATCACCGTCACCTGGGCCATTGGCCATCTGCTGGAGCAGGCCAGCCCGGATGCTTATGGCGAACAGTTTGGTAAACCCTGGCGGGCCGATGTGCTCCCGGTTTTACCTGATAACTGGAAAATGGTGGTCAAACCCCAGACCCGGGATCAGTTTACGGTTATCAGTAAGTTGCTGAAGCAGGCCGGAGAGGTGATTATTGCCACCGATGCTGACCGGGAAGGTGAGGTTATTGCCCGTGAGCTGCTGGCGTATTGTGGATATCGTGGCAAAGTACGTCGGCTATGGTTATCCGCGCTGGACGAAGCCAGCGTCCGGGAGGCGCTGGCCGGTATTCTTCCCGGGGAAAATACGGCAAAACTGTATGATGCGGGGCTAGGGCGCAGCAGGGCGGACTGGCTTATCGGCATGAATCTGACCCGCCTTTATACTCTGATAGCTCGTGAATCCGGTGTTTCCGACGTGTTGTCTGTTGGGCGGGTTCAGACGCCGACGCTGGCCATTGTGGTTAACCGTGATAAAGAAATCGCTGATTTTGTCCCGGTCCCATGGTGGCAGGTGCAGGCTCTGCTTGAGAAAGATGGCGTGCGTTTCAGCGCGATCTGGCAGGCGGCGGCGCAGTACTGCGATGATGAAAAGCGCTGCGTGAATCAGCAGGCGGCGAAAGCCGTTGGACAACTCTGCCAGCAGCAGAAGGGCGCAACGGTACTTGAAGTGAGCCAGAAGCGCGATAAAACACCGGCCCCGCTTTGCTTCGATCTGGGAACGCTGCAGCAGGTCTGCTCCCGTAAATTCGGGATGGGGGCTAAAGAGACGCTGGCTGTCGCCCAGTCATTATATGAAACGCATAAAGCGACGACCTATCCGCGAACCGACTGTGGTTATCTTCCGACATCGATGCAGCAGGAAATTCCTGATGTACTGACCGCCGTCACCAAATCCGATCCGTCAGTTGCACCGGTGCTGACCCAACTGGACCGCGGGTTTGTCTCCCGGGTCTGGAATGATAAAAAAATCACGGCACACCATGCCATTATTCCCACACGCCAGGCATTTGATCTCTCGCGCCTCAGCGCGGATGAGCTGAAGGTTTATCAGCTTATTCGACAGCATTATTTTGCGCAGTTTTTGCCGTTGCAGGAGTCTGATGTGACCGACGCCTCTTTTAACATCGGCGGGCAGTTGTTCCGGGCCAGAGGGAAAGTCAATGTTGTCACGGGCTGGAAACTGTTATTTCAGAAGGACCATCAGAATGAGCAATCTGAAGATACCAGTGATAACGATGCCGACATGGCGCTGCCACCGTTAAACAAAGGTGACAACTGTATTGTCAATGGCGCAGCGGTGGAAGACAAAAAAACCAGTCCACCACCCCCGTTTACCGAGGGAACGTTGATTGCTGCGATGAAAAATGCTGCCAGTTTTGTCAGCGATCCGAAGCTGAAAAAAGTGCTGCGTGATAATGCGGGACTGGGAACCGAAGCGACCCGGGCCGGGGTACTGGAGACGCTTTTCTCCCGTCATTACCTGGAGAAAAAAGGCAAACATATCCACGCCACGTTGCTGGCCAGGGAACTGATAGCGGCGTTGCCCGAAACGCTGACCAGCCCCGGTATGACCGCGCTGTGGGAACAGGCGCTGGATGATATCGCTCAGGGGAAAATGCCGCTGGATACCTTTATGCAGAAACAGCTGCAGTGGACCCGCCATCTGGTTGACAAAGGGAGGAGTGATACAGTGAAGATTACCGCGCCTGTGACACCACCCTGCCCGGTTTGTAAGGGGCCGACCCGCAAGCGTAAGGGAAAGAATGGTGATTTCTGGGGATGTATTCGTTATCCGGAGTGTAGCGGTATTATTGCAGGGAAAAATGGCGGGAAGGGTCGGAAAACCGCGCGGGGCAAAAAACCGGCAGCAAAGACGAAAGCGGAATTCTCTGCACCGCAATAATGGTTTTGGGTACACCAGGGCAGTAAGTTCTGCTATTGTAAACTCGCTTTGATGCAAAGGTACCCCGCAGGCTACGGGGCTGTCACGGACTTTAACGGGGTCTGATGATAGCCTGGCCCGGCAGGCAGTGAATTGTACGTTCCGACTGGCCTGCAAGACGCATACACTCCGTGAAAACCGCGTCGGGATAATGTCCTTAATCCCCGGAGAATGATGAGACACCGCAGGTTCTGGTACTGGCCATAAGGGCGTCGGCAACGGCGCCTTTTTTTATTCTGCAACTCGCAGCAGCACCTCCTCTGGTTTCAGGTTGACATTCTCGCCGGGCAGTTTAATGATGGTCGTGCTTAATTGTCGTTTTTACGACCACCAATGTTTCAGCGGTCTGTGAGAAACGCCTTCGGGTGGCTGCAAAAGAATTCTCCCGTAGCCTGAAAGGGAGAGCATATTGAATGTGGTACATCTGCGCACCTTTGAAAGCAGATATCGCCAGTACATGCGCACTATGACGCGGCGATGAAGGTTTCTTAATGACTCACCAGACAGTCGGAATTTAGCTGATTCTGACTCCCCGACGGGAAAAACACTCCCGTCCGGGCAGATGTTTTCTCCGTCGTATCTTATTTTTACCTCCATGGAGAAAACATCATGTCTGCAAATAATCCTGCTTCCGGCAAAACGGAATATTTCAACCTGACCATTAAAGGTCTGGGATATCTCAGCAATATTCGCCAGGTCAATCTTCAGAACGGCTCTTTTCTCAGTTGTGTGATTAACGCGCTGAGTGGTCCGACGGATAACCCGGTATATGTTCGCTTTGATGTTTCCGTTGCCGGCAAAGAAGCGACCAGCCTGATTGGTCGCTGTCAGAAAGCCGTTGATGAGGATAAAAAAGTCCTTATCGGCTTCACCTTAAGTAATCCGTCCACGGATATCTTTACGCTTAACAAAGGCGATCATGCCGGCGAGCAGCGTGTCAGCCTGAAAGCCCGCTTAATAAAAGTGGACTGGATAAAAATAGGCCAGGATATGGTTTATAAGACTGAAAAACCGGACTCCATGCCGCCTCAGAACGGTACTGCTCAGCCCGAATACGCTGAAAATTCTTTCTGAGTTATTTTTACCCTCACCTCCCTGAATAACGGACCTTCCTTCAGGGAGGTCTGTTTTCTTTATTAAGGAAACACATCATGAATAATTCAACAGGAATTCTGGCAGCAGAGTTCGGTTTTACTTTACCTTTGCAGGTGCTCAAAAGCGGTCGCGGTTATTATATCGGTACGGCAAATCATGAGGGACCTGTTTCCCGTGAGTCTGAAGAATACTTCAGTACCCATAAAAAAGCGGTTCAGGCGTTCACCACTGGTGCCTGGACTCAACGTGAGTGGGCATAAGGAGAGAGCATCATGGCTTCACGTGGAATTAACAAAGTCATTCTGGTTGGAAATTTAGGCCAGGATCCTGAAGTGCGCTATATGCCCAACAGTAACGCAGTGACCACGCTGTCGATCGCGACTTCAGAGAGCTGGCGCGATAAGCAAACCGGCGAAATGAAAGAGCAGACCGAATGGCACCGTGTTGTGCTGTTCGGCAAACTGGCGGAAGTGGCCAGTGAATATCTGCGTAAAGGCTCACAAGTGTATATTGAAGGCCAGTTACGTACCCGTAAATGGCAGGATCAGCATGGCCAGGATCGTTATTCTACCGAAGTGGTGGTCAACGTGAACGGTAGCATGCAGATGCTGGGTAGTCGTCAGCACTCGGGCAGCTCCTCCTCTCAACACCAGGGCTCTCAACAGCAGGGATGGGGGCAACCTCAGCAGCTTGTATCAGGTGGTCAGCCGTCCCAGGTTGGGCCGTCGTCAACCGGAAGCTCTGCTGCCGGCATGCCGATGGATTTTGACGACGACATCCCCTTTATCGGGTGTGGCTATGGCGTTAATCGCGTGACCATACACGCAATCTGACAGGGAGAATATTGTGCCTACAGTATTAAGGATCGGCGCTTATCGATTCTACTTTTACAGCCATGAACCTAATGAACCGGCGCATGTCCATATTGATAAAGGCAATGCAACCGCTAAAATATGGTTACATGATATCAGTGTCGCGCGTAGTGTGGGATTTGCTTCGCACGAGCTTCGTGAATTACAACGTCTGGTTAAAGAATATCAGATAACACTCCGGGAGGCCTGGGATGCTTACTTTACAAAGTGAGAATGATATTCGCGTAATGAATGTCTGTATTGATGATGATCGCCTGACGGTTGATCTCATGGATGGACGCAGTATCTCTGTGCCCGTTGCCTGGTTCCCGCGTCTTGCTGCTGGTACAACTGAGCAGCGACAAAACTGGGAGCTGTGTGGTGCTGGTTATGGTATCCACTGGCCTGAACTGGATGAGGACCTGAGTACCGAAGGGCTGCTTCGTGGCGCTAAAGGTGCGATTCCACGACATTAACCGGTGTAATTTGACAAACAGAACGCTGACCTTACGGTCGGCGTTTTTTTTCATCTGTGGAAAATCAGTTGTTAATTGAGTGAATGCGGGGGGATTTCGCACAGTGAGGCCTGTTAATCACTGTAAAGGAAACCCCGGATGAAATTTCAACCCCGTTATAAGACCCTGTCTGTTGTTCTGCCGCTGCTGTTGCTGGCTGGCTGTTCCTCTTCACCTCAGAAACTACTGCTGCGTGATGCCGCTGTGCCCACGCCTTCCGTGGCTGTCACCCGCAATGTTCAGACCGTCGCGCCTGATGAATATGCCAGAACCCCGGAGGTGGTGCGTTATGACCGTTATCTGCTGGTCAGCACGGATCCGATGGCTGCCCAGCGCGATCCGCTGTCGCAGATTATTGATATACGTATCCCGTCATCCCTGCGCCCTATAGTGGCGGATGCCCTGCGCTATATCCTGAAGCAGTCCGGCTATTCGCTTTGCGCCACGGGACCGGCAAACGGCGTACTGTACCGCCAGCCACTGCCGGCCGTGCAGTATCAACTGGGGCCCATGCGCCTGCGCACCGCCCTGCAGGTGATGGCTGGCCCGGCCTGGCAACTGGAGGTTGATGATGTTCAGCGCGTGGTCTGTCACAGTCTGCGTGACGGGTATCAGTTACCGGCCAGCCAGTTACCACCTGTCCTGACTTCCCAGAAGGCACCCGCCCCGGTTAAGGGAGGGTTTCTGAAAAAATGAGCGAAAAGAATATCACTGAGTCTGTACCCGCCGGGAAAAAGAGGCGTCTGCGTTCATGGTGGTCTGCTGCCGGCGTCTGTCTTTGTCTGATGATGGCGGCAGCCGGTTTTGTGTTGTATGTACTGGTCAGCGGCGTGACTGACCTGGATATGCGCCTTTCACGTCTGGAAGCGCAGGACAATACCGCTACAACCAGCACGATGTTATCCACCCTTCAGTCGCAGATCTCAACGCTGCAGGCCGGGCTGGCCGATAACCAGCAGCGTGTGGCCACACTGCAGAAAGAGACCGAAGCCCGGACCGGGCCCTCGCAGGAACTGGCCACTCTGCAGGCATCTGCCGCACGGCTACAACAGGCGCAGCAGGAGATGGCGGCCAGGCTGAGCCGGCTGAGTGCGCTTACTGAGCAGCTGAATGTCCTGAAAAGGGTACCGGCTGCTGCGATCCCGGCTCAGGAAAAAACACCGACAGACGTCAAAAAACCTCTACCCGTAAAACCCCGTTCGACGGCTCTTGTTGCGCACTATGCACCGTTTGTGCTGACCGGCGTGGAAAGGCGAGGCGCGGAGTCGTGGGCGGCGGTAGCCCCCCGCGGTTACCACAGCCTGTCGCAGATAGCGCTTATCGGTGAAGGGGAAACCGTCTCCGGCTGGACGCTGGTGCGTGCCGGTTACAGCGAAGCGACTTTCCGTGTCAACGGGCACCTGACCGCCCTTAAGGTGGAGTAAACCATCATGCAACTGAAACTGACTTTTCTGGCGCTGGTCATGCTGAGTTCGCAGGCTCTGGCGGCCACGGATACCTCCGTAGTTGAAAACTCGCAAACTACTCAGAGCCAGACGCAGTCCCTGCAGCAAAAAGCCGGCGAATGGGGGCTAAGCCCGGAGGATTTCCAGCGGTATCAGCAACTGATGAATGGCCCCAGGGGGATTCAGTCCCCGGGGCTGGACCCACTCTCGGCGCTGGGGATTGAGGCCCGCACGCCGGCAGAGCGCCGTCAGTATGCGGAAAAATGGGTTAAAGAGGAATTTGCCCGTACGCAAAAAGAACTGGATTTCCAGCGGGAAATCAATACGGCATGGCAACGGCTTTATCCGGACAGACTGCCGGTGAATCTGGGGAATGCTGCCGGTGTTGCCCGGGATACCGGGGGGCGTCTGGCGTTGTTCGTTAAGTCGAAGAACTGTCCGACCTGCGATGCGCGGCTGTCTGCGGTGCTCAGTGACAATCGTCCGGTTGATATTTACCTGGTCGACAGCGAGGGAAGTGACGATAAGTTACGCCAGTGGGCCCGTGCTCACCGTATCCCGGCGGAAAAAGTCCGTTCTCGCCAGATTACGCTGAACCATGACGGTGGCCGCTGGCTGCGCTTTGGCGACGGAATGATGCCGGTGTTGCTGCAACAGGGAGAAAAAGGATGGCATATCGCCGCATTCTGATCGCCCTGATGCTGGCTGTAAGTGGCAGTGCAACGGCAGCAGGCGAGATTGTACCGGAAGGGTATATCCGGGTGGCCGTTGCGCATGGAGTACCGCCGGAAGCGCTCTATTCTGTCTCGCTAACGGAAACCGCTATGGCACCACGATCAATTGCTGCGGTGGTCAGGCAGAAGACAAATCTGCCTGCGGTGAGTCGTCCCTGGCCGTGGACGATTAATGTGGCGGGTAAGGGATACCGCTACGCCAGCCGTCTGGTGGCCTGGCGGGCACTGCAGGTTTTTATGTCACGCTATTCCCTTAAACGTATTGATGTCGGTCTGGCTCAGGTAAACCTGGGCTGGAACGGGCATCACTTTGTGTCGACCTGGGCAGCGTTTGACCCGTACACCAACCTCAATGCTGCAGCCAGCATTCTGCGCGAGTGCTGGGAGCGTAAACCGGGTAGCTGGCTGGATGCGGCCGGTTGTTATCACCATCCGGCGGGTGGGCAAGCTGCAGCACGATACAAAACTATCGTGAAACGTCATCTTGTCCGTCTCAGCGGCACGCCCCGCCAGTCCTCTTTGTTGCCGCCTTCTTTATTACCGCAGACAGTGGCAGCCATTGCCCCTGAACCTGGTTTTATCTGGACTGAGCCCGGGAGTGAACCCTGATGAAAAAACTGTTTTTAATGATGTGTCTTTTTCTGCCCCTGACGGGCCATGCCGGACTGAACGTCCTCGCTGACCTCGGCGGGGAGGATGCCACGCCTTATTTTGACGGCATTAATAAACAACCCGGCCTGCCGGAGGCGTCACCGGCAACCCCGCCAGTTTCTGCGATGGCAGCGATGTTTCCGATCAGCACGCCGGAGATGATGCCGGGGACGGTGGAGGATCGTCCGCTGCAGTTGCCGGGCATTGGTGCGCTTTTCCTTATCGGTGATGACGAACAGTCACGGTACTGGCTGGCGGAGAATGCGCAGGCGCTAATTGCCCGACATGCGGCAGGCATGATTGTCAGTGTTGACAGTGCTTCGGCTGTTGAGTCATTGCGGGATCTGGCTCCCGGTGTTCCGATGGCGCCGGCATCCGGCTCTGAGCTGGCCCGCCGTTTGCAGTTACGGCATTACCCAGTGCTGATCACCGATACCGGATTGTCCCGACAGGTACGGCCGTGATGAGCGCACTGCAACTGAGTGCTGCGCTATTGGTCAACCCATTGCCGGCCCTGCTTCTGGCGGCGCTGTTTATCGTGGTGATGCTGCGTCTGAGCTTTCGCCAGCGGGAGAAAGCCAGCGTTCGTCGCCACCGTCGCTATCAGGCTGCGGCGGCACGGGTGCTGGAAAAACTGGGCACTTTGCCGGGGGACGGCCAGCGTATGCGGTACCTGCGCAAAATTAACCCTTATGTATTTGAGGAATTGCTGTTGCTGGCGCTGGAACGACAGGGGCTGACGGTCGTTCGTAATGCGTCTTACAGCGGGGATGGCGGCACTGACGGACAGGTCATTATTGATGACGAATGCTGGTTGATCCAGGCCAAACGCTACAGCCGGGCGATTACACCTGCCCATATTCGCGACTTTGACCAGCTTCTTGAACAGCGTACCTGCTGCGGTTTTTTCATTCACACCGGGCGGACCGGACACATGAGTCGGGCGGTCTGCTCCACCTCTCCGCGTCTTTTTATCATCAGCGGCCAGCGCTTGCTGGATCTGCTTGCCGGCCGACATGGCTGGCTGTCAGGTTGTTCATATTTTCAGAGGACATCTGTATGACATTTTCTTTACAGCGTTTACTGCGGACCGGCTGTCTCAGCCTCGCCCGTTTACTTTTTTTGTGGCCGGCGTTACTGACCGGAGGTGTGATGCTGGTAATGGCCTTCTTGTCGCATCAGGGGGGCGTCGCATCGCGGCTGGATTATTACACGTATGAGGCTGCCCGCTGGCGCAACGCGCCGGAGGGGAGCCTTATGGTGCGGCGCTGTATCGATGCCGCTACGGACAATGCCGTATTCCCTGTTGCACCGCTGAGCGGGGATGAGTGGCATGTGATGGCAGCAAGGGAAACTGACTGCCCGACAGTGGCGGAACCGTTTGAACAGGCAGCAGAAAACGATATCCGTGCATTACACCTGCTGATGAAAATTGTTCTGGTGATCAGCGTTTGTCTGGAACTGTTTATGACGGTTCGTGCTCGTAGGGGAAGGGGGCACAGTGGCGCGGTGGCGCATGTTCGCATGGCAAAGGGCGGCGTCCGTATCGTCAGGGAGGAAGATAATGAGTAACCGCTACGTGATTGAAGCCCTGTTGCGTCCGGCGGTTGAGCTGAATACTGCTGTCGTGGCCGGTATGGCGGCATATGTTTGTGTACAGGCTCCCTGGGCTGTGGCGCTGGCACCTTCAGTCAGTTATGTGACCGCGTCTGGCTTTGCGGTGTTATCCGTTGTGCGTGCCCGGCAAGGGATGAAGATTCTTCGTTATCGCCGCAATCTGACCCGGCTCCCCCGCTACGTCATGAGCGCCGGACAGATACCGGTCAGCCGTCAGCGCCTGTTTCTCGGGCGCGGGTTTCGCTGGACGCAAAAACACACCCAGCGACTGCAGGATACGCTACGTCCGGAAGTGGCGAAGTACCTGCAGCCGGGCTGGTTGTATCAGATCGCTCGCTGGCTGGAAATGAGGACGGAGCACTCAGCTCCGGGGCTGGGAAAACTGCTGCGTACGGATTCGCCCCTGAACCCGGTTCGCCCATTGCCGCCGGTTGGTGGTAATCCGGTGTTGCATGGCATTGAGCCGAATGAGCAGGATGTCTGGCTGACGCTGCTGGAGCGTGTGGGGCACACCATCGTCTATGGCACCACCCGTGTGGGGAAAACACGCCTGGCAGAGCTGCTGGTTACCCAGGATATTCGTCGCGGTGAAGTTACCATTGTTTTTGACCCGAAGGGCGATGCCGATCTGATGAAGCGCGTCTGGGCTGAAGCACACCGTGCCGGCCGGGGCGACGCGCTGTATATTTTCCACCTGGGCTGGCCCGAAATCTCTGCCCGCTATAACGCAGTAGGACGTTTTGGTCGTGTTTCCGAAGTGGCGTCCCGCGTGGCGGGGCAGTTGTCCGGCGAAGGGAACAGTGCGGCGTTTCGCGAGTTTGCCTGGCGGTTCGTCAACATCATCGCCCGGGCTCTGGTGGCACTGGGGGAACGTCCGGATTACACGCTGATTATGCGCTATGTGAATAATATTGCCGATCTGTATATCCGTTACGCTGAGAAGGTTATCCGTGAGCAGCTTCCCTCGTTACAGGCACAAATTCAGAATAACGAGCAGGTTCTGGGGGATGATGATGTTCCACGGAATATGCAGGGGCAGCCGGATGCGGTACGTATCTGGTCCATTGAGGTGGCACTCAGTTCAGAAGAAGGAAAGCAGCTTTATGATCCCATTCTGGATGGCCTGCGTAGCGCAGTACGCTATGACCGTACCTATTTTGATAAAATTGTGGCTTCCCTGCTGCCTTTGCTGGAGAAACTGACTACCGGGAAAACAGCGGAGTTGCTGGCACCGGACTATCTGGATATGAGCGATTCACGACCGATTTTTGACTGGGAGCAGATAATCCGCAAAAAGGCTGTGGTGTATATCGGCCTCGATGCGCTCAGCGACAGTGAAGTGGCCAGCGCCGTGGGAAACTCCATGTTTGCCGATCTGGTGAGCGTGGCGGGTCATATCTACAAGCACGGTATTCATGCCGGGCTACCGGGAGAGGGGGAGAGCAAGGTCCCGATTAACCTGCACTGTGATGAGTTCAATGAGCTGATGGGTGATGAATTTATCCCGCTTATTAACAAAGGGGGCGGCGCCGGCATGCAGGTGACGGCCTACACCCAGACCTCATCGGATATTGAGGCCCGGATCGGCAATGCGGCCAAAACGGCTCAGGTCCAGGGCAACTTCAACAATCTGATTATGTTACGTGTCAGGGAGAACCGTACCGCCGAACTCCTGACCACGCAACTGCCGCAGGTGGAGATTTACACCAAGACGCTGGTCTCTGGTCATCAGGATACCGATATCAGTGCGGGCCAGGATTTTACCTCCAGTACGCAGGATCGTGTCGGGACGGTCAAGGTGCCGTTGCTGGAGCCGGCTGATGTGGTAACACTACCGAAAGGGCAGGCATTCGCCCTGCTGGAAGGTGGGCAATTGTGGAAAATCCGCATGCCGCTGCCTGCCGGTGATGTGGATGATAAACTGATGCCGCAGAGTATTGCGAAAATTGCCGAGGAAATGCGCCGCAATTATCACAGTGGTGAAGCGTGGTGGAATGATGCGCCGGCCATTGTGCCAGCAGGAGGTGAACGTGGCTGAACCTCAGCGTAATAGTCCTCCTCCGCCCCGGCCGGAGAAGCCACATGGTTTGCTTTATAATGTGTTCTGGGGCTGGCCCTGGGCACTGATCGGCATGCTGCTGGGTTCGCTGATGTTGAGCCTGCTGATTGAGTACACCGGCATAGCGTTCTTCTGGCCGGAAGCGGGGGCAGCCCACAGTGAGGCGGTGATGAATACCGAACTGGGCTGGCTGTCGACAGAATTCACCCGTAGCCTGTTGCTGTCTGAGCCTTCTGTGACTGTTGTTAAATGGGTAACAGTAGCGTATCAGTGGCTGTTTGTTGACAGTGGGTTTACTGGCTGGATAAAGCAGCAGAATGTGTTGCAGACTGGCAGCGATAACGAGCTGACCCGTAATCTGAACAACTGGAGTGGGTGGCTCGCGGGCTATCTACATGAATATCTGATGGCGACCGTATGGATATGCGTGATTACCCTGGTACGGGTAACCATACTGGTTCTGTCAGTCCCGCTGTTTCTGATGGTGGTGCTGGTTTCGCTGGTCGAAGGGCTGGGACGCAGGGATCTTCGGCGCTATGGGGCGGGTTATGAAAGTTCATTTGTTTATCACCATGCTAAAAAGATGGTGAAACCAGCGATCGTAGTACCCATGATGCTGTATCTTTCCTGGCCGACGGCGGTATACCCCAACCTACTGCTGTTGCCTGCTGCCATATTGCTGGGTGTTGCTATCACGGTCACCACGGCTTCATTCAAGAAATATCTTTAGTTATCGGCGCTGGACGAAGGCGTACAAAACTTGTTTTTGTGCGTCTTCGTCAGCAGGCAAGCCCCCGCAATAGCCATTCGCTGGCGCGTCAGCCTTATTTTGCTGTCGTTCCTGCCAGCATCGGTATTATCGGTGCCGTTTTGTCCGAAGTGCTGTTACGTCACAGAGGTAAACCTAATTTGACCGGCATCTCTATGAAGCGGACGTTCTGAACATCAAGGGGTAGGTCATTGCTTTTAGGGCCCGCGGCTTAGATCCCGTGGCAAGCCGCGGCTCGTTAAGCTTGGTGCCCCTGTATATCTCAGGAGCCGTTCAGTATGTTAACGATCCAACGAGGCTCATCAATCATAAGAGATTTATCTATCTCGATAGCATTGATGCGTGTGTTGTATGTCCGAATAAGCCTTGCGAGACCTTCACGGATTTTATCGCCATCATAGATAGCAATTTCTTCAATGTTGTTGCCGATGAAGGTTTCAGCTGCCTGGACAGCAATCTGCTCGGACATGCCAACGTTATCGGCCATCTGACGTGCAGCAATAACCTTGCTTTCAAGGGTCAGTATAACGGGCCTGTAACCTGCACGCTTGTTTTCAACACAACGTGTAATCAACTTTTCCATAGGGGCGGTGGTTACGTGGAATGCAGTTGTACCTACCTGAAAATCCCCCTCCCGGTCAGTGTGAAGATCTGCCGCATTGGCCCTGTCATTGCCGATTTTAACGTCGGGAAAGCGTAACTGAAGTTTGGCACCAATAAGATGCTGCAGTACCGCCCCGGTGGGTTTGTCGGAACGCTCCGCTGCTGCCTTAAGAATATCGCTTACTACAGAGGAAACTGGCTTACTGTAATCTAGGTCGACCGTTATCCTCTGTTTGTCAAAATAGTCTAGGCGCACACATTGTGTGAAAAACGCTTCAAGCTGATTTGAAACCAATGCAGCGTCGACGGGCTCATTTTCATTAACCTGAGTGTTGTTCAGCACATCCCGAAATGCTGCAGCAAGGAAGATAGTTCCTCTGGATGTGCGTCCCCCTTCACGAGTGAAAACACGGGTTTCGCCATGTTGTTCCAGAATCTTCGATATGGTAGAACCGCTGAGCCCTCGAACCTGGCTTTTACCCTCACTGTACAGGCGTTCGTCAGTAATGGGCATACCATCAGCCATCATGCGTGAGACAATCAGTCCTGCATTCATAACGTTGGTATTTATTGAACCACTCTTGGCTCGCTCTCCTTCGTACCAGGCTTTTGCCGCTGCAAGGTATGCTTCGGTGTAACTCAACTTATCCATTCACTTTTATTCCCTGTGATTTTTTTGCCGCCTCCAGATGCGGAAGGATCATATGCCTGGCCACCCAGCCAACAACAGGAACCGCGACGGCGTCCCCGAAACCATATTGAATCTGAGAGTCACGCATATTTTCCAGTGTGTACCACCCAGCCCCCATCAGACGTGCATACTCAAGCCCGGTCATCCATCTGATTTTTAGCGTCCCCTGACCCATGATCACAACTGCCTGTTTGGAGGAGCCACCTCGCGCTGTGCGTAAGCACCCGGAAATATCTTCTGCTCTCATTTCCCATACAGGAATGCCACTACGTGTGCGGCGATAGGCTGTGCGGGCAGTTGTACTGTCCAGAGCGACAAAGTGTTCTAACCTTTCACGCTGGACTGTTGTCATCGACTCTTTAAAAAGTGTAACTTTGTCAGCATTCCACCACCGCGGATCGCTGTCAGCCAGAGTCTCAATCTCTTGAGTGAAGCCATGGCTCAATAGATCAGGTGCTTTGGGTAAAGGCATCATGAAAGTACGTACTTCAGGGTCTTTATGTAGCCAGGAAAGCCAGTCCGGCCTCAGGCACGAATCCTGTTCACCGCCATCAATTGGATTTTTTGCGCCTATAATGAATAGCCGAGGCCGGGACTGTGGCACAAAACGTCGGGCATCCAGGGTGATAGCATCAACTGCATAACCTAATGCGTTAAACTCTTTAACCGCAGCTCTCAAATCTTCTCTGTTATGGGATGAGGCAAGACCGGTGACATTTTCAAGAACGATCACTTCAGGTCTGCGCTCATTCATGCCAGCAAGCAGATCAGTAAAACCGAAGAAAGCGGATGATTCCCGGCCTCCCCTTAGGCCTACTCGCTTACCAGCCAGACTGAGGTCCGTACAGGGTGAGGAGGCCCAGGCAACATCTGCGATCGGCAGGTCTTCGCTTTTCAGGGTATGAATGTCTGCCAGCAAAAGTTTGTGAGATTTCCAATGGCCTTCGTACATCGATTTTTTGTTCAGGTCATAGTCATTAGACCAAACAGTTTTAATTCCCACTTGTTCCATTCCGGCTCTCGCTAGGCCGATACCCGCAAAGAATTCCAACGCGGTCCATTCGTAATCGCTCCGAATCGGTATTATGTTCACTCAATGTCTCCCGTTTCTATGGGTGTATCATCCCATAAAGTGATCAGACAGGCACTTACTCTCTGTAGAACGCCATTTTTTGATTTTATAGCGTAGCCATTATCCCTTCATGGTGTGTCCATGTTGACTTAGATGTTCAGCTGGCAAATATGTATCGCAGTGAACAATACCGAACAACTTCAGTCTCCGTATGATTGACATCATCGTCCTTCTCACTGTTGCCAGCATTGTTTATTTTTCTGCATAAATTTTCAAAAACGCAAATAGAGTTTATCGCTGACCAGCCCTGCCGGGCTGCGCATTCTGTACGCACCTGTTAATCCTCAAGGAGGTGCGTATGAACCATCCCCGTCCGGCCTGGCGATATATTGCCTGCATACCGGGCATCACCGGTCTGTTGCTGTTGGCCACATTGTCTACGACTGTACAGGCGGCAGAAAAAGACGAGCTTGCCTCAGCCCAGCGCCAGCTGGATCAGGTGCAGGCCTCGCTTGAACGTGCCCGTGTAGCGGCGGCCCAGGCCGATCCTGCTGAGCAGGGGCGTTTCTTTTTTGACTACCGTCAGGCCACATCCGATTTAAACACCATTCGTGCCGGTATTGACCGCTATCTGGAGCCATCCCGGTCCCAGCCCCGGGCTTCATCTGTCAGCGGCAATTATCGTCGGGAGCGTCCCTGATGGGAATGACCTCCGCACAATCCACCGCCTTTAAAGCGGCTTCCGGCAATGTCGAGGTCAGCATTCTGCACCTGGTCTGCATCGGTGTGTTGCTGGCCTTTCTGTTTTTGTGGGCCGCATGGGCACTGTCCGATGTGTGGACCGGCTGGAGTAACGAGAAAGTTCGGAATGCTGCGCTGGGTCGCTTTGCTATCCGGGCCGTGCTCCTGCTGGTTGTGAGTATCTGGATGTTTGCCAGCTGAATTAATTAATCAATTTCTGGAGAAAAATTTATGTATCACTTTGCGTCTGTTGCCACCCGCGTGCGTCGTGGTATTGACCGCGTTATTAACCGTACGTTCACGCTGGTGCTTCTGATCTGGCTGATCTGTAAACCCGCATTTGCTGACCTGCCCACTGTAGAAGCTCCTGAATCAGGAGGCGGCAGTGGCCTGATGGGGCAGATCAAAGGTTATCTGCAGGATGGTGTTGTTATTGGTGGGCTGGTAGTAGCCGCCATTGCGTTCATTAATGTGGCGATTGCAGCAGTTCATACTTTTTCTGAGGTCCGGAATGAGAAGGCCACCTGGACGAAGTTTGGCTCCATCATCGTGGTGGGTGTGGTGTTACTGGTTGCCGTTATCTGGCTGCTGGGCAAGTCCGCCGAAATTATTCTCTGAGGCGGGCCCATGCAGACCATTCGCTTTTTACCTGACCGTCTGAACAGTGAACCGGTGGTGTTTCGCGGATTCACTACACCGGAGATGGGGCTTGCCGCCCTGGCCGGTCTGGGCGTGGGTCTGCTCCTGTCTCTGCCATTTATTCCTCTTGTCGGCTGGGTCATTATCCCAACCTGCATGTTACTGGCACCGTTACTGGTTATCGGTTTCGGTGGCCGGTGGCTGAGCCGCATTAAACGCGGCAAGCCGGAAAACTATATCTGGCAGCGGCTGGAGGCGTTCAAACGTCGTCACAGCCTGGGCAACCCGACACTGATCGTTGATGCCCGGGGATGGTCTCTGAAACGAACCGGGAGAGAAAAATGAGCCGTTTTCGTCATGCGGTCAAAGACCGGGATCAGCATATTCTGACACTGCGTATTGCCTGCGGTGTACTGGCCTTTTTCCTGTTAATCACCTGCGCCGGCTGGATGCTGGCCCCAAACAAACTGACTGTCCATAACCCACCTGATTTACGTACCGGCAGTACCCGACCCTGGTGGGAAGTACCGGCGTCATCGGTTTATTCCTTTGCCTTCTATATTTTCCAGCAGCTCAACGCCTGGCCGAAAAATGGTGAAGTGGATTATCCGGCAAAAATTCATGCGTTGTCAGCCTATCTGACCCCGGGTTGCCAGGACTATCTGAATACCGAGGCCCGGAAAAGAAGCAACGCTGGCGAACTGACTGACCGTGTTCGTGTGGTGTATGAAATTCCCGGTCGGGGTTATCAGTCGAAGAGCGTCAGCGTTATCAGCAGAGATAACTGGGTGGTTCGTCTCGACCTGGTGGCGGATGAGTATTTTCATGCTGAACCGGTAAAACGCGCCCTGGTCCGTTATCCACTGAAAGTGGTGCGCTGGGAAGGGGATGCTGAACGCAATCCGTTTGGTCTGGCGCTGGACTGCTATGACGGTGTACCGCAGCGTCTGGAGGCGGCATTGCCGACGGAAATCCCCGCGAAATCAGGAGCATTTCAGTAATGAAGATCCGTAATGATACCCGCGCCGGGTTGATGGCGCTGTCACTGTCATTGTTGCTGTTGCCGCTGGTCTCTCTGAACAGCGAGCCGGCCAGGGCTGATGAATTTATGAAATGGGAGCGTATCCCTTTGCAAATCCCGCTGCAGGTGGGGCTGGAACGGGTGGTATTTGTGGATAAAAACGTCCGGGTGGGTTTTCCTCCGGCACTCAACGGTAAGCTGCGTGTGCAGAGCACCGGTGGAGCTGTCTACCTGAAGGCCGACAGCGCTTTTCCTCAGACGCGGGTGCAGTTGCAGGATGTGGAAAGTGGCGAGGTTATTCTTCTCGATGTCACCGCCGGTGAAAAAGGCCCTTTCGAGCCCGTTCGTCTGGTCTACAGCGGCGAGGTGAACACGGTAAGCAGTACGGTCGATACCCGTCGGCAGGCGGAAAACAGCAGCGGCAGCGTCCAGCCGGGAAGTGATGACGGTACGCAGGCGAAGCGTAAAAAGGTACAGTACAGCGCTCCCATCCCGGTATTGCTGACCCGTTATGCTGCACAAAGTCTGTACGCGCCGCTGCGTACGGTAGAAGCCGTGCCGGGCATCCGCCCGGTGAATCCGCATCTGCCTAAACGCCTGACAACACTGTATCCGTCTGAAGCCATAACGGCCACGCCGCTGGCCGCGTGGGGCGTGGCAAATCGCGCCGTCGTGGCAGTCCGTCTGCAAAACACCGCCAGTCGCAGGATTGTACTGGATCCCCGGGCCCTTCAGGGGCAGTTTGTGGCGGCGACGTTCCAGCACCGCTGGCTGGGGCCGGTGGGCACGCCGGAAGATACCACCACAGCCTATATCGTGACGGGCACGCGGCCGGAGAGCGCATTCATCGCTGAACCTTCCGTGGCACGTAAGGCTGTTCGTACCGCGAAGAAGGAGGTCAGCCATGCAGATTAAGTCCAATGCCATGGTGAAATTTATTGTTCCCGCAGTAGTGGTGGCGGGCCTGGCTGTGGGCCTGAAAAGCTGTAAAGGAGAGCGACCACCAGAGAATTCATCGGGTGATGTGACGACAGTACTGAAAAATCTCTCACAGGATGAGCTTAAGGCGCTCGGAGTGGAAGGTGATACGCCGGAAGACACTCTGCGCACACTGATAGGTCGGCTGAACGACGTTCGCGATCGCCAGAAAACACTGGATAAACAGAATGCCGATTTGCTGAAAGAGAATGAGCAACTGCGTAAGCGCGGCACTAATGTATCCGGGCAGGTTGACGAGGCTGTGCAGGGGTTGCGTAAAGAGTATGACAAACGCCAGCAGCAACTGCAGAACGAACAGACCAGCCTGCTGGCAAAAGTGCAGGCTCTGTCTGAACAGCTGAAAACTACCGGCAGTGGTTCCGCAGGCGTAAAACCGGCTTCTGACAGCGATATTCCACTGGGCCTCGGTCTGGATGGTCTGGGTGGCAGCACCTCTGGTACCGCCACCCGGGGTGATGATGGACTGATGTGGGTGACGCCTGGCGATCAAAAAGCTGTCGATCCACGCGATGCTGCCAGTGGTAAGGCTTCACCGCAGTTTCCCACCTCCTTTCTGGACAACAACCCTCTGACCCGGCAGAAAGCGGCCTATGAGCAGCAGGTTAAGGGCCACACGAACGAGAAGGGGGGGCAGGACAGCGCTGAACCCGTCTATACCCTGCCGGAAAACTCTACCCTGGTGGGGAGTCGGGCAATGACGGCGTTGTTAGGGCGCATTCCGATTAATGGCACTGTGACCGATCCGTACCCCTTCAAGGTGCTGATTGGTAAGGATAACCTCACGGCCAATGGTATTGAACTGCCGGATGTGGAGGGGGCGATTGTCTCCGGCAGCGCCAGTGGCGACTGGACACTCTCCTGCGTTCGTGGGCAGGTGAACAGCATCACCTTTGTTTTTGCTGACGGTACGGTCCGTACTGTGCCCCAGCCAGATGCCAGTGGGAAAAACACCGGTAATGGCAATACGCAGAATAAAACCGGTACAGACGGCGGTATCGGCTGGATTTCGGATAATGACGGTATTCCGTGTATCAGCGGTACCCGCAAGTCTAACGCGTCAACGTATCTGCCGACTCTTTTTGCGCTCTCCGCTGCCGGCACCGCCGGGGAAGCACTTAGTGAGGGGCAGTACACCACGCAGAACAATGTTAACGGGATTTCATCCACGCTGACCGGCAATGCTGGCGAAGCGGCGCTGGGGAAAGCCCTCTCAGGTGGCATGAGTGAGACCACTGACTGGGTTAAGCAGCGCTACGGGCAGACGTTTGATGCGATTTATGTACCACCGGGTGCGAAGCTGGCCGTACATATTACCCGCCAGCTTGCCATTGACTATGAAGATAACGGTCGCAGGGTTCGCTACGATTTCACCCTCCCAGGTGGGGTCAGTGACAACGGCGGTCTGGACTGATGGGGAAGAAGATGAATCAGAATGTCACACAGGGTTTTACCCTGACCTGGCTGTTTCGCGGACAGGGTGAATGGGGGATCCAGTTCACCAGCGGTCATTTTGACACCATGGAGGAAGCAAAACAGGTGATGAGTCTGGCACCGTTCGCTCAGTTGCTCTGGGTGGATGCGAGTCTGATGCTGGATCTGAGTGCCGGATACAAGATGATTCCGGTTGAGAACGACACGTTTATTGCCGGTCCACTGGTGAAAGAGTCTGATGGTATCCGGGAGTCACTGTTTCAGACAACAGACATTCTTTTCTGCCGCCCTGAATATGCCTCCTTTGAGCTGATTTCATGTAAGACGACCCGGCTGGGCCTGCAGGGCGATGTGGTCGTGTCCACCGTTGTGCCGGAGGAAAAGAACGCGGGCTTTTCTTTGATAAAGCCTCCGTACCGCGTTTTTCTGGTTTGCCTTTTTATTCTGACGGTTATTTTACTAACCGGCTGTTCAACGACAAAAGAGGAGATGCTGCCAACTGGCGAGCATACCATGCTTGAACTGTGGAACGGGGCGGACGGAGAGGGGGGAACAGCACGACAGTCTACTGCTGCAAGGGATGCACTGCGCCGCCCGTTAACCGACGATGAACACCGGAAAGGTACACAGGACGATCGCAGCTACAGCCGCACGCAGGAGAGTGAAATTTCACAACAATTCTCCCGTTTGCCCAACCCGGATATGGTGATGTACCTGTATCCCCATCTGGCTGGCGGCAACACGCCAGTGCCTGGCTACAGCACCGTATTTCCTTTCTACAGCCAGACACAGTATGCGATGCCTGGTGAACGTACGGAGGCGCTATAATGTTTTCTCTTTTCGGCCGTAAAAATGAAGTGAAACCCGATGATACGGCAGGGCAGCCAGAGGGGGAGGTTTCTCCTCTGGTTATTCATGGCCGGGAGCCACTGACGCGACCGGGCCGGATGACCCGGCAGGAAGAGTCAAAAGTGTATCACGCCAACCCGTCCATCATTGATTATCTGCCGTGGGTGGAATTCCTGGATGAAGAGCAGTGTCTTCTGCTTGAGGACGGTATCTCCGTCGGTGCGGTTTATGATGTGACGCCAGTGGCCACGGAAGGACGTACGGATGACAGGCTGGAGCAGATCCGCGATACGGTGGAAGATGCCCTGCAGGACAGCTTTGATGAATATGACGAGAACCCCTGGGTGGTGCAGTTCTTCTGCCAGGATGAAGATGATGCCGAAGCGTATCTGGACCACTTACGCGGTTACGTGAAACCGCATGCGCAGCGCACGGCATTTACGGAAGCCTGGCTGGGTGAAATGGCACGTCATATCCGCAGTATCTCGCGCCCGGAAGGGCTGTTTACCGATGCGTTGATCACCGGTCAGCCGTGGCGCGGCCAGCAGCGTCGCACCCGTATGGTGATTTATCGCTGGATCGGGACGTCCGCGTCCCGGGACCCGATGCCGCCGGTGGCGATGCTCAACCAGGCGTGTGAACGTGTGGTCAGTGCGCTTGGCGGGGCCGGTATTCGTTGTACCCGCCAGAACGGCCTGCAGGTTCACAGTTGGCTGCTGCGCCTGTTTAATCCGTCTCCGGACTGGGTGGAGAAATCCACACTGTATCATCAGGCGGCGTATGCCGATCCGCGCAACTTCCCGGCGGGCGTGGCACCGGTCAGCAATGATTTTGCTGAAACGCTGTGGTTTACGCCACCCGTTTCGGATCCGGAGAACGGCGTATGGTGGATAGATAATAAACCCCATTGTGCGCTGCCGGTTGAGAGACTGCGTACTCCACCAGAGCCGGGTACCATTACCGGTGAGCAGGCCCGCGGTGAGAAAAAAATCAACGCGCTGATGGACATGTTTCCGGAAGGGACACTGCTGTGCATGACGATTGTTGTGCAGCCGCAGGACCGACTGGAGGAACAATTTAACCGTCTGTCGAAAAATGCCGTCGGGGAGAATACCGAATCCGGCCGTGTCCGCCAGGATGTGAAAACGGTGAAAGAGTATCTGGGAAACCGGCATAAGCTGTATCGTGCCGGGATCACCTTCCTGCTGCGCGGCGATGATATGGATAATCTTAAGCGTAAACGTCTTGATCTGACCACCGTATTGCTTGGGGCCGGTCTGCAGCCGGTTCGACCGGAATTTGAGGTGGGGCCGCTGAATACCTGGCTGCGGGCGCTGCCAATGTGCTTTAACCCGGACAGCGATAAAAAACACTGGTACACCCGTCTGACCTGGGTACAACACTTGGCGGGGTTGCTGCCGGTTACCGGGCGGGAAACCGGTACCGGCAATCCGGGTTTTAGCTTTTTTAACCGTGGCGGAGATATTCTGACGTTTGATCCACTGAACAAGTATGATCGTACCCAGAATGCTCATCTGTTGTTGTTCGGACCGACGGGGGCAGGTAAGTCGGCCACGCTGTGTTATGCCTTTTCTCAACTGATGGCGGTTCACCGGCCACGTTTGTTTATCGCTGAAGCCGGTAACAGTTTTGGCCTGCAGGCTGATTATTTTGAAAGCCTTGGGCTTTCTGTCAACAAGATAAGCGTTAAACCGGGTAGTGGTGTCAGCCTGCCACCGTTTGCCGACGCGCACAAACTTGTCGAAGAAGGGCTGGCAGCACATGCCGTTGATGAAAGCGACCTCCCCGATATTGATGCTGACAGCGATGGAGAGGGTGAAGACGAGGATAAGCGGGATATTCTCGGTGAGATGGAGATTTCAGCCCGGATGATGATAACGGGCGGCGATCCGAAAGAAGAAGCCGAAATGAAGCGTGCCGACCGGGCAATGATCCGTGAAGCACTGCTGATGGCCGCGCATGCAACCTATAAAGAAGGGAGGCAGATGCTACCTTCTGACCTGCAGAAAGCATTATACAGCATTGCCGGTGATGACAGCGATGAGGGGCAGAATGTCCGTAATGCCCAGCGTAAGGCGAAAGCTGCAGAGATGGCGGAGGCGCTGGGGATGTTCACGCAGGAAGGCAGCTTTGAGGCAGAGCTGTTTAACCGCGAGGGTGAGCTGTGGCCGGAAGCGGATGTGACCCTGGTGGATCTCGGTCATCTGGCGCGTGAGGGTTATGAAGCGCAGATGGCACTGACCATGGTGTCAATGACCAACATGATTAACAATATTGCGGAGCGGGACCAGTATCTCGGCCGCGATATTGTCTTCGCGGTGGATGAGGCGCATATCGTGACGGTTAATCCACTGCTGTCGCCGTATATGACCAAAGTGGTCAAAATGTGGCGAAAGTTGGGGGCCTGGCTGTGGCTGGCCACGCAGAACCTGAAGGACTTTCCGGATATTGCGGAGAAAATGCTGAACATGGCGGAATGGTGGATTTGCCTCACCATGCCACCGGAAGAGGTGAAAGATATCAGCCGGTTCCGCGCACTCACACCTGAACAGGAAGCCGTGCTACTTTCCGCCCGCAAGCTGTCAGGTTGCTATACCGAAGGGGTAGTGCTGGCCAAACGTATTGAGGCGCTGTTCCGTGCTGTTCCCCCCAGTCTGTATCTCGCGCTGGGCATGACGGAGAAAGAGGAAAAGGCAGAACGCCGGGCGCTTATGCGTGAGCATCACTGTAGCGAACTGGACGCGGCGAAGCTGATTGCCCGTAAACTGGACCGGTTGCGCGGACTGACTGATGCACACGACGAGGAGAGCACAGCACCATGATGACGCTGAAGTATCCGATTCCCTGTGTCTGCGGTAACGACAATCCGGATAACACTGTTTTCACCCTGCCCCCGCAAGGGGAACCCAGGATGTCAGTGGTGACGCAGGCTAATCTGCAACGTCTGAGCGAACACATCCGAAATCGACTGAATGGCCCGGTGACCGTTACCTGTCACCCTCATCGGGTGGGCCTGAGCAGCTGTGTGGCGATTACGGTGGAGGGCCGACTCCGCAGAGCGGTTAATATTCTTATCACCGTTAGTGGGCAGGGAAGCTGGCCAGCAGAGGAGGAGTATGAACATCCCCGCTGGTATATTACCGTGACGGACGCGGCCGATATGCTCTATCTGGTGCTTTGGTTAGGTGATATATTAGACTAAATTTTAAATAACTTGATGGTTTGGCCATTCTCCACTGGCCTACTATCAGGCGACAATGGCGGCGGACTGGCGGAGAAATACCGGGTAGGTGATTAGGAACCAAGTCAGTCAATGGTAAGGAATTGGTATGGCTCTATTGGATGTAATAAAAGGCTGTTGGTCAGCAAAAAAAACTGGTGCTTCGATTAATGAACAACAGGGAGTCTATGATACCTTAACGCCGAAAATAATTACTGATAGCAGTGTTGAACCTTATTTTGATGCGCTGGATTTTGCTTTTTCCAAATCAGATGTGAAAAATATTGCTATTACTGGACCTTATGGTGCAGGTAAAAGCACAGTTATTCTTTCTTATCTTAAATCTCGCCTTAAAAAAGATTTTATCAATGTGTCACTTGCTGATTTTTCCTTATCAGGAAAGAGTGAAAAATCGGAATCAGAGAACGTAGAGATTGAATTAAGCATACTCCAGCAGATCCTGTACAAGGAAAATAAAGATAATCTTCCTGATTCACGTATTGATCGGATTCAGAATAGAAATAAAAAACACATTTTTTCTCTGTTCGCTACTGTATTAACAGTGGTTGGGCCGATATTATTGTTAGCTGTGGCACTGTTTCCTAAAAAAATCCTGTCATTATTTAGCGTAGATGAAGTTACGCTAAATACGATCATTGATGCTTATCCAGCACGGTTGGTATTTAGCGCTTTTATGGGAACAGTTGGTTTGTTTTTTATCGTTCGGGCTGCTTCCAAAGCTGGTATTTTTGATAAGAAAATCAAGCTTAGCAAGATAGCATTTCTTCAGGGTAGTGCCGATATGGCATCCCAGGATGCTTCTTCACTGCTTAATAACTGCCTGGATGAGATTGTCTATTTCTTTTCCCGTTCACAACATAAAATTGTGGTATTTGAGGATTTAGACAGGTTAGGTAACACCGAAGTATTTGTTAAGCTAAGAGAGATTAACCAGATAGTTAATAATAATATCCAGGGTGAGCCGGTTAGATTTGTCTATGCCTGCCGGGATGATATTTTCCTTGGTGCAGATATCCGGACTAAATTTTTTGATTTTATTTTACCTGTGATCCCGGTGATGGATTCCCGGAATGCCTACACTCATTTAAAAAACAAACTAAATGATTTTCCGGCCAATGAGCAGGCGCTTCTTAAGCAGATGTCATTGTATATAAGTGATATGCGCTCTTTGCAAAATATTGTCAATGAGTTCAATCTGTTCAAGAAGGTGGTTGATGACAATAGGAATCAGGCGAAGATTTTTTCACTTATCTTTTATAAGAACATCTACGCACAAGATTATAATTTAATAGATAAAAAATCGGGTGTTCTATATTCATTCATCCACGATTATCGGTTGCGTAAACTGCATGAAAGCTATTTCATTAGTTTGGATAAAAAATTAGAACAACTTAATAATAAGTTGGTGGAGATAAAAAAAGAATCTGCAAATACTGATAAGGAATTACGGAAGCAGCTTGTCAGTCGATTTATTGCTCCTGAATTATGGCCTATTGTGCATTTTAGCTCCGAACAATATTACAGTAATGGTCATTATATGACTCATGCTGAAAGTTTATGTGACAATGAAACAAATTTTATTGAGTTCTTTAGTAGGAAATCACAACTTTATGTGGGTTATGGTAATTATAATTCTAATAATTACCAACCTATTACCCATTCATCCATAATAGAAGAATATAACCTAAGAGCTAAGGTTATTGCCAAAGATAAAGCAGCAGAATATCAAAAGACCGTCAGTGAAATTGAGGAGGTTAGGGAAAGTATTCGTACTCGGAATTCCATCTCACTGGCCGAATTATTAAAATTGATTGGTTGGGAAAGATTTAAGGAGATTGCTGAAGTCTATATTGAAAAATGTGATGATCGCACAATTATTGACCTGGAACAGCTGGAAACTATCCGCAATGGATTCCGCTTTGGCGGTTTAGAGGCTCTTTATTACCTGTTGACCAATGGTCATATCATGCAAGATTTTATGATGTTCCGGTCTGTCTTTCATAAGGGAACCATCTCTGTTAATGATAATGACTATATCAAAGCCGTTGGTCGTCATATGGGTTGTGAAGAAGTAAACCAGAATTTTTTACTGGACAACCCCAAAGATGTGTTGGCGGAATTGATTGGCCAGCGTTATCAATATCGAGCTGGTGCTATCCACCATCAAATCGTAGCACTATTGCTTGATAGTCGTCATAGCGTTGACACAAAAAATTTGTCTGAGATGGTTGCGATGATATTCCAGAAAACCTCTACGGATATTCTGGCTATCTTTAATGTATTAGAATCCTGTTTTGTTGATGCCGATTATTTTACCCGGTTAGTGGTCTTTTCCTTGGGAGATAGCCGCTATCTGGATAAGATGATCGCGGTGATTGAGGAACAGGAACGCAGCAGTATCGTCACGTCAATTGTTACGAAGATGGTAGCTTTAATCTCACCTGAGGTATCAGCCAATCAGGAAAATTATCGACAATTTATTGTCGAGCAAGGGTTTAGTTTGATTTCTTTTGTAGAAGGTAGCAATCTTGAACCATTTCTTAATAATATCAAACTGCTGGGTGTTATTTATCAGGATATTTCTTTGCCGTTCACTCCCTCTGAAACTCAGGCATTAACCTTTATCGCCGAAAATCAGATGTATACTCTGGATAAGAAAAATTACAGAGTTATCGTTGCTGGATTATTACAACATGAAAATATACCTTGCGATCGGGTAGATGAGTTGCCATGGTCATTACTGGAGAAGTACCAATTATCCAGTGTAAAAGAGTACGTGAATGACAATATCGATATTTTTGTTCGGGAAATATTTATAGACTCTAAGGAAAGTAGTGAGACTATTGTATCGGTGCTTACTCACCCAAATTTAAGTGATGATCTTAAAATTGGTATGCTGAAAAAGATGCAATTCACTGTGGTGGATTTACATGATTTTCCAGAGCATATTGATGCTGATATGGATGAATTATCATACCATGATCTGTTCTACCGCTACGATCGCGTAGCGCCGGGATGGGATGCTTTATTAAATTATATTTGCGAAGGGTGCAACCTTGAGGTATTAACCCAGTATATTGAAGAGCATGCTCAGGTTTTGAGCCAAAAGGAAGTGAGCCTGGTTGATGGGGAACGCTATGATCTCCTTTATATGAAGGTTATTTGCAATGATAAACTTAGTGATAGTGCATATTTCTCAGTGTTAAAACCAGTTTATATTAATGTTCATCATTGGGATGAACGGTTGAGCCTGGACAACTTTCTGCGTCTGATAAAAAATAGCAAAGTAGAGTTGGATACAGAATCCTTTAAACAGGCAGTGCAATGTTTCATTTCGGATACTGCTAAGGGAAGTATTGAACCATTTGTACTGTGGTTTTCTCAATTTAAAGAAACCTTTTTCTCCGATACAGATTATTATCTTCGGGATGAGCATGACGATACTTTTCTTGAGGAAATGTTGGTTGCTATTCATAACTCCCAGAGCTTCACTTTTTCGGAAAAAGCCACGCTGCTGTTCAAATACCGTGAGCGTTACCATGAGTCCTTCCTTGATGAGCTAACTATCTCTAACGAAGGTTTACTCGCTATAATTGCGCTTTCTACTGATGATAATTTTTCCATGAATCTGATAGTCAGGCTGTTAAAAAATGGCTATCGCAGTCGAGTGGAGATCGCACGTCTGGTGGGCAGGCTTGAAGAAAAAGAATTCTCTAAGATATTTAATCAAAAAAGCGCAACACTGAATCTCAGTAATGGTCAACAAGCGGAGCTATTCCTGTCTGCTTTACAGCAAGCTGGTCTTATTAAGAAATGGTCACTTCGGGAAGCAGGCAAATATCACGTACACTGCTGTTATGAAGAGGATGAGAACTACATTGATTGAGAATAAGGGCAACTGCCTTCTCCCGTTTCTATGCGGACGGGAGAAAAGGAGCTGTTCTGCATCTGAATAGCGCTACAAAAATGTTGTCCTACGGCAGCTACATGCTCATGAATGGCAAGTATAGAGGTATCAGGAACGGCTATATTAGCAGATGTAATTAGCAGGACATGGCATTTACTGGTAAAAGGCAAGCTCAGCGTAACACCAGTAATTAATTTTTATTTTTGGGTTTTTAGTTTTTCGATGTTTTATTGAGCGTTGGGGAGCACGCTGTCAGACGATTCAGTCTGATGGAGTCTCCCTAATGAAATTACGCAATTTTCTCCTTCTGCCGTCATTGTTGCCGGTGTCCGTTCTGGCCAGCACGGTGGTATATACCGACAGCCAGCACTTGCCTGAAAATCTTTCCCCGGATGTCGTGGTTGTGTTGCTGGATGAACCTGAACGCCTGCAGGCGAAAGTGTTTGGCCAGCTTCCGGCTGACCCTGAGCTGGCAGCAATGCAGGCAAGGCAGGTGATGTCCTCCCCTCAGTGGCAACAAAAGCAGCAGCAACTGGTCACGGCATATCGCCAGGTAGTGCATGCCCGGGAACTTGGTATCCGCAAGTTGCCCGCTGTCGTTTTTGACGACCGGGAAGTGGTTTATGGCACAACTGATGTAGCGCGGGCTCAGGCACTACGGCTGCAGGCAGGAGGTGGTCAGTGAATCAGCCTCCTTCCCGACTCAGAAAAACGTTCTGCTCTGCCGCTGTCGCCACCGTTCTGGCCACAGCGTCAATACCTGCAGCGTTTGCTGCGCTGAATACGGCACAGATAGTGGCCAGTGCAGTGACGCAGGACTGCATTAGTTGGCGGGTAAGCGGTATCTGCTACTGGCTGTTCTGTACTGCATTCGGCTGCACCGTAAAAACCTCTGTAAAGGTCACCCATTTTATTCCGGAAGCGGTGGTTTCAACTTACGTTGCGCCCGGTGGAAATCCCTGGACAGAGATGGCTTTTGTCAGCCAGACGGCGGGCGGGCTGGAAAATGCCGTTACTGGTGCTTTGTCAGGGGTAACTGCCGGCGGTGCTAATCCGGCAGATATGAAGAACCCGGGGCAGCGTAAATCCAGTATTCGCTTCAAATACGCCGATGCCATTGGGCATCCGGCCACGTCTCTTATCGGTGGCAGTATCGCCGGGTATTCCTGCGACAGCGCCGCCACTCCCCTGATGCCGTATTTCCTCAGCACGCTGGACTCGATTGCCTGGCGAACGGGTGTACCGGAATCGCTTTATCCCGAGGCACTGATCCCCGGTCGACGGGAAATCGGTAGCCAGGCATCCGGCAACATGTGGGGTAACGTCTACCCGCGCTCCGGGTTTGTCAGCCAGACCGATGATGACAAAGCGTCGGCGGTGGTGGCACAGCGTGTGGCAGACATTATCACCCGGACAGGCCAGCCGCACGTTTATCAGGAGTTGAAGGGGACCCGCCGCGACGGGTACTGGCCACCGGGAGAAGTCACGGAAAACACCGGTACTAAGAACCATAAGTGGCAGCGTCTGGCGCCTCAGATGACTCAAAGCTGCGCGGTATTTCCGGACGGGAGCCACCGCGCGGCTACTGATAATAACGAGGCCTTTGCGCTGTGGCAGCCCTACAGCTGCTGCAAGCGTATGGGGCAGAGATTCCTGAGCAGCACTGATTTTTGACGAGGTAAAACATGAACATCGAAGCATTGAAATTGGCGACTGGCGCAGTGTTACTGCTTGCCGGAACTGTGGGTACCCTATTGCCTGCCTGGGCTGAAATTTCGCTACCACAGGTTAATGACAGCGCTTTTGGCTATGGCAAATCTGTGGACGGCGCGGTATCCGACAAGCTGTTTTATACCCTGGGCGGTGGATCGGTGATATCGCAGCCGGCGACGCGCAGCAATATGAAGAAAATGGGTCTGGATGTGGGGTGGAGCAGTGACCTGATGTGCGGCAACTTTGACCTCAAAACCACAATTGGCAACCAGTTAAACGGCGTAACCGATGGTTTTAAAAACCTGATGGGTGACGTTATTCAGGGGGCAACCGGCGCGGTGGCCAGCCTGCCGGCAATGCTTATTCAGCGGGCCAATCCGGGACTGTATGACATGCTGACCAACGGTGTACTGCAGGCGAATGTCTCGTTCGACAAAGCACAACTGAACTGCCAGAACATGGCGAAGAAAATGATGGATTTCAGTGATACCAGCAAGTGGAGCCAGGCAGCTATAGCTGAAGAATATAAATCGCTAGTCAATAGTGGGGAAACGGACGCAATACGTGCAGACCAAAAATATCAGGATGCAGATGGAACCGCTGGCAAAAAATGGATTGGTGGTCAGATAAGAGGAGGAAAAGGGCAGAAGGCGATCCGGCCGACCTATGATTTGGCATCTGCTGGTTACAACATGATGAACAGCCTCAACGTACTAAGTTCAGAAACCGTGAGTAGCACCAGTTGTAACGGTGGTGCCTGCAGTAAGTTCAGTAATGCTGAAGAAGCTGCACAAGCCGTGGTGAGAGTTCTTGGTGATCGCTCAATGCGCACCTGCAGCAATGCGTCGCAATGCACCAGTGGAGATACCGATGATCAGCCCGGTCTATCCGTTGCTGGTACAGGATTTGCCCCGATGCTGGAAGAAGCCACAAAGAACAATACAGAGCAACTGGTGAAACTGGTTAATGGTGCCGTAAAACCCACGGCTAATGAACTGGCGAAGCTGAAAACGGGTGGTTTGCCGGTAACGGCCAATGTCATTAAGGCACTGCAACGTGACCCGGATAATACTGCACTGACAGTTCGTCTCGCCAGTGAGCTTGCCATGTCTGATACGGTCGAAACCGCTCTGTTGATGCGCCGGATGCTGACAACAGGTATGAGTGAGCCAAATGCTCAGGATCAACCTATCGCGCTGGAAGATGGTGTTCGCCGGATTGATGCACTCGATCGCGAAATCATGGCGTTGAAGAATGAAATGGACCTTAAGCGAGAGCTGGCGAGGAACTCGGTACTGACCATCATCGAGCGGGACAACGAACGTGTCGGCACAAACCCGATGATTCAGAAGACGGACAATGCCGACAGTAGGTTCCAGAAGCTCGATACCCCGGATGCAGAATAAGGACGCTGTGAATATGAACATCAGTCATCGCGACCTGCTGCGTAAAACAGGAAAAGGGTTAAAAGTTGGGCTGCTATATCTGCTGCTCCTGGCGCTGATGATGACCGTGGGACTCTGGCTGGCCGATATCGGGATGCGTCATCCGGAGAGCGTGGCGTCTCTGAAACGATGGATGCATGCAACGCGCTACGGCTGGCTGGCATGGCGGCTGGTTCTTTACTGTGCAGTCGGGTGGGGGCTGTGGAAAATCTGGCATGCGCCGGGCTTTCGGCCGGAATATCGTCGGCCACTGCTGCGCATCGCCAGCGCCAGCACATTATTCTTCTTGGTCTGCGAGTACTCCGTTTTTTCCGGTATGGGAGGCTGATTCACTATGACAACGAACAGCTATCTGGAGTATTTCCTGACCCTGCTGGGCTGGCTGGTCAATAATGGCCTCTGGGACGTCCTTGTCAGTACCGGATTGTTTGCGCTGCCTTTGGCCTTTAAGGTAGTGGGGATCTGGCTGAAGGTTCGCGAAGAAGGAGAAGATGAAGGTAACAAGGGCATGCTGTCGTTACCTCGTATAGAGAATGCGCTTTATGGTGCGTTCTTCGTGATGATTGCCTGTTGCGTGCCGCTGATTCAGGTGAGCCTGACCACGCTGGAATTTGATAAAACCCGGGCGAAAACGTGTGGAACCTGGACGCCAAAAGCGCCTGATGAAAGTGGTTACAACAACATTATCTCCAGTATGGACGGTGAAAGTGCAGCTGCGCCGGTCTGGTGGGTGCTGGTCCATAAGTTATCCAAAGGTGTGACTCAGGCAGCTGTGGCCAGCATTCCCTGCCGGCCGGATCTGCGGCAACTGCGGTTTGAGGTGCAGCGGACGTTCATTGAGAACCGCGCGCTGGCTGATGAGTTGCAGGATTTTACCAACGACTGCTACTCACTTGCGCTTTACCAGTGGAAACGGCGTGACCAGGGGCAGACAACGGATAAAGCCGTTTTGTCAGATCTCAGTTGGATAGGCAGCAGTACCTTTCTGAAAGGGGACTACACCACCCTGCAGTCGAAATTGCCGCGCGGGATGTTCTCCTGGAGTGACGCCCGTGACAGCGGCCGGCCGAATACCGGTAATGGGGGATACCCCTACTGTTCTGAGTGGTGGTCGGCAGCAGACATTGGCCTTAAGGCCAGGGTGATGACGCAGGTTGATGACAGCTACTGGCTGCGGTTATCTGCGGCGATGAAAATGATTGGCAGCAGTCAGACTGATTATCAGGAGGAGGTTATACGTCGGCTCGTCAGCCCGGCGAACCTGACGGTATCGCATGGCGGTGAAGTGTATAACGGCTATGGTGGTAATGCGGATATGACGGCAATGAACGCTGTTTCCCGTATCACCGGTACGGCAGGCGCTTCGGTTGCCTCACTGGGTGCGTTCCCGGCTCTGGACGCGATGCGCCAGGCACTGCCGATGGTGCAGGCCGTTATGCTGATGGCCATTTATATTATGGTGCCGTTGATCCTGGCCTTTGCGGCCTATGAATTCAAAACGGTGATCACCCTGACGTTTGTTATTTTTGCCGTTAACTTCCTGACGTTCTGGTGGGAACTGGCGCGCTGGCTCGACAGTTGGTTGTTGACGGCGCTATACAGTTCTGATACCCACTCACGCTTTAATATGATGGGATTCCAGAATACGTCAGATGATCTGATTATGAATCTGGTTATGGGGACGATGTTTATCGTGTTGCCAACCGTATGGATTGGTGCATTGTCTTGGGCGGGTATAAATATTGGTGTGGCTATCAGTAATGCATCCAAAGAAGGGACTGGAAGTTCACATCAGGCTGCTCAGAATGGTGGAAACCTTGTGAAAGGAGGAATTAGCAGTTTCCAGGCGGGAATGAGTAAGGGCATGAACAAGTAACTACTGAAACACAGCGCTGGTATGATCGGCGCTGTTAGTTGTTATCGTTATGCCATTGCTCAAAATCTAAGTAAGGGCGTGTATCGAACAATGTCGGCGTTTCTTCCGCTTCATCGTTGAAATTCGTCAGTAAAGATCTGTTGTCAGCGTGATTGTCTGGCTTAGGGTCAGGCAGCACCGCGTTTAACAGCTTTTTCACGAAAATATTCATATCCCAGTTTTCTCCAGTTTGACCAAGCGCTGTTTTTTTGTTCGAATCATCATTGTATCATAAGGATTGTTGAAGAAATGTGCAACTTCAGCTGCGTTGGTAATAGGGGGGATTTTCTCGGTTTAATTGGGTTGTAAAAAATTATTATGGAGGAAAAGATGTTCAGGAAGAAAGTATTAGTTGTTTGTATTGTATCTATGTTGGTAACAGCTTGTTCTATGGATGAGTTATCTTCCGTCAATAAGAAAATTAGTGATTTTGGGGTATCAATAGCAGGAAAACAGTCATCACAGAATGAATCAGGTATGCCTAAGTTAGCACCTAAAGTTGAAGCCGATCAGGATTCCACGTCAAAAGATTTATCTGTTCCAGTTGATGTCGATACTGCTGCTGCTCGTTTGCGTCGTTATTATAAATTTATGACGACAGATGAGTTAAATAGTATTAAAAATAGAGAAAGTACTTCTGCCCGTTTGACTGCTGCTGCGATTGAGGAACAGAGGCCAGAATGGTCGGCATCGGCAGGGAGCTATTATAAAATGGGGCGAAACTGGGGAGAGGGAAAGAATCATATTACATTGGAGGTTGAAAAGAATGGTGCCGGAAGCCATGTTTATATTCAGTTCTTTTCTTCAAACCCTCAGCATTTAACAGAAGCCTATTTAGGTAATTTATTTGCACAGGTGAAAGGCGTTGCAGAGGGCAAGGTTCGATAATATATGTAAAATAAGAAGGATAGAATCCTTCTTATTTTATTTTCGAGCTTATAACTGGAGGTTGACATCATGAATAATAATAGAGTGGCTGCTTATATTTATTTTTAAAAGGGGAAGAAAATGAAATCTTTTCATGATAGGTTTTATTCATCATGTTATAACTCATTTAAAGTTAAAAGCAAGAGGCAAGTTATCTTAGTAGTAGAAAGTTGGCATAAATGTTCTGAGGGGGTGGTGGATAGAATAAAAAACGAAAAAAGTTTAAAATCGGTATGCCAAAAAGGATGCTCGCGTTGCTGTTCATTACATGTGTCATTACTCACACCTGACGTATTTTTTATAGCTGAAAATTTAACAAAGGATTTTAGTGACTCAAAGTTGTTTTTTATTAAAAAAAGATTGAAAATTCGAGCTGATAAGGTTGAGGAATACATCGATGATAGCTATAGAATGGAGTGTGTTTTTCTCGGAAAAACTTCTGGGCAGTGTATTATCTATAAATATCGTCCGGAGGCGTGCAGGCGTTTCTTTACTAATGATGAAAAAGATTGCATTGAAAGTAATGGTTCACCACTTCAGGATGGTGCTGTGTTTTATTCAACTGGGATTCTTTCTGCTTATATGGCTCTTGCAGCACATAACAATGACCTATTTATCGATAGTCATGAGATGAGTAAGTCTTTATATATGGCTCTGGATAGGCCTTTGCTTTTTAAAAAATGGCTGAGGGGCGAGCCTAATGTTTTTCCGGATGTTAAGTGGGAAGGGTATCATCAGGAAATTAAAAAAATGAATGCTGATATGAAGATCAAAATAAAGTAAAACATCCTGACATGAAAATATTGACGAAAGCCCGCCTCTATTGCTAGGCTTTAAGTGTTGTAAATGTCGTCAATGACGACCACCAATGCTCCTGTAGCCTGTGAGGAGCGCCTTCGGGTGGCTACTGTCGCGAAAGCGACCACCAATGTTCCGTGCAGTCTGTGAGGAACGCCTTCGGGTGACTGCAAAAGAATTCTCCCGCAGCCTGAAAGGGAGAGCATATTGAATGTGGTACATCTGCACACCTTTGGAAGCAGATATCGTCAATACAAGCGCACTATGACGCGGCGATGAGGGTTTCTTTCTCTTTGCTCAGTTGCACACCGGTTCGGGTGTTGCACAACGGGCTGGCAGCTTCCAGTCAGACGAACGTCGTCTGTGGAAGTCGCATCAACATTTCGTTTCTTCAGTGATACGTCCTGAGTTTCGTACGATTTTTGCATCGACCGGATAAGGCCATTTGGTACATTTGGCCGCTTACGGCGTTGCATTATGAGCACGAAACTGCGCGGCGTCACTTGTGTGTAAGCAAAGCGAACACCAAGTGACGCGCGCAGCGCATACCATTCAAACACACGCACAGCGTGGTTTTCATCGTTTTCGTACCATCTGACACACACGTAGTCCGTGTTATTCGGAGAGAAAACGTCTTCACATCAACGTTTGCACGACGGAATACCCGTCTGAACGTCTCAAACTTAATAAGGAGAAAATCGGCTCGATATCGATGGCGACACTACGCAGGTAGTGTTGGAGGCAGCTTGACGAACGTCAGCTCTGCATTAGCAGCAAACAGGTCAGAGACCTGCGGTGCCTCGCAAGAACTCAACATTTCGCCGCCCCGATGCACAGATATCAGCTGAGACGCAGGAAGCGCAAAAGTAACCGTGTCGTCGGGGATGAAATCATGGGGTACAGATCCGTCTGTTTTGTAGAAAGCAGAAGGTTGTGTATGCCACAGGGAGATATAAGAATGTCCAGATTCAGTAAGCAACTTGATAAACAGCTCGTCACGCTTGCGCGTCAGGGGCAGGGTAGTTTTAAAACTGTCGCAGACCGTTCAAGAATTGCCGAACGATTCTCTGAACGGCTGGCGAAGTTAAATATTCAGATCAGGGATGCAAAGCATATAAAGACTATCCATATTCAGAGATACATCCAGAGTCGACAGGCAGAAAAAATATCAAATCGGACATTGCAAAACGAAATGGCGGCTGTACGTTCTATCATGTCTGTTGCCGGAAGAAATAAACTGGCAAATCCTCAGCATGAATTATTGAGCAACAAAGCGTTGGGGATTTCTGGTGCAAGCCGGGATGGTACTAAAAAGGCAATATCTGACGACACGCTTCGTGAGGTTATTAATTATGCAATGAAAAAAGACGAAGGTGTGGCCCTCGCGGTTCAACTGGCTCGTTATATTGGACTTAGAACTGAAGAAACTGTTCAGTCAGCTAAATCATTAAAAACGTGGCAGCAGTCGCTTTTAAGTGGAAATGAACGTGTCCGGGTTGTATTCGGAACCAAAGGGGGGCGTCCGAGAGAGACAACAGTTTTTGACAGGGAAAAAGTTCTGACGCTTTTAAATAAAGCTATTACGTATTGTGACAATAATAACGGGAAGCTTATCAACAAGCCAACCTTGCATACTGCAATAGAACGCTATCGTAATATTCTTCGCGATGCCGGAATGACAGGGGAGAATGCGCCGCATTCTTTGCGCTATGCCTATGCAAAAGATGCTGTGAATTTTCATGTCAATAATGGCATGAGCCGGAATGAATCGGAGGCTTTAGTATCGATGGATTTAGGTCATGGAGATGGACGAGGACGTTATATAAAGCAAGTGTATTTTAAAGAGGGTTTGGATGAATGAATGTTTATAAGTTAGAGCATGAATATTCCCGCTCGCATAAGTTTTATGGTGTGCGTACAATGTTGACATTTCACGAACTGAATGTCCTGTGCGCATATCTGCAATTGTTACATTTTGAACTTCCCCGTATTGATGGCGCAGAAGATACCATCGCAGAGGATAATGGAGAGAAATTACTTAAAACCATCTTTAATGCTGAGCCTGTTTATGAAGAGGAAAAATATTCACAAACACTGGATTTTCATGATAACTGGAATGAATACTGTGGCGGCCGTTTGGGTGAATATATGCATGAGATTATTCAGGTTGCCAGACCAGATGCGTACAAAAAATTGCTGCAAAATATGATAGCTGAATGTCGGGATGCGATCAGTCGATATCACGAAGGAAAGTTCTGGCTGGAAAACCCTGACAAATGGAGCAGCGATGTTGAAAGTAATATTCATCGGCTCCATCACCTTGTTGAAGGGGACGCAGTAAAGCCTGAGTGGGTCTGGCAGACGATGGGTGGTGCTTCGTGTACAGGACGTGTTGATGTGCGTAATGATAATCAACCCGACGTACCGTCTCCGTATGATGACTGAAGACGTTTGTCACCGTCGCTCACGATAGGCGACGGTGACTTGAAATCACCTTACGGATGCGCTTATTATTTAAACGCTAACCTGTCGCTTAAGCGACCACCAATGTTTCAGCAGTCTGTGAGAAACGCCTTCGGGTGACTGCAAGAAAATCTCCCTCAGCCTGAAAGGGAGAGCATATCGAATGTGGTACATCTGCGCACCTTTGGAAGCAGATATCGTCAATACAAGCGCACTATGACGCGACGATGAAGGTTTCTTAAACTTACCAGACAGTCAGAATAATGCCGTTTCTGACTCCCCGACGGGAAATATCTTCCCGATCGGGCAGGTGTTTCCCGTTTTTTTTACAGGAGAAACACGATGTCCGAATCATCCGGTTTAGCACTTCCCCTCATTGTTCACTGGCCTTATCGCTTAAAAACGGTCATTCAGCGAATAATCCGGGGCAGACGGTCACCCCATGACAGTAAGTGGTTTACCAATGTGTCAGGTAATTTTGCCGTTCGCGCTCATGTCGCGTCGACAGAGAAGGGGCTGCGGGTATGGCTCACACTACGCAGAGGCTGGCACAGCGGTGAATATGTTTATTCTCGTTTAGCTGTCCCGGTTCCTGAAAATGCCAGATGGCGTAAAGCTTACCGGCTTGCGTGCCGGCAGGCCAAGCATCTTGCTCACTTTCGTTATCGCTTCCAGCCATAACAGCCATCCATTACCTCATATATCTGAGCAGTTGATGTCAGCTTAATAGTTGTAGTCTGTGACCCACCCTGACGGGGATTTATTTCCCATCCGGGGGATAAATCCCCTTTTTGTTAACTATTAAAGAGGATTTATCCATGACTGAACGTTTCTTACCAGCAGGCCACCCTGTTGTTTACACTATCGAGCAGCGGAGTACCGTTCCGGTCGAGACCTGGAACAAATTTACCTCAGCGATTATCGATATATACCACTGCCTGCCATGCTGCATGCGGCCGGTGAATCCGCGCCGGAACAATGAGCAAACCGGTGCTTTCTCACTTTTCCATCCCGACAGTAGTCCAAAAGCTGACGAGCTGGTCTTCAGCGGTAAAACGGGCGAAGGTTACAGGCATCGTATCATTACCATATCGCGTGAGCGTACCCGGGATGTCCTGAGCGTGGATGAGATTGAAACAGAGCATCAGATGTCGGCAGATTTGTTTACCCGCATGGTGATGCTGGCGCTTCATAATATCTGTGCTGCACATTTTATTGTTCATTCCACAGCAGGAGCCTGTTCATGGGCGCTGCCTCTGGCCATCCTGAACCGGGCCCGTGACGACCAGTTCTCAGCCTGGGAACTCCCTGATGCGGTGCAGTATGCCACATCGTTTTCGCAGGAAAATGCCCGGCTGACTGAACAGGCTATTGCCGGCAGTCTGACGCTGAGCCCGGGAATAAATCTCTCCCGCGAGCAGTGGGAGGATATTGCCGCTCTGGAGTTCAGATTGTATGAACCCCAGGCGTGTCTTTCAGCCGATCCGGAAGCCCCTTCGCTGGAACTCGTTTTAGGCTCCAGTACCGCTGATCTGGTGACGTTGAGTGGTTTAGACGCTCTGCTTTACTGGGCCAGCGTCAATATGCCGGACTATGCGGAACGCGTTCCGGATCAGGAACCGATATTTCTGTCCCGCAATCATCTCGCATTACTGCGCGATGACATCCGCAACGGCTGGTTCTCGTCGTACAACAACGATCCGACCTATGGAGAGATGTTCTGTACCGAGTTGCAGCTGATTGCCGTGTGGGCGGAATACTGCATCCGTACGCTGGATATGGAGCGGGAAAGCGTTTTCCTGTTTGCGATCTGGTAAGTGATGATTCGTCTTAACTCTTCAGCGGTGTTGTAACGCCGCCTGAATAACACCAACCCGGCAGGGAGACCTCCTGCCGGAGGGCCCTGTCTTTCAGGAGTGCGAATATGTTGCGTTTTCACGGAAAAGACCTGAAAGCTGTTCTGACCGAGTCCTTAAGTAACGACAGGCCAGTGGTACTCACCTGTGACGTAACCGTGTCTTTGTCCGTTCAGGATGGCGAACGTTTCCGTTCGGCCTCCGGGCGTGAAGACCAGTTACGTCACCAGACATTTGCAGATGGCTGTCATCCCGACAGGGATCAGGGATGGGCTACGCTGGCCCCTGTGCTGGTCGACAATGCTGTTTTCACTAAACCTCTCGTCCTGACGGAAGGGCGTATATGGGACATGCTGACGAAAAATCATCAGCTGACACTGAGGCTTTCAGAGAACGATATTGCGGTATACAGCGGTGAACGGCGTTATGTGCCGGTGGCCGGTTACCGGGATCTGACGGACCGGCTGCATGTGACGGCCACCGGGTATTTTGCTGCCTGCAGCAGTCGCAGCGAGCTGAAATACTGGCGTATGACTGCATTACGGTTGCTTGAGGATGTTCATTCCGTTGCGTGCCGTCATGCCAGACCTGCGGACCATAGCCGATTTCTGATGGCCGCGCATAATCTGCAACGCCGGACAGAATGTGTTTCACCTGACGGGGCGCTGTTGCTTCTGAGCGCCTGATTTTACTACCACCCGCCTGCGGCGTGTCTCACGCCTGCAGGGGAGGGGCACGCCAGTTTTAAGGAGTGCTCTATGGAAACTGATAACTGTAAAACCACAACCGCGGTCTGTAAAAAGCCGGCGGCACGCAAAACTTCCTCCGGTAAACGTCGCCGGGCAGGAACGGCCGCGACGCTCACCGGCTGCGGTGATATTTACCGTCTGGTCACTGACCGGATAATTGTTGCGCTGGAAAACGGTATCCCCCCCCTGGCGAGGTCCATGGCGAAATGCGCAGCAGGGGATAAACACCCTGATGCCGGTCAACGCGCTTACCGGCCGGGACTACAGCGGCGTGAATGTTCTGCTGCTGTGGCTGGCGGCTGAAGAGCGCGGTTTTACCAGTGACCGCTGGCTGACATACAACCAGGCGCAGGAGGCCGGAGGCCAGGTCCGCAAAGGCGAAACCGCCACGCTTGCGGTGATATACCGCGACTGGACAAAGCAGGCTGAAGACAGCAACGGCAATAAGTTGGTTGATGCTGACGGTAAGCCGCAGATGGAAACGGTGCCGATGTTGCGCCAGTTTCCTTTGTTCAATGTTGAACAGTGCGATGATCTTCCCGACCAGGTATGTGGCACTGCCACCGTCACCCGGCCGCAGGAGGATTTCGCTGGTGTCAGTCCGGCACAACTGCAGCAGGTCCTGTCGGTGGTGAATGCCACCGGCGTGCAGTTTTCACCCCGGCCGCAGAACCGGGCGTTTTACCGTGCCGCCACAGACCAGATAGTGCTGCCCCTGACATCGCAGTTTGATGCTGAGGGTGGCTACTGGTCAACGGTGCTTCACGAGCTGGTGCATGCCAGTGGCCATGCGAAGCGACTGAACCGTGAAGGGATAACGCGGGCGTCAAAGAAATTTGGCGACCCGGTGTATGCCTTCGAGGAGTTGATAGCCGAAATTGGCAGTGCCTTTCTGTGCGCACATCTCGGGATAACCGGTGATTTGCAGCATGAAAGTTATGTTGACGGATGGCTGTCAAAACTGAAATCCGACAAAAAGGCGCTGTTCAGTGCCTGCCGGCAGGCCCGGGAAGCGTCGGAATATTTGCTCGCGCCACTCAACCGTCAGGCTGAAACGGCGTAATTAATCTACCGGGTGACGGCAGTAATATAACCGTCACTCTCCCGTGAGGGCATTGTTCCTCACGGGACGATGCCCTCTTTTTTTATTGAAAAAAGGAGTATCAACTTATGTCTGAATGGTGCCAGAACCGTTTTGAAATTACCGGTAAATCTGTCTGTATCGATGTGTTGTTGCAGTGGATAAACGGTGCAGACACGCCGCGTTATCGCCACGCAATACTGCAGAGTATACAGCTGTTCCTGGCAGGGTGCGCGGGGATACTGAAACCAGTGCGAACCGTCTCGTATATCCCCTTTCAGGGGCTGGTTCGTCACGGTGTCGGGCAGTCGACGGCCGCTAACCTTGCGTTTGAGCAGTGGCTGGAAATGCTGCAGAAAGACGTGGCGCTGGATACGGAGACCATACGCCGGATTGACCGGCTGTATCACCAGTCCGGCCTGGGGGCGCTGAAGTGGGAAAATATCCCCCAGACGTCACAGAACATCATGGCGACGCTGATGAAAAGGCAGTATGCGGACTGGTTCGGTCTGGCCGGCCTGAACGATGAGCCTGATGCTGCGGTTTGCTGGGAATGTCTGCGGGAATACCCGGAACGGTCGCAGCCCTGCGATATGCTGATGGTTATTCCGACGCGGCTGGCCACAGAGCTTAATGGCTCCGGTGGGCTGCTGACGGGAATATCCACAACGTTGAGCTTCTACAGCCGCATTTACGGGATGGAGTGGCCGGCCGGGCATAATGTAAACCTGCACCGCCATGCCGCTAACGGGTTAACGTTGCGGCTGGATTCTCCATGGTATCCGCCGTCAGGTGAGGTGGTGGCCGGTATTTCCGCTCTCTTTGAGTGTGAAGTGCGACATACGTACAGCGAACCGCTCAGCGGCCTCAGTGGTTATGACTGTTATGATCTCGGGGCGCATGTGGATGGCCACCAGGGGTTGCCGGTGGACACTCTACAGTCCGCGCCGGCTCTGTATCTGGTCAGTAGTGAACAGCCGCATCCTGAACCGGAGACGGCTGGTTACAGCGAAGCCCGTGGATAACCGGTTTCTGACCATTTAACCGCGCTGCAGCCTTCACCGGCTGCGGCTTTTTTACCCTCAGGGGAACACTGTTCTCCTGCCGGGGATACGTGTTCCTCTTTTTTATGGAGAATGCGTATGGCCGGTTTTATTGACCATGAAAAAGCGTTTATCTCACTTTTTAATCAGACCGCACGATATCATCACCGCCATAAGGTATTCGAAGATTTTGTCAGCTGCAGCGTTATTGCACTGGAGAACCGTCTCTGTTTCAGCGAAAAGCGAGAAGCTAAATATCTTCGAATAATCGGTGGTTATGAAAAGCCGGATGTTGTCCGTATGGCGCAACTGCTGGCTCATGTGGTTAACGGGCTGCAGAATGGGTTCTGTGATTTTCTGGGTAACGTATTTATGCAGCTGGAACTGGGCGATAAGTATCGCGGCCAGTTCTTCACCCCCTGGGATGTGGCCAGAATGATGGCGCAGCTGCAACTGGGGGATGTGAAGGCTATGTTTGATGAAAAGCCTTTCATCACTCTCAGCGAGCCTGCCTGCGGTGCCGGTTGCATGGTACTGGCTTTTGCCGATGCTCTTAACCAGGCAGGCTATGCGTCACACCGCTATCTGTGGGTTTCCGCGACGGATATCGATCCGCTGGCCGCTGGCATGGCCTACATCCAGTTATCACTCTGCGGCGTGGCCGGCGAGGTCGTCATTGGCAACGCATTGTGTGATGAACGGCGGCGGGTACTGCTGACGCCGGGCCATTATCTCGGTAACTGGTCGCTCCGTCTGCATTCACTGCGAAAAAAAGTCGCATAATTACACCATAGCGCTCCCGCCCGGGAGCGTTTTTTATTTCTGAAAGTAGGTATCTGGTTTTTTGTCGCCGCAAGCTTCTCCGAGTGACAGTGTGGGGGCTTTAACTGTCTCTCCCGGAGAACCCAATGACCAGGAAAACCACACCAGAACAAAACGCCATCATCGAATGGCGGGGCAATCATCTTGTGGTCAACGCATTTGCCGGCACCGGTAAAACCACTACGCTGGTGCAATTCGCTCAGGCGAACCCGGACAGCAAAATGCTGTACCTTGCCTACAACAGAGCCATCCGCGACGAAGCCGAACAAAAGTTTCCCTTCAACGTTGAATGCAAAACCTCCCACCAACTGGCCTGGTCGCATTTCGGCCGACATTTCAGGCACCGGCTGACGGCAAATCTGCGTATTACCGATGTGGCCCGGAAACTGAATACCCGGCACTGGCCGCTGGCGCGTCTGGCGCTGACGGGGCTAAATACATTTCTCTGTAGTGCAGAGCCGGAACCCGGCATTATCCATCTGCCAGCAGAGGACGAACGTCATGGCCTCTCTGCAGATAAAATTCTGGGGACCGTACAGGTTCTCTGGTATGAGGTGAGTCGTACCGAATCTGATTTCCCGATCACGCATGATGTTTATCTGAAGCTTTTTCAGCTGTCCGGCCCCGGTCTCGCCAGTAAGTGGGACACCATTCTTTTTGACGAAGCCCAGGATGCCAATCCGGTCACCAGTGCCTTTGTCCTGAGTCAGCCCTGTCGGATTGTGCTGGTTGGCGATCGCTACCAGCAGATTTATCGCTTTCGTGGCGCAGATAATGCGCTCAGTTCTCCCCGGTTAGAACAGGCCGACCGGCTGTGGCTGACAACCAGTTTCCGGTTTGGCCCTGCGGTCGCAGAAATGGCGAACGTGCTGCTGGCCATGTCCGGAGAGGAGATGATAGTCACCGGCAGTGGTGAAGACGATGAAGTGGTTATGCATCTACCTGCTGAGATTCCTCATTACTCCGTTCTCAGCCGGACGGTATCCGGTGTCATTGGTGCCGCGCTCTCTGCCAGTCTACAGGAGAAAAAAGTCTTCTGGGTGGGGGGCATTGAAGGTTACAAGACGGAGGAACTGGAAGATCTTTACTGGTTCTCTGCCGATATGCCTGAACGGATGCAGTCCCCCCGTCTCCGTCAGGATTACCGGGACTTTGAGGAATATTGCTCCATTGCGAAGGCGACACAGGATGTGGAGATGAATCAGGCCATCCGGTTGCTTGATGAGTATTTTCCGCTGCCGCAAAAGTTGGCCATTATGCGCCGGCAGGTTGTGACGTATGAAAAAGATGCGCATGTCACCGTTTCCACAGCGCACCGCAGTAAGGGACTGGAGTGGGACGTTGTCGTACTGAATGAGGATTTTTGTGATATCACCGATCCGCTGCTCTCTGCCGAAGAGCGACAGGGCGAAACAAATCTGCTGTATGTGGCCGTGACCCGCGCCCGTAAGACCCTGGTGTTGAATGAGTTGATGCAGTGTCTGAAGGCTGGTGAAGGGCAGAAAGATGGCGTACAACCTGCAACGGATGATGTTGAGAACGATGGGGAGACGCGGTTATCCCATGCTGAATAAAATCAAAACGTTATTATCGCGTACGCCAGCTGTCACAGAGCCCTCCGGCAAACACCCTGTTTCGGCGCCGATGGGGTATTTCTCTCCGGTTAAGGCTGAAGAACTGACCATCAGCGCATTACGCCAGGATGCCCTGCAGAAAATCCGGGAAAATAACGCGCTATCGGGCGAAGTATATCAGCGACTTTATCTGGCTCCTGTGCACCTCCTGCTTGAACGGACCCAGAACGTGCCGGCGGTACATGATGGCCGGTGGGCATATGCAGGGGGATTCGGTGATTTAAGCCTGCGTTTTACCGCTTATGCCGTCAGGCTTGCCCGGGGGTATATGTTTCCGCCAGGCGCGGCACCGGAAGAACAGGCCGCGCAGGGTGTTATCTGGCAGGCCGTTATTTTCTGGGCTGCGTTGTGTTATCACCTGCCGTTACTGGCCAGTATTGAAGGCGAAACCACCGGCGGCGTTAACTGGCAACCTGGCATATCTGTGCCTGATACACCTTATCGCTTCCGGTTTCGTCATTCTTCTCCGAACGCGCATGATGCTTCTGCTCTGGCGGCGCTGGCCGCCGGTCAACTGATGCCCGCAGAAGCGATAAACTGGCTTTCAGGTAACCCCGGGGCGCTGCTAAGTCTTGCCTGTGCATTCCGCAATGGTTCTCCAGATATGCCTCTTATCAGGGCGTTGCTCGACCAGGCCGCAGAGAAGGTTGACTCACCGGTGCTCCGGAAGGAGACAGGTGGATCTTCTGTGGTAATTGCGCCGCCAGATTCGGTAACGTCACAGAAGGGGACGTTAGTCGTTCAGACGGACGATAACTTATCCTCTTCCGCAGTAGAGTTGGTAGCTTCGGAGCTGATGACGTCACTCAACGATACCGGTGGCGGGGACTGTCAGCCACAGCTGAACGGAGTGAGTAGAGTTGATCCGCCGGAAGAGCAGGCTAACGGCAACCCGGGCCAGGGGGATGCTGACATGCTGCTCAGTCTTTTTTCCGCAGTATCGGATGCTGAGGTCACGGATGACGCCGATGTTAATACGCCAGCCACTATAGTGCCGGATGAAACCGTGGTGCCCGTAGGGAATGACGTTCCTGATGAGTCTGCTGAGACGGAAGAAGTCTCCCGGCGTAACGATATCGATGCCGATTGTTTGTTACCTGGCACACAGGAAGAGCAGGGCCTTCCGGTTAATGTCGGTGTCGATGCCCGACGGTCGGGTGAGGTGTTTCTCGCCTGGCTGTCTGACGGCGTGGCATCCGGCAGGATCACCGTCAACCAGCATGATTCACGGGTGCATTCCGTTGCCGGCTTTATTTACATTCTGGTGCCGGATATTTTCTTTCTTTTTCTGAAAGATACCGGAAGTGACAGCCACAGGGAGGAGATTCAGACCTCGTTTGAGAAACTCCAGCTCCACCGTGTTCGCAGAGGGGAACGTTTTATCCGGGCGAAACTGTACTGCTCAGAAAATAAACAGGGGCGGTTCAGCAGGGTTAATGGTTATCTTATCAAGGCTGTCCGCCTGAAAGGGGTGAGACCTCCGGAGGACAGCAAACTCCTTTTCTTTCCATAGGGATGATACACACAGGGATCTCTACAGGGATCTGTTTTGGTTTTTTGGGAGAAGAATAAGATGCGTAATGAAATAACCTGGGATGGACTGCTTGAAGAATACTTTTTTGCTCACCGGCTGAGACCCGCTACCGAATGGAGCTACAACAAGGTTGTCAGAGGGTTCAGGCGTTATTCTGGTGATACCCTGCCAGCGCAAATTACGCACCGCCAGGTGCTGGAGTGGCGGCGTTATCTGCTTCAGGAGAAACAACAATCGGCTCAGACATGGAACAACAAAATTGCACATCTGCGGGCGCTGTATAATTACGGGATGGAACATGAAATCCTTCCCCCGGGGAAAAATCCGTTCAATAAAAGCAATGTTCAGCGGGATACCAGGAAGAAAAAAACGCTGACACGATCGCAGCTGATTCGTGTTTATCTTGTCATGCAGCAATTTGAAGAGGCTGAACGGGCAGGGCGCGGTATCAGGGGCGGACGTAATGCGCTCTGGCCGGCGTGGTACTGGCTAACTGTTCTGGATGCATTCAGATATACGGGAATGCGGTTAAATCAGCTGCTGCATATCCGCTTGGGTGACATAAATCTCAGCGAGGGATATCTGGATCTCTGTCTGGAGGGCAGTAAGACACACCGCGAATGGCGGGTTCCCATTGTCAGTGCGCTGAAGCCCCGGCTGCATCACCTGATAGAAAAATCAACGGAACTGGGGGCGGGAAATGGAGATTATGTATTTGATGTGAACAGAATTTACCTTAACCGTCATGTGGCATGGGATGCCGCTAAGGTTCATCAGAAGATCAGATCATTTTTCCGGCGCCTGTCGAAAGAGTGTGGTTTTACCGTGTCGCCACATCGTTTTCGCCATACGCTGGCAACGGAACTGATGAAATCACCGGAACGAAATCTTCAGCTGGTAAAGGACCTTTTGGGGCACCGGAGCGTCAGTACAACCATGGAATATGTGGAGCTGAAGATGGATATTGTCGGGAAAACACTCGAAGCTGAGCTGTCACTTCACACAGATGTTACAGGCGAAAGAAATTTACACCTGTTGACACAAGCGTAGTTGACTGGGATGATTAACGGTGATCGAGAAAGGGGAACCTGCGCCACAGGTTCCCCATCTTGAGGGACAAGTTCTGGATATATCAACCAGTGCAAACGCTCTTGAAAACACCGGAGGACATTCCGTATGACCGGACCCTGCATTTTCCGCACGTTAAGGATCTCATCTCTTAACCAGCGTGCTTTGATGCAAATAAGTGGTGCCCGGACTCGGAATCGAACCAAGGACACGGGGATTTTCAATCCCCTGCTCTACCGACTGAGCTATCCGGGCAACGAGGCGCATTAAACCTGATTCGCTTCGCTTCGTCAACGAAATTTCTTCAAATCAATGCAGACTGCACAATCTATCATCACATTGCTGCTATTGCACGCATTCTCAGGCAAAAAACGCCGTCCACGCGGCGGAAAGCGGCATTGCCAGCAGAAGGGCAGGAAGCATATTCACAACCGCAAACATTTTGATTCCACAAATACGTAAACCGGTTGCCAACAACAGCAGTCCACCTACGGCGCTGAAATCGGCCATCATAGCTGGCGTCGTCAGGGGTAAAATCAGTGCCGCACAGGTGGCAAGCGTTAACTGAATTGCCAGCATCGGCACGCAAATGGCAGATACCGCAATCCCCAGCGAACAGGCGAAGATGATGGCCGTGAAGAAATCAAGAAACGACTTCGCGATTAAAATATTTGGATCGCCGGTCATGCCTTCATGTATCGCCCCGAAGATCCCAGTACCACTGGCGCAAAATAGCACGATGATGGCCACATAGCTCTGGATGAAGGATTCGTGCGTGGTGTTGGCATCCGACCGGGTGAAAAGCTGCTGCGCTTTGGCAACCGCGGTATTGATCCCTTTTTCCAGATAACAGAACTCGCCAATTAATGCACCAACCAGCGTTGCCAGAACCATTACCGGCAGGTTGGCGCATTTGATAACCAGCAAGATACCAATTCCCAAAGAGCACAGCCCGAATATGGAGGTCATCGAGACCCGAATGCGCTCCGGTAAATGCTGGCTGAGTAGTGCGCCGAGAACGCCGCCAAATAAAATGGCGCCGCTATTAATAAACGGTCCGATTACCACGTTTGCTCCTGCATACCCATTATCATCTTGATACTAAAGACAATTGGCTGGGTGAAATTATGTTTCAGATTGCATTATTATGCCGCTAATTTCAGACAAAATGTTTGTTTATCTGTGAGGTTTTAGCTCTGGATTTTATCTTGCGCCTGTAAGTGAAAGGTGCCATGATTGCGCGAATTTTCTCCTGTCTGAATGGGGCTGCCTGGGATGAAATTACTCCCCCTACATCGCCTTCAATATCGCCTTTTTGCGCGACGCTTGTCCCTTCCTGCAACATATCTTACCACTCCCACCATGCGGTGAAGGCAGCGCACGCTCACTGCAGGATAACAGTAAGATCAGAGGCTATCTGCTTTTACTGATGTCTGGCGGTCGGGGCTGGTAACCAGTTTGACCTGTCATTTCGTGGGCAAAGCAATGCAGCTTTGCCGGGACTTTTGATTTTCCCGAAACGGGTTATTGCGCTTATGAAATCAATGAAAATTGCCGCCAGTGGTGAACTGGTCTCTCGTCTGTCCAGTCATCGTCAGGTGGTCTCGCTGGACAGTACCGATTTTACTGACGTTGCGGCAGTCGTCATTACCGTTGCGGACAGCCGCAGCGGGATCCTTGCTTTGCTTAAACGCACAGGTTTTCATTTACCCGTGTTTCTGTTCGCGGAGTCTAATGTGGATGTGCCAGCGGGCGTAAATGCGGTCATTCGCGGTCAGGCTCAGGAGTGGCTGGAGCTGGAATCTGCCGCCTGTCAGTATGAAGAAGATTTGCTGCCGCCGTTCTACGACACACTGACCCAGTATGTCGAAATGGGGAACAGCACGTTTGCCTGCCCGGGGCACCAACACGGTGAATTTTTTAAGAAGCATCCTGCGGGGCGGCATTTCTACGAATTCTTTGGTGAGAATCTGTTTCGTGCGGACATGTGCAACGCTGACGTTAAGCTTGGCGATCTGCTGATTCATGAAGGGTCAGCGAAACATGCGCAGAAATTTGCCGCTAAAGTTTTCCACGCGGATAAAACCTACTTTGTACTGAACGGGACCTCTGCGGCCAATAAAGTGGTGACCAATGCGCTGCTGACGCGTGGGGATCTGGTGCTTTTTGACCGTAACAACCATAAGTCGAACCACCACGGCGCGCTGATCCAGGCGGGCGCCACGCCGGTTTATCTGGAAGCGGCGCGTAATCCGTTTGGCTTTATCGGCGGCATTGATGAGCACTGCTTTGATGAGCAGTACCTGCGTCAGCAGATCCGTGAAGTTGCGCCACAAAAGGCTGACCAGCCGCGTCCGTTCCGTCTGGCGATCATTCAGCTCGGCACTTATGACGGGACGATCTACAACGCCCGGCAGGTGATCGACAAGATCGGTCACCTGTGCGATTACATCCTGTTTGATTCCGCATGGGTTGGATACGAGCAATTTATCCCGATGATGGCCGATGGCTCACCACTGCTGTTGGAGCTTAATGCTAACGATCCGGGGATCTTTGTCACTCAGTCAGTACACAAACAACAGGCCGGGTTCTCGCAAACCTCGCAGATCCACAAAAAGGATAACCACATTCGCGGCCAGGCGCGGTTCTGTCCGCATAAGCGGCTGAACAACGCTTTTATGCTGCATGCTTCCACCAGTCCGTTTTACCCGCTGTTTGCGGCGCTGGATGTTAACGCCAAAATTCATGAAGGCGAGAGCGGTCGTCGGCTATGGGCGGAATGCGTGGCGTTGGGAATCGAGGCCCGCAAAGCGATTATTGCCCGCTGTAAGATGATTCAGCCGTTTATTCCCCCGGTGGTTGATGGCAAACCATGGGAAACCTATCCGACGGCGGTGATTGCCAGCGAGCGTCGCTTCTTTAGCTTTGAGCCTGGCGCAAAATGGCATGGTTTTTCCGGTTACGCGCGCGACCAGTATTTTGTCGATCCCTGCAAGCTGTTGTTAACCACTCCGGGCATTGATGCGCAAACCGGGCAATATACTGAGTTTGGTATTCCGGCGACGATTCTGGCGCATTACCTGCGTGAAAACGGCATTGTGCCGGAGAAATGCGACCTCAACTCGATTCTGTTCCTGCTGACCCCGGCTGAAAGCGCAGAGAAAATGGCGCAACTGGTGGCGATGCTGGCGCAGTTTGAGCAACACATTGAGAACGACACGCCGCTGGCTGAAGTGCTGCCCACTATCTTCAACAAGTATCCGGTGCGCTACCGGGATTACACGCTGCGTGAACTGTGTCAGGAGATGCACTCACTGTACGTCAGCTTTGATGTGAAAGATCTGCAAAAAGCGATGTTCCGTCAGGAGAGTCTGCCTGCCGTGGCGATGAATCCGCAGGATGCGAACAGCGCTTTTATTCGTGGTGATGTTGAACTGGTGCGTATTTGTGATGCCGCTGGCCGCATTGCGGCGGAAGGTGCGCTGCCTTATCCTCCGGGCGTGCTGTGCGTGGTACCGGGTGAAGTCTGGGGCGGGGCGGTGCAACAATACTTCCTGGCGTTGGAAGAGGGGGTAAACCTGCTGCCTGGTTTCTCGCCGGAGCTGCAAGGCGTTTACAGTGAGACGGATGCAGACGGCATTAAGCGTCTGTATGGATATGTTCTGAAGTAAAAGCCGGATGGCACTAAACGCTTATCCGGCTTACGAACTGGTCAAAAAGAAGGTCACCTGATGGTGACCTTCTTTCATCAATAAAGATTAGTGTGCGATGGTCTGCGTGCCTGCCGGAACGCGCACGTGTTTGTATTTAAACAGCGCAACGAAGGCAAAAGCCAGAACCAGCGAGTAACCTGCGAAGATCAGCCACACGGTCTGCCAGTCGGTAATACCGTTCAGGGTGTAGTGTTCAACCACTTTGCCGCTCACCAGACCGCCCAGAATACAACCGAAGCCGTTGGTCATCATCAGGAACATACCCTGTGCGCTGGCACGAATTTCAGGGCGAACCTCTTTCTCCACGAACACGGAGCCAGAGATGTTGAAGAAGTCGAAGGCGCAGCCGTAAACAATCATCGACAGAACCAGCAGTACGGTACCGAACGGCGTAGGATCGCCGTAGGCAAACAGGCCGAAGCGCAGCATCCACGCGACGATACTGATCAGCATCACGTTCTTAATACCGTAACGGCTTAAGAAGAACGGGATGGTCAGGATAAACAGCGTCTCGGAAATCTGTGAAATCGACATCATCACCGATGCGTGTTCAACGATAAAGCTACCAGAGAACAGCGGGTTGTTATCGAAGCTGTGCAGGAAGGTATTACCGAACATATTGGTAATTTGCAGCTCCGCGCCCAGCATCATAGAGAAGATGAAGAAAATCGCCATACGCTTGTTTTTAAACAGCGCAAAGGCATCCAGACCCAGCATAGACGACCAGCTCTGGTTTTTCTGCTGATTGGCGACCGGAATATGCGGCAGCGTCAGGGTGAACAGTACCAATATCAGGGACAATGTCGCACCGATATACAACTGCATATGGCTCAGTTCAAAGCCGGAGAAGCTTACTGCCCACATCGCCAGAATAAAGCCGATGGTGCCCCAGATACGGATTGGCGGGAAGTCAGTTACGATATCCATTCCGGCTGATTGCAGGCGATAGTAGGAGATGGTGTTGATTAACCCCAGCGTTGGCATATAGGCCAGAGAGTTAAGCAAGATCACAAAGAACATGGCGCCTGGCGTGGTGACTTCGGCTGCGGCGAACAGCGTCCCTGCGCCGACCAGATGGCAAAGGGCGTAAACCCACTTCGCACTGATCCATTTGTCGGCCACGATCCCTAACAGCGTCGGCATAAACACGGCGGCGATCCCCAGCGAGCTATACACCGCGCCAATGGATGCACCATCGAATTTAAGGGTGACAAACATATAGGAGCCGAGAGTAGTCAGCCAACTACCCCATAAGCAGAACTGCAGAAACGAGAGAACTTTCAGCTGCAGCTTAAGATTCATGTTAATTTCCTCACACCGTAATGCGGATGAATGTTTTAAAAGGCACATTTGCCGTGGCTATATGATGTGATTCTATCAATGAGCAGCACTCTTTTTTTGTTACCTGTGACAAATATTTGCAAACAATTTCTAATTGCAAGGCAAAAGAGTGATGTGGTTAACACTTTTGGCTCTTCTGGCCCCCGTTTTAGGGGGCAGAAGAGGGATACATTAGCGACGTCGATATGATTTTTGTGCGGAATTGACCTTGTAAAGGTATCGGCGTGATTCAGCTGATGGGTGTCGGGTGGTCAGAGTTTGATAAACGTCTCCCGGGGACATGCTGTTAATGATATTCGCGGCCTGAATTTTATCATTCGAGAACACGCGCAGCACGCTGCCAGCACCGCCGTTATACGCGGTGATCACCGCATAGCGACGCGAGGTTGGATTATCAATGCCGCCCAAATAGACATTGTTGAGCATGGCCAGATAAGCCGTGCCGGTATCAATGTTGCTGGCCGGGTCAAACAGGAAACTGCGGCTAGGTGTGCCTGAGCGCCCTTGCGAGCGGAACACATCTTTACCGGCACTGTGCTGTACCACCTGCATCAGTCCCAGCGCATCGGCATGGCTGACCGCATACGGGTTAAACGAGGATTCGGTTTGCATGATGGCCAGAATCAGCGACTCGTCGACGCCATACTTACGCGATGCCTGACGCACCATGCCGATGTATTTATGTGCGCGCTTATCAAGGTGGTTTGGTACCAGATTGATCGTTACGCTATAAATGATACGCAGACCATTGCTGCGGCTTTTAAGTCGCGTTTGCAGCAGGTAGTTGGCAAAGTTGGTTGCACGTCCCTCCCAACGAATTGGCTGGCCGGTATTATCGACCACCTGTCCGTACAGGAACGGCTCTTTGGAAATCTTAATGTCGTCGACATCAGAATAGAGATCGATAGAACCCGGATCATCGCCCATCAGCAACGTCTTGATAATTGCCCGACGCAGATGCCCGGCAGGATCTGTCCCGGCAATGGTCTCGACGGTTATCGTACCGTCATCAAAGTTGATGTGGCTGCGGGTTTGGTACTGATCGGTATACTTTACGTAGTCCTTCGGACCCGCAATCAGCACTTCCTTAAATCCCCACAGGTTCTCAATGTTATGGGCAAATTGCCCCATCAGAATGTCAAAACCGTTGGTATCCTTGACCCAGGCTTCGTTATAGGAATCGCCTTTTTTGGTCGAGCTGGAACAGGAGATGAGCAACGGCGCAATAACGGCAAGCGCGAGAAATTTTTTCATCATTCCGGGAGTGCGTGTTGTGTTTGTTATTTGCAAGGACCAGATTAAATCGTCGGCCGGATCAGCGCAGCGCTATCCGGCAACGGTTTTTATGACTCTGGCGTATAGCCTTCAATATGCACATCCTTACCTTCAAACAGGAAGTTAATCATCTCCTGTTCCAGTAACTTACGGTGTTCGACGTTCATCATATTGAGTTTTTTCTCGTTAATCAGCATGGTCTGTTTATGCTGCCATTGCGCCCATGCTTCTTTAGAAATCTCGTTATAAATGCGTTTTCCCAGATCGCCCGGGTACAGCTGAAAATCCTGGCCTTCTGCTTCGCGTTGCAGGAAAGTGCAAAAAATCGTTCTGCTCATAAAAAATCCTCTCTATCGACCGCTACGTTAAACCTGTGTACCGGCATGTAATTGCTGTAACAAACGCTCCACGGGAGCCGCCAGTCCAACAGATGGCGGTTGCGCTAAGTTATACCAGAGCGCATTGCCTTCATCCATGCATGAACTGAATGAAGACACGGGAAGCCACATAGGCACAATATCTAAGTGGAAATGGCTAAAGGTATGGCGAAACGCATTAAGTTGGGTCAGATTATCTGCGTTAATTTGTCGTTGCGCCAGCCAGTTGCGCAGTCCATCTTCGTCGTCAAACTGCGGAAAACAGTATAAACCACCCCATAAGCCGCTGGGCGGTCGCTGCGCGAGCAGCACTTCGTCATCATGCTGTAGCAGTAAAAAATAGGCCGTACGTTCCGGTAACGTCTGTTTGGGTTTTTTACCAGGATACAGCGCCCAGCTTGCATTGGCGGCCGCTACACAGCCATTCTCTAGCGGACATAGCGAACATTTAGGCTTTGAACGTGTACAAACCATAGCGCCTAAATCCATCATCGCCTGGTTAAACCGCTCAACGCCGTGGGCAGGCGTAACCTGCTCGCTCAGCTCCCACAGTCTTTTTTCGACCTCTTTTTTCCCCGGCCAGCCGCTTACAGCATAACAGCGAGCCAGCACGCGTTTGACGTTACCGTCGAGAATCGGAAAATGCTGACCCAGAGAGAGTGAAAGGATCGCGCCTGCGGTTGAGCGTCCAACGCCTGGCAGGGCGGCTACCTCATCAAAGGTTTGCGGAAAAGTACCGCCATGCAGCGACACAACCTGCTGCGCGGCTTTATGCAAATTACGCGCACGGGCGTAATAGCCCAGCCCGGTCCATAAATGCAGGACTTCATCCAGCGGCGCATGGGCCAAATCCGTTACCGTCGGAAAGTGTGCCATAAAGCGCTCAAAATAGGGGATAACGGTGGCAACCTGAGTTTGTTGCAGCATCACCTCAGAGAGCCATACTTTGTAAGGCGTCTTGTCAATTTGCCAGGGCAGCGTTTTCCGCCCGTATTTGTCGTACCAGCTCAAAACCTGAGCTGAAAATTGAGAGGCTTGCATGATTACCGTTTCATTATTGCCGGGGGCAAGATTGCAGCACAGCGGCAACGGGGTGTAAACCGGAACTTTCCGCTGCTCACTTTCTTCCTTTACTTGCATCCGGCAACTAACTTTGGATAATGCCCGTTTTCAGAACTCAAACACAGCAGACTAAACTTTTATGAAGAACGACGTCATTTCACCGGAATTTGATGAAAACGGCCGCCCTCTGCGCCGGATTCGTAGTTTTGTTCGTCGCCAGGGGCGACTGACGAAAGGGCAGGAACACGCGCTGGAAAACTACTGGCCGGTGATGGGCGTTGAGTTCAGCGAAGAGCCTGTGGATTTCGCTGCACTGTTTGGTCGCGATGCGCCAGTCACGCTGGAAATCGGTTTCGGTATGGGAGCGTCTTTGGTAGCAATGGCGAAAGCGCGTCCAGAACAAAATTTCCTCGGCATTGAGGTACACTCGCCGGGCGTTGGTGCGTGTCTGGCTTCCGCCCATGAAGAGGGCGTCGAGAACCTGCGCGTCATGTGCCATGATGCCGTTGAAGTCCTGCATAAAATGATTCCTGACAATTCTTTATCTATGGTTCAGCTGTTTTTCCCTGACCCATGGCATAAAGCACGTCATAATAAACGCCGTATCGTTCAGGTACCGTTTGCTGAGCATATCTTAAGTAAGCTGAAGCTGGGCGGTGTGTTCCATATGGCAACCGACTGGGAAGCGTATGCGGAGCACATGCTGGAAGTGATGTCCTCTATCGACGGGTATAAAAACCAGTCAGAGAGTAACGATTATGTACCGCGCCCACAATCGCGCCCGGTAACCAAATTTGAACAACGTGGTCATCGTCTTGGCCACGGCGTATGGGACTTAATGTTCGAGAGGGTGAAATAATGGCAAAGAACCGTAGCCGTCGTCTGCGTAAAAAAATGCACATCGACGAATTCCAGGAAATAGGATTTTCGGTTGCATGGCGTTTCCCGGAAGGTACATCTGGAGAGCAGGTCGATAAAATCGTTGATGACTTTATCAATGAGGTTATCGAACCGAACAAACTGGCCTTTGACGGCAGCGGCTATCTGGCCTGGGAAGGTCTGATCTGTCTGCAGGAAATCGGCACATGCACCGAAGAACATCAGGCAATCGTCCGTAAGTGGCTGGAAGAGCATAAACTTGAAGAAGTGCGCACCAGCGAACTTTTCGATATTTGGTGGGACTAAGTAGCACAGGGTCGGCAAATGCCGGCCCGATTTGTATTGAGGGAAAGATATGATGCGCAAAACGCTGCTGGCGGCAGTCCTCACGTTCACGGCGATGGCCGCACATGCCGATTACAAGTGCAGCGTCACCCCACGTGACGATGTGATTTTGAGCCCACAAACGGTGCAGGTAAAAGGCGAAAACGGCGATCTGGTCATTACCCAGGCCGGTGATGTCACCTTTAACGGTAAGCAGTACAACCTCAACGCCGCACAGCGTGAGCAGGCTAAAGATTATCAGGCGGCGTTGCGTAGCAGCCTGCCGTGGATTGACGAAGGTGCCAGAGCGCGCGTAGAGAAAGGTCGCGTGGCACTGGACAAAATCATCGCCAAAGAGGTCGGTGAAAGCAGCAACATGCGTGGCCGCTTAACCAAGCTGGATGCGCAATTGAAAGCGCAGATGAACCGCATCATCGAACATCGTACTGATGGGCTGACCTTCCACTATAAGGCGATTGACCAGGTCCGCGCCGACGGGCAGCAATTAGTGAATCAGGCGATGGGCGGCATTTTGCAGGACAGCATCAACGAGATGGGCGCCAAAGCTGTGCTCAAAGGCGGTGGTAACCCGCTGCAGGGCGTGCTCGGGAGCCTCGGTGGTTTGCAAACCTCAATTCAGAACGAATGGAAGAATCAGGAACAAGACTTCCAGCAGTTTGGCAAAGATGTTTGTGCCCGCGTCGTGACGCTGGAAAACGATCGTAAAACGCTGGTTAGCACGCTGAAATAATTTTCACCTCTTTTTAACGGCACAGAAACATTCTGTGCCGTTTTATTTTGTATCTTTCTGTTTTTTTGATATCCATCTCTAAGAATGGCAATTTGATGGAGATATAAATCTGGTTAATTGGAACTCGTCACATTATTCATCTGTAAGATAGACATAATGCTGCAAATTCAAGTAACTGGAGAAATAACATGGAGTTTTTCAAGAAAACGGCACTTGCCGCACTGGTTATGGGTTTCAGCGGCGCGGCGCTTGCACTGCCAAACATCACTATTTTAGCAACCGGCGGGACCATTGCCGGCGGTGGTGATTCCGCGACAAAATCTAACTACACGGCAGGCAAGGTAGGCGTAGAGAATCTGGTTGAAGCCGTACCTCAGTTGAAAGACATCGCGGTTGTTAAAGGCGAGCAGGTGGTGAACATCGGCTCTCAGGATATGAATGACGACGTCTGGTTAACGCTGGCGAAAAAGATTAACACCGAGTGTGATAAAACCGACGGTTTTGTCGTGACACATGGTACGGATACCATGGAAGAAACTGCCTATTTCCTCGACCTGACCGTCAAGTGCAACAAGCCGGTAGTGCTGGTGGGTGCAATGCGTCCGTCTACAGGGATGAGCGCCGATGGCCCGTTCAACCTGTATAACGCAGTGGTGACGGCTGCAGACAAAGCCTCTGCCAACCGTGGCGTGCTGGTGGTGATGAACGACACCGTGATGGATGGTCGCGACGTGACCAAAACCAACACTACCGATGTAGCCACCTTCAAATCCGTTAACTATGGCCCGCTGGGCTACATCCATAACGGCAAGATTGACTACCAGCGTACGCCTGCGCGTAAGCACACCACGTCTACTCCGTTCGATGTGTCTAAGCTGACCGAACTGCCGAAAGTGGGGATTGTTTACAACTACGCTAACGCCTCGGATCTGCCAGCCAAAGCGCTGGTCGACGCGGGTTATGCGGGTATCGTCAGTGCGGGTGTAGGTAACGGCAACTTGTATAAAACGGTATTCGATACGCTGGCCACTGCCGCGCATAAAGGTACCGTCGTGGTGCGTTCCTCCCGTGTACCAACCGGCTCCACCACGCAGGATGCTGAAGTTGATGATGCGAAATACGGCTTTGTGGCTTCAGGTTCTCTGAACCCGCAAAAAGCGCGTGTTCTGCTGCAGCTTGCGCTGACGCAAACCAAGGATCCTAAGCAGATCCAGGAAATGTTTAATCAGTATTAATCGATGCAGGTGGCTGCGCTTATCGCCCTAACCCTGTAGGCCTGATAAGCGCAGCGCCATCAGGCAATTTGCCGGATGGCGGCTCAAGGCCTTATCCGGCCTACATCGTTACCGTATTACTCCGCCAGAAACAGCTCCAGCAGCGAATTCAAAAACAGCTTACCGTGTTGGGTAATCTGCCAGTATTCATCGCATTCACTCAGGTAACCCTGGGCGATAGCTGCATCAATCTGTCGACGAATAACGTCTTCGGCAAGCCCGGTGTATTGCGTGAATTCTGCACGCGGCGCGGCCTCCAGTAACCGGAAACGATTCATAAAGAACTCGAACGGCTTGTCGGCTTCGGCAACATCACGCTGGCTTTCCAGGTAACGTCCTTGCATGTATCCGCGTGGATGCCGCATTTTGGTGGTGCGCAAAATGCGTCCGTCCGGGAAAGTGATTTTGCCGTGCGCGCCACAGCCAATGCCAAGATAGTCGCCAAAACGCCAGTAATTGAGATTGTGCTGACACTGATAGCCCGGCTTCGCATAGGCTGAGGTTTCGTACTGCTGATACCCCGCTGCAGTCAGCAACTGGTGGCCTTGCTCAAAAATATCCCACAGTGCGTCATCGTCCGGTAGAACCGGCGGACGCGAACCAAATAGCGTGTTGGGTTCGATGGTCAACTGATACCAGGAAAGATGCGGCGGGTTGAGCGCGATGGCCTGCTGCAAATCATTCAATGCTTCTTCCAGCGACTGATCCGGCAGGCCGTGCATCAGATCGAGATTAAAGCTACGTAGCCCCAGACCGCTCGCCAGGTGTGCTGCACGTTTGGCTTCTTCCGGCCCGTGAATACGTCCCAGACGCTTAAGTTTGGCGGCGCTAAAGCTCTGTACGCCAATGGAGATTCGGTTTACGCCTGCGCGTTGATAATCAACGAAGCGATCGGCTTCCACCGTACCAGGATTCGCCTCCATCGTGATTTCTGCATCCGCGGCCAGCTTCAGACGTGCGCGCACGCCGTCGAGCAGCGTTTGCATTGCCGGGCCAGAAAGCAGGCTCGGCGTACCACCACCGATAAAAATGGTCTTTACTTCACGTCCCTGGGCGTGGGCCACCTCAGTATCCAGATCGCTCAGCAGATGCTGCACATAGTCGTCATGAGGAACGTCGCCCTTCAGCGCATGCGAGTTGAAGTCGCAGTACGGGCATTTTTGCACGCACCACGGGATGTGAATATAAAGACTTAGCGGCGGAAGCTTAACCATTACGCAGGGCATCCAGCAGCAGCTTCAGCGCCTGTCCGCGGTGAGAAATCGCACTTTTCTCTTCACGGGTCAGTTCAGCCGCCGTTTTCCCTTCAGTCGGCACAAAGAATATCGGGTCGTAGCCAAAGCCACCGTTTCCGGCAGGTTCACGGGTAATAATACCCGGCCAGCTTCCGTGGCAAACTACCGGCGTTGGATCGTCTGCGTGGCGCATATACACCAGCACGCAGTGGAACTGTGCCTGGCGCTTGTCATCAGGAACATCCTGCAGGGTATGAAGCAGTTTTTCCAGGTTCTGCCTATCGGTCGCATCTTCGCCGGAATAGCGGGCCGAATAGATGCCTGGCGCGCCGCCAAGGGCGTTCACCGCCAGACCGGAGTCATCAGCAATGGCCGGCAGTCCGGTAATTTGCGCTGCATGACGCGCCTTCAGAATGGCATTCTCAATAAACGTCAGCCCGGTCTCTTCTGCAGAATCAACACCCAGATCCGTTTGGGCAACGACATCAAGACCGAAATCACTCAGAAGAGAGGCGAGTTCACGCACTTTACCGGCATTGCCGGTCGCGAGGACAACTTTTTGCATGGGATACCTAATCAGTTAGCGCCGCAATTTCGGGCGGGATCTGTTGCGGATGAATGATTTTAACCTGTTTGTGACGGCCAAGCTCGCCCTTCTCAAGGATGACCTGGCTTTTTGCCACACGGAACTGTTTGCCGAGAAACTTCACCAGATGGCTATTCGCTTGCCCATCCACCGGCGGGGCGGTAATGGCGACTTTAACTTCGTCGCCATGTAAACCCACAATACTGTCACGGCTGGCTTTAGGCTGAATGTAGAGCCGTAAAACCAGACCGTCGTCGCAGGGTGTAACGGCACTCATAGCGCCATCCACAGCCCCGGCAGCAGCATATTGCCTGTCGCCTGTAACACTTCCGCGATACCCATGTTAATCACATAGAGCAGCAGAACCAGAATCATCGGCGAGAAATCGATGCCGCCCATGCCCGGGAGTATACGACGGATAGGACGCAGCAGCGGGTCTGCCAGTTGGATCAGTACATATTCCACAGGGCTACGGCCCTGGCTGACCCAGCTCATAATTGCCATCACCAGCAGTACCCAGAAAATCAGCAGCCCGATGGTCTTGAGGACAATCAGTACGGCAGCGATCCAGATAATCGGCTGGAACGTGACCACCTTAAACAGCACGATTGCTTTGATAAAGCTGAGAACGAGCGCCACTAATGCCGAGGCGCTGTCAATCGGCCCCATCGGGGGAATTACACGGCGTAACGGCCCAATAACAGGCTGAGTGATTTTCACTATAAACTGCGAGAACGGGTTGTAAAAATCGCAGCGAGACCATTGCATCCACACGCGTAGCAGCAGCGCCATGGTATACAGCTCAATTACCGTTGAGAGCAGGAAGGTCAACGTATTCATGGTGTTCCTTAGTTTTCCTTATTTTTTAGTGTAATCACGAGCACCAAAAATGGCGGTGCCAATGCGCACCATCGTGCTACCCGCCGCAATTGCGGCATCCATATCATCAGACATCCCTAGTGAGAGGGTGTCGATGCCTGGGTAGCGTGTTTTCAACCCGGTAAATGCTACAGCCATTTGCTGTGCAACTTCAAACTGCCTTACATAATCTGACTCTGGAGCCGGAATCGCCATCAGACCACGCAGGGTAATGCGCGGCAGTGCAGCGACTTCAGCGGCTAGTGCATCAAGCTCTGCCAGCGGAATTCCTGACTTACTGTTCTCATCGCTGATATTAATTTGAATCAGTACATTGAGCGGCGGCAGTTCCGCCGGGCGCTGTTCGCTCAGACGGGCAGCGATACGCAGACGGTCGATCGTATGGCACCAGTCAAAGTGCTCAGCGACCAGACGACTTTTGTTGGACTGCAGCGGGCCGATAAAGTGCCACTGCAGATCGTTGACGCCTTGTTCCCGGAAGTAGCGGATTTTATCCACCCCTTCCTGCACATAGTTTTCACCGAAGGCACGCTGCCCTGCGGTAATGGCTTCTTCGATGGCGCTCGCAGGTTTGGTTTTGCTGACTGCAAGCAATGTAACTTCTTCTGAAGACCGCCCGCAACGCGTCGCGGCGGCTGAGATTTTGTCCCGGACATGTGCCAGGTTATGCGCGATATCGTTCATTTTCCGAGGATGTTCATATGAATATGGAAGAAATAGTGGCCCTTAGTGTAAAGCATAACGTGTCGGATCTACACCTGTGCAATGCATGGCCTGCGCGTTGGCGCATACACGGAAATGTCGAAATCGCGCCGTTTACCACGCCTGACGTAGAGACGTTGCTGATGTGCTGGCTCAGCGAGCAACAACAGGTACAGTGGCAGAAACAGGGGCAGCTGGATTTTGCCATTACGCTGACGAACTCACGGCGTCTGCGCGCGAGCGCATTTGTTCATCAGCAGGGAATCTCTCTGGCGCTAAGGCTGTTGCCGCTTGATTGCCCATGTTTAGATGATCTCCAGACTCCCGCCGCCTTAGCTGAGCTGCTGCATAGCGAAAATGGATTAATTCTGGTGACAGGCGCCACCGGCAGCGGTAAATCAACGACCCTGGCGGCGATGGTGTCATATCTTAATCAGCACGTCGCGGGACATATTTTGACGCTGGAAGATCCCATTGAATATCGTTACACCAGCCAGCGTTGTCTCATTCAACAACGGGAGGTAGGCGTACACTGCGCTTCTTTCGCCGCCGGTTTGCGCGGCGCGCTGCGCGAAGATCCTGACGTCATTCTGCTGGGCGAGCTGCGCGATGTGGAAACCATTCGTCTGGCGTTAACGGCTGCGGAAACCGGGCATCTGGTGCTGGCAACGTTACACACGCGAGGGGCGGCGCAGGCCATTGCACGGCTGGTGGATACCTTTCCCGCACAGGAGAAAGATCCGGTGCGTAATCAGCTGGCAGACAGCCTGCGGGCGGTACTTTCGCAAAAGCTGGAACAAGATAAGCAGGGAGGACGCGTGGCGCTATTCGAACTGCTCGTCAACACGCCCGCCGTCGGTAACCTGATCCGTGAAGGGAAAACGCATCAGCTACCCGGCATAATGCAAACCGGGCAACAGACAGGCATGCAGACGTTTACGCAGAGCCAGCAGCAGCGCCAGGCGCAGGGACGGCTTTAGTAGCCCTGCTCGAAATAGCTTTCGAGAATAATAACGGCAGAAGCGGAGTCCACTTTACCTTTATTCAGTGCCCGGTACCCGCCTTGCTCAAACAGGCCGGAGCGGGCTTCGACGGTACTCAAACGCTCATCATGCAACGTTACGGTAACGCCAAAACGACCATGAATACGGTTAGCGAACTTGCGTGCGCGTGCGGTAAGGGGTTGCTCGGTGCCATCCATATTGAGCGGTAAACCGACAATGATTTCGTCCGGCTGCCATTCTTTCAGCAGACGTTCAATCAGATTCCAGTCCGGCGTACCGTCCTGTGCTTTGATCGCGGGCAAGGGTCTCGCGGTACCGGTAATGCGCTGACCAATTGCGACGCCAATGCTTTTTGTACCAAAGTCGAAAGAGAGTAATGTTCCGCTCATCAGGCATGTCCCGCCACGCCAGGCATGGTAAGAATATCTATCCCGATAAGTTTTGCCGCATCACGCCAGCGGTCGGCAATCGGCGTTTTAAACAAGATGTTGAGATCGGCGGGGGCCGTAAGCCAGGCGTTATCCAGCAGTTCTTGTTCCAGCTGGCCTTTTTCCCATGATGAATAGCCTAACGCAACCAGCACCTCAGAGGGTTGCTCCTGCGTACCTAAGGTTTCTAATACATCGCGGGAGGTGGTGATGATGGTGTTATCTGAAATGCGGATACTGGATGCAAAGCGTGACGGCGGGGTATGCAGAATAAATCCACGGTCTTCCGCCAGCGGTCCGCCGAGCATCACCGGTTTATCCAGACGAATAGCCGGATCGCGCGCTTCAGGGGTAATTTTCAGCTTTTCCAGAATCCCTTCAATTTGTAAGTTTTCCAGAGGCTTATTGATGATAATCCCCATTGCTCCGTTCTCATTGTGTTCACAGATATACACCACGGAACGGCGGAAAATCGGATCCTGGAGAGCAGGCATGGCAATAAGAAAGTGATGCTGTAAATTCATTGTCAGAGGTTCTGTTTCCTGGTTCAAAAAAGCAACAGCGCCCAGTATGCGTACAAATACGAGCGCTGTCACTATGAGTATTGGTAGGATCCCTTCTACCGGCGAGTTCTTTTATTTTTGCAAACGTGCCTCAATGGCATCCATCAACATACCGGTAATCGAAACCGGGAATTCTGCTTCAATCTCACGAATACAGGTTGGACTGGTGACGTTAATTTCCGTCAGGCGATCGCCAATGATATCCAGACCGACAAAAATTAATCCCTTCGCTTTCAGCGTTGGCCCAATGCGGCGGGCAATTTCCCAGTCGCTGTCGGTTAATGGACGCGGCTCGCCACGACCACCGGCGGCCAGGTTGCCACGGGTTTCACCACCCTGCGGAATACGCGCCAGGCAGTACGGAACGGGTTCGCCATCCACAACCAGTACGCGTTTGTCGCCGTCTTTAATCGCTGGCAAATAGTTCTGCGCCATGCAATAGCGGGTACCATGTTCGGTCAACGTTTCGGCAATGACACCGAGGTTCGGGTCACCTTCTTTCACGCGGAAAATAGACGCGCCGCCCATGCCGTCCAGCGGCTTGAGAATGATGTCGCTATGTTTTTGCCAGAAGGCTTTCAGCTGCGCTTTGTTACGTGTGACCAGCGTTTCTGGCGTCAGGTCGGCAAACCATGCGGTGAACAGTTTTTCGTTGCAATCGCGCAGGCTCTGCGGTTTGTTGACGATTAACGTCCCTTTTTCTTCTGCGCGTTCCAGAATATAGGTCGCGTAAATGAACTCGGTATCAAATGGCGGATCCTTACGCATCAGAATCACGTCCAGATCGGCCAGCGGGAGATCTTGCTCGCTGTTGAACTCATACCATTTGTCGTAGTTCTGCTCTACGCTCAGGGTCCGCGTACGGGCGCGGGCTTCACCGTTGATCAGATAAAGATCGGCCATCTCCATATAGTGAATTTCGTAACCACGACGTTGTGCTTCCAGCAGCATTGCGAAGCTGGAATCCTTCTTGATGTTGATGCTTGCGATGGGATCCATCACGATGCCGAGCTTGATCATTGTTCTTCTCCGTTAGCCCAGATCGCCAAAACGCACCTGTAGCGCGGTAATGGCGGTGAGCGCAGTTGTCTCAGTACGCAGAACGCGAGGTCCTAACAGAATATCAGTAAACTGATAACGTGCGGTCATGGCAATTTCATCTGCCGACAGTCCACCCTCCGGGCCAATCAGCAAGCGGATGCGCTCTACCGGCAGCGGCAGCGTATTGATGCTGGCGCTGGCGCGAGGATGCAGGTTCAGTTTCAACCCTTCGTCCTGTTCCGCGCACCATGCTTCCAGATCCATTGCCGGGCGAATTTCAGGCACCCGGTTACGACCGCACTGTTCGCAGGCGGCAATGGCGATTTTCTGCCACTGCTGGAGCTTTTTGTTCAGGCGTTCACTATCCAGTTTAACGCCGCAGCGCTCAGAAAAAAGTGGCGTAATGAGGCTTACACCCAGTTCGATCGATTTCTGGATAGTAAATTCCATTTTTTCGCCGCGCGACATCACCTGGCCCAGGTGGATGTGCAACGGCGATTCACGATCGTCGAGTTCGGCGTTAAGCACCTTCACGTCCACGCTTTTCTTGCTTGCGTGAGTGATTTCGGCGTCAAACACCTGGTTGCTACCGTCAAACAGCTGTAGCGCCTGGCCAGGTCCCATACGCAGCACACGGCCGATATGGTTGGCGGCATCTTCACATAGTGAAATTTGGCTGCCGGAAACGAGTGGCTCAGGGTGATAAATGCGAGGAATGCGCATAGTTAAACATCCGCGTCATGGCCCTGGGCTGCGAAAGGCCAGGGCATGGTTAAAAATATTGACGCTAGTGTAGGTTAGCTCTTTTGCGCCTGGCAAGCGCGTTGCACATATGGGTTATGGTTCCCCTGTACCTTTGCAATGCGTTCGTCGCGCTCACACTCCCAGTCGGTGACCGGATATTGCTTATTCCAGGCGTTAAAAAGCTGGGTTTGTTGGCGGGAGAGCGTCAGGTCGTACTGGTCACGCATGTAAAAATAGGTGCGTGCGATAGCGCCGCGGGCGCGGGCTGGCGGCTCGGCAACTTTCTCTTTGAAATCAACCTTCATGGCGCACTGTCCATACTGTCCTTCGCCACCGTTCCACTGGCTGTACATAAAGTTTGCGCGATCGCCATTCACTTCACCCACTGCAGGCTGCAGGTTATGCATATCGCTTTCCATCTGGCGATAGACCGGATCTTTGGCGCAGTTTTTACGCCCTCCGTCCTGCCAGCACTGGCGCTGATGACCAAACTGCCAGGCGGGAACAACGTGTTCCCATTCGATACGACTGGCGCGGTTTTCGTTTTTTCGCACTTTATAGCCGCAGGATTCAAGGTCAACGACCCCTTTTTTACCTTGCCAGTTAATTTTGCAACCACAGTAGAAATCTCCCGGCGCATCGGCGTTAACTTTGACGCCTGCTGCTTTCGCCTGAGAAAAACTGTTGATACCTTCGGCTAACACCGGGCCAGAAAACGCAGCGGCTAACATGGCCGCGGCAAAAGAAAGATTACGGTACATCACGAACTCCGTGTCAAAACGAGCCCGCAACGTAGCGAAAGTTGTTCTTGTATGCAATCAGCTAGATCAGAAAGGTTCCTGATAATTCTGAATATTATTCTGCAATCAGTGGTTCGCCGCAATGGACGCAGCGGTAGGTGGCCTCACCGCGCACAACGCGGTTATGGCGGCGAACGGTCAAGTGATGTTCCTGGCACTTACAGCGGTAAGCAAAGGTTTTACGCTGAACGGATTGCAGTTCAAACTGATGCGTGCGTCGGGCCGGGACGCCCAGCACACTCTCCATCATCCATTTCCACTCTTTTCCGTGCGGCGGGACGCGGCCAAAGTGCTTCCACACCAGCAAATGTGCTAGTTCATGGGGGACCACTTCGTTAACGAACGCATCGACGTTTTCCATCAGCAACACCGGGTTGAGGCGGATTTCGTAAGTTTGTAGCCACGCCGTGCCCGCGGCGGTGCCGCGCTGTTGGTAAACAAGCTTTGGCTCCGGGTAATGACGTTCCAGCTTGAGATTGGCCTGGGCGAGTTTTTCCCGCAGGCTGCGCATAACGGCTTGCTGGATGGCGATGGGAAGTCGGGAGGTTTTCATAACGCAAGAGGATAGTGCGACAGGGAAGGGACTGCAAGAGGAAGGCTCCCTCCCGCCCGGGGAGGAAGCCTTGAGTGATTAGTCGTGTGCGCCAATTTCGCGCAGTTTACGACCTTTCATCAGGTTACGTTCAATGTGTTCCAGAGAGACGTTTTTCGTTTCCGGGATTAGCCACAGAGTCAGGAAGATGAACAGTACGTTCAGACCGCCGTAGACCCAGAAGGTGTTAGCGCTGCCCAGCGAGTTCAGCATCGTCAGGAAGGTTGCGCCAACGATCATGTTAGCAATCCAGTTGGTTGCGGTAGAGCAGGTGATGCCGAAATCGCGACCTTTCAGCGGCTGAATTTCAGAACACAGTACCCAAATCAGCGGACCGGCGCTCATCGCGAAGCCAACGATAAACATCAGCAGCATCAGCACGGCAAAGTACTGGGCGGCCGCGGAGTGGATACCTACATGCATCATAGTGCCCAGCACGCCCATACCCACCGCCATGACGATAAAGCCAAGAATCAGCGTAGGTTTACGGCCCCAGCGGTCAACCAGGCCAATGGCGATAAAGGTTGCCAGTACGTTGGTCAGGCCAACGATAACCGTTCCCCACATCTGCTCGGTGGTGTTGGTATAACCTGCCAGTTCAAAGATTTTTGGCGCGTAATACATAATGACGTTCATCCCGGTGAACTGCTGCATCACCTGTAACAGCACGCCAAGGAACACTGCGCGACGGAAGTTGCTGTTTTCTTTAAACAGCGCCCAGCCACTTTGTTTAACCTGCAGACTCTCACGAATTTCATCCAGCTCGCGTTTGGCCTCGGCGCTGGTATCACGCAGACGCAACAGAACGCGCTCTGCATCGACAAAACGACGTTTAGCTGCAAACCAACGTGGGCTGTCCGGCAGGAAGATAACGCCAACCAGCAGTAACAGAGCAGGGATAATGATTACGCCCAGCATCCAGCGCCATGCGCCGCTATAACTGAATGCGGTATCGGAGAGGTAAGCGCCGAGGATCCCGATGGTGATCATCAACTGATACATCGAGATCATGCTGCCGCGAATTTTTTCCGGTGCTATTTCGGACAGGTACAGCGGCGCAGTATAAGACGCAACACCAACGGCCAGGCCCAGCAGCACGCGGGAAACCAGCAGCACTTCAACGTTTGGCGCGGCGGCGGAGAACAATGAACCGGCAACAAACAGGATTGCGCCAATCATCAGGCTCTTTTTACGCCCCAGTTTGAAGGAGAGCCAGCCGCTGCCAACAGCGCCTACAGCCGCACCAAACATCATTGAGCTCACCACCCATTCCTGAGTGTGCGGGGTAATTTGAAACTCGTCGGTGATGAACGGTAAAGCACCGGCAATAACACCGATATCCAGGCCAAAAAGTAATCCAGCCAGGGCTGCAAGAAAGCAGACAAAAAATGTCATGGCTTTGTTGGAACGCCCCGTTTTTTTATTGTCAGGCATGATGCCCTCCGGTTGGGTAGCTAGTTTTGTTGATGTTAAGGGTAGGTGAGTGCGGGGTAAAAAAATGCGAATTACATCACATTAGTGTAATCGCTTACACTGGCATTCATTGCGTTTATCATTTATTTAATTGAAAAATAACGTTTTTTATAAGGGTGCGATAAAGCTGGTTGCCTGAAATTAAGACAATGCTGAAAGATAATGTAACAATGATGCACAAGAGATGGCCTGGATATGTTAATTCAAAGTGGGTGGAAACACTGCTTGATGTAATCGCTTTCATTTCCGTTCGAAAAGAGGATTGCGAGGCTGTTCTGGTAATGGTAGGTAGAAAGAAAATGTGCATAAAAAAGACCAGCCGGGGCTGGTCTTAGGAAGTATACGCGTTCAGTCGTGGGTGAATTACTTCAGCCCGGCAGCGTCACGCAGCAGTTGCGCTTTGTCGGTTTTTTCCCAAGGGAAATGCTCGCGACCAAAGTGACCATAGGCTGCGGTTTCTTTGTAGATTGGGTGCAACAGATCCAGCATCTGAATCAGACCATACGGGCGCAGGTCAAAGAACTCACGCACCAGCAGGGTCAGTTGTTCTGAAGGCACTTTTTCGGTACCGAACGTTTCAACCATGATAGAGGTCGGTTCAGCCACGCCGATGGCGTAGGAAACCTGAATCTCACAACGGTCAGCCAGACCAGCGGCAACGATGTTTTTCGCGACGTAGCGCGCCGCATAGGCTGCGGAACGGTCAACTTTAGACGGATCCTTACCAGAGAATGCGCCGCCACCGTGACGAGCCATGCCGCCGTAGGTATCAACGATAATCTTACGACCCGTCAGACCGCAATCGCCCATTGGGCCGCCGATAACGAAACGACCGGTTGGGTTGATGAAGAATTTGGTAGAAGCATTCAGCCATTCAGTCGGCAGCACCGGCTTGATGATTTCTTCCATAACGGCTTCTTGCAGCGATTTCTGGTCGATATCTTCAGAGTGCTGAGTTGACAGAACAACCGCATCAATACCGACGATTTTGCCGTCGTCATACTGGAAGGTGACCTGGCTTTTTGCATCCGGACGCAGCCAGGATAAGGTGCCGTTTTTACGCACTTCAGCCTGACGCTGCACCAGACGGTGAGCATAGGTAATTGGCGCTGGCATCAGCACGTCGGTTTCGTTGGTGGCGTAGCCAAACATCAGGCCCTGGTCGCCCGCGCCCTGTTCCAGCGGATCGGCACGATCAACGCCCTGGTTGATGTCCGGAGACTGTTTACCAATTGCGCTCAGTACCGCACAGGAGTTGGCGTCAAAACCCATGTCGGAATGCACATAGCCAATTTCGCGCACCGTGTTACGGGTGATCTCTTCGATATCGACCCATGCGCTGGTGGTGATCTCACCGCCAACTAAAACCATACCGGTTTTGACGTAGGTTTCGCAGGCAACGCGTGCTTTCGGATCCTGTTCCAGGATTGCATCCAGCACGGCATCAGAGATTTGGTCAGCGATTTTGTCAGGATGCCCTTCTGATACGGACTCGGACGTAAAAAGGTGTTTTGCCATATTTAATTTCACCTAAGGAGAATTTGGTTAGCTCAAACTGTCGAGTGGGATAGCCATGTGTAGAAGATTCTACCATGAGTCTGCAGATGACGGACACTGGCAGTCTGAGTGTTAATCGGTATAGATGGATTAACATCTGGACGGCTATTTTAGGACAGTTCTTCGCCTGATTTCCAGCTTTTTTTGAGTAAGGTCTCATTGTACTGAAAATGTAACTGGAAATTTTTCCTGACGGTGCTGGCAATGTGCGTATTTATCTTTTGCTTTTTGACTTTCTTATCGGTATAAAACGCGGCGCGCGGCTCATACAAAAAGCACACGACATTTTCATCGTGTTGCCACTTCCAGCCGGGTTAAAACTTTAGCTTTGGCTTGTGGGTTCGTTCCGTAAGGAGCAACCGTGGAGGTGATACGAGATAATGAACCGTTGTATTCTGCTGAATCTGTCGCACCGTTCTGGTGTACATATGTCCCTCGCAATCTGCATCTTGCATACCTGCCGATGTTATACCCATCTCGGCGCTTCTCAGGACTCAAGAGCCGGTAACGGTCACTAAGAACTGAACAAGGGCGCTCTTGGTAAACAAGAGTTTTCTCGTGGTTTCGCCGAACCGTCAGCAGTACGTTCGGTTACGTGTTTACAATGATATGAAAAAGAAACCGGTCGCACAGTCGGAGCGTCAGCACTATCTGCTGGAAATTCTGCCTGTATTTGGGTTGTTATCGCGTCTTTGGATTGCGATAGTAGTCAACTGTTTTACACTTGTTAATAAAATTTGAGGTTCGCTATGTCTGACGACATTTCTTTGGGTTCGCCTTCGTCAGCAGGCGAACACGGTGTACTACGCTCCATGCAGGAGGTTGCAATGAGTTCCGAGGAAGCCAGCAAGATGCTGCGTACTTACAATATTGCCTGGTGGGGTAATAACTACTATGACGTCAATGAACTGGGTCACATCAGCGTGTGCCCGGATCCGGACGTGCCAGAAGCGCGCGTTGACCTTGCTGAGTTGGTGAAAGCTCGTGAAGCGCAGGGCCAGCGTCTGCCTGCATTGTTCTGCTTCCCGCAGATCCTGCAACACCGACTGCGTTCGATTAACGCCGCGTTCAAACGCGCCCGCGAATCCTACGGCTACAACGGTGATTATTTCCTCGTTTACCCGATCAAGGTTAACCAACACCGTCGCGTGATTGAATCACTGATTCACTCCGGCGAACCGCTGGGACTGGAAGCGGGTTCCAAGGCTGAACTGATGGCCGTTCTGGCCCATGCCGGAATGACCCGGAGCGTCATCGTCTGTAACGGCTATAAAGACCGTGAATACATCCGTCTGGCGCTGATTGGCGAGAAGATGGGCCATAAGGTCTATCTGGTTATCGAGAAGATGTCTGAAATCGCCATCGTGCTGGATGAAGCTGAACGCCTGAATGTCGTTCCGCGTCTGGGCGTGCGTGCGCGTCTGGCGTCGCAGGGTTCCGGCAAGTGGCAGTCCTCCGGTGGTGAAAAATCCAAATTCGGCCTGGCGGCAAACCAGGTACTGCAACTGGTAGAAATCCTGCGCGAGCGCGGCCGTCTGGACAGCATTCAACTGCTGCACTTCCACCTCGGCTCGCAGATGGCGAACATTCGCGATATCGCCACCGGTGTGCGTGAGTCGGCCCGTTTCTACGTCGAGCTGCACAAGCTGGGCGTGAATATTCAGTGCTTCGATGTGGGCGGCGGCCTGGGCGTGGACTATGAAGGTACCCGTTCGCAATCCGACTGCTCCGTAAACTACGGCCTGAACGAATACGCCAACAACATTATCTGGGCGATTGGCGACGCTTGTGAAGAACATGGTCTGCCGCACCCAACGGTGATCACTGAATCGGGTCGTGCCGTTACCGCGCACCATACCGTGCTGGTTTCCAATATCATTGGCGTTGAGCGTAGCGAAATTACCGAAGCGACGCCTCCGGCAGACAACGCGCCGCGCTCCCTGCAAAGCATGTGGGAAACCTGGCAAGAGATGCACGAGCCGGGCACGCGCCGTTCGCTGCGTGAATGGCTGCACGACAGCCAGATGGACCTGCACGATATTCACGTTGGCTACTCCTCTGGCACCTTTAGTCTGCAGGAACGCGCGTGGGCAGAGCAGCTCTATCTGAACATGTGCCACAATGTGCAAAAACAACTCGATCCGAGCAACCGCGCGCACCGCCCGATTATCGATGAGCTGCAGGAGCGGATGGCGGATAAGATTTACGTCAACTTCTCACTGTTCCAGTCAATGCCGGATGCGTGGGGGATCGATCAACTGTTCCCGGTGCTGCCGCTGGAAGGGCTGAACCAGGCGCCTGAGCGCCGCGCGGTGCTGCTGGATATTACCTGTGACTCTGATGGCGCTATCGACCATTACGTTGACGGGGATGGTATTGCCACCACTATGCCGATGCCGGAATACGACCCGGAGAACCCGCCGATGCTGGGCTTCTTTATGGTTGGCGCGTATCAGGAGATCCTCGGCAACATGCACAACCTGTTCGGCGATACCGAAGCAGTCGACGTGTTTGTTTTCCCTGACGGCAGCGTGGAAGTTGAGCTGTCTGACGAAGGTGATACTGTGGCGGATATGCTGCAGTACGTGCAGTTGGATCCGAAAACGCTGCTGACGCAGTTCCGTGATCAGGTGAAAAACACCGATCTGGACGCCGAGCTGCAACAACAGTTCCTCGAAGAATTTGAAGCGGGTCTGTACGGATACACCTATCTGGAAGACGAGTAAAGCTGTGCGGGTTCGCTTGAATCCGTACAAATTAACGGCGATAATTCGCCAAAACAAGTAGTCACGTAAATCAATCCCTTCCTCGTCGGGCTTAACGACGCGGAGGGGATTTTTTTTCATCGATTTTTAAAGAGGTCAGTACATGAGCACCTTAGGTCATCAATACGACAACTCCCTGGTTTCTAACGCCTTTGGTTTTTTGCGTCTGCCGATGAATTTCATGCCATACGACAGCGACGCCGATTGGGTGATTACTGGCGTGCCGTTTGATATGGCAACGTCCGGTCGTGCTGGCGGCCGTCATGGTCCGGCGGCGATCCGTCAGGTATCCACCAACCTGGCGTGGGAGCACAACCGCTTCCCGTGGAACTTCGATATGCGCGAGCGCCTGAACGTCGTGGACTGCGGCGATCTGGTTTATGCTTTCGGTGATGCCCGTGAAATGAGTGAGAAACTGCAGGCACACGCAGAGAAACTCCTTTCTGCGGGTAAGCGCATGCTCTCCTTTGGTGGCGACCACTTCGTCACGTTACCGCTGCTGCGCGCGCACGCTAAGCACTTTGGTAAAATGGCGTTGGTGCATTTCGATGCCCACACTGATACCTACGCTAACGGTTGTGAATTCGACCACGGCACCATGTTCTATACTGCGCCGAACGAAGGGCTGATCGACCCGAACCATTCGGTGCAGATTGGTATCCGTACCGAGTTCGACAAAGACAATGGCTTCACCGTGCTGGACGCCTGCCAGGTGAACGATCGCAGCGTGGACGACATCATCGCCCAGGTTAAGCAGATCGTCGGCGATATGCCGGTGTACCTGACCTTTGATATCGACTGCCTGGATCCTGCGTTTGCGCCAGGGACCGGCACGCCGGTGATCGGCGGCCTGACCTCCGATCGCGCGATCAAGCTGGTACGGGGTCTGAAAGATCTGAACATCGTCGGGATGGACGTGGTGGAAGTGGCGCCGGCTTACGATCAGTCTGAGATCACCGCACTGGCGGCGGCGACGTTAGCGTTAGAAATGCTGTATATCCAGGCGGCGAAGAAAGGCGAATAATAGTCGGACTATTTTACTCGTCATTTTGGGTCCGGGCAGTGCTCGCCATCCTCACGTACTACGTGTACGCTCCGGTGGCTGTGCGCTGGCCGGGCCCAAACTGACTTCGCCAATTACGTCCGATAATGGGATGAAATCTGTAGGCCGGATAAGGCATTCACGCCGCCATCCGGCACTGTTTGAAGATTACTTAATTCCGTCTGCGCTCATGCGATCGCGAATATGCTGCGCACGTTCTGCGGATGCCGGGTGATCGTCAAACATGGAGCTTTGACGTCCGGCTTCCAGTTTTGCCAGTTTCTCAAAGCTGGTTGCCAAACCTGACGGATTGATCCCGCGTTTGCGCAACAAATCATACGAGTAATCATCCGCTTCGGATTCCTGACGCTGGGAGAACTGCGAGTTCACCAGTTTCTCGCCAAGATCGCCCAATTGCGACTGCGACAGGCTGCCGACAATGCCGCCAGCGGAGGCCGCCGCTGCACGCACGGCGTTCGTGCCCAGCGCAACCTGCATGCCTTTTTTCACGTGACCCAACGCGACGTGGCCCATTTCGTGGCCGATCACCGCTTCGACTTCGTTATCCGTCATCATATCCATCAGGCCGCTGTATACGCGGATACAGCCGTTCGCCATGGCAAAGGCATTCACGTCTTTCGCCATATAGACTTTGTAGTTCACCGGCTGGCCGTTAATGTTATCGCCAAGCGCGGAGGCGATTTTGCCAAGACGCGTTGCATACTCGCTGCCAGCCGGGGCGATGGTAGCTTTGCTGTCCATATCCTTACAGGCCTGATCGCTCAGCGCTTTCACCTGAGTATCGCTCAGACTGTAGGCCTGAAAAGCCTCTGCGCCTGAGGAAAGCAGTCCGTTTGAGTCCATGTTCTGGCAGCCGGTCAATGCCGTCGCCATGCTCGTAGCAAGCAGTAAAGCGCGAATTTTCATTTTTTCTCTTCCGCACAAAGTCAGGATTATTCTAAAAAATGCGTCGTTTGCAGGTAAACCGACGCTCGGCATAAGTATAAAGAAAAGAACAATAAGCGGGCGAGAAGATTGCGCAACATGCGTGCATGATCCAGAGATTTCTGAAGCGGTAAAAGGATGCTCCATGTACATGACACGCGGCTTAGGTTACATTGTTGGCACTTTTTTCCGGCGTAGCCCAAAACGCGCTGTCGTCAAGTCGTTTAGGGCGTGGCCTTCATTATCCGATCTGGAGTCAAAATGTCCTCACGTAAAGAGCTTGCCAATGCTATTCGTGCGCTGAGCATGGACGCAGTACAGAAAGCCAAATCCGGTCACCCGGGTGCCCCGATGGGTATGGCTGACATTGCCGAAGTCCTGTGGCGTGATTTCCTGAACCACAATCCGCAGAACCCGTCCTGGGCTGACCGTGACCGCTTCGTGCTGTCTAACGGCCACGGCTCCATGCTGATTTATAGCCTGCTGCACCTCACCGGTTATGACCTGCCGATGTCCGAGCTGCAGAACTTCCGTCAGTTGCATTCCAAAACGCCGGGTCACCCGGAAGTGGGTTACACCGCGGGTGTTGAAACCACGACCGGTCCTCTGGGCCAGGGTATTGCGAACGCAGTCGGTATGGCTATCGCTGAAAAAACGCTGGCGGCGCAGTTTAACCGCCCAGGTCACGACATCGTTGACCACTTCACCTACGCTTTCATGGGCGACGGCTGCATGATGGAAGGTATCTCTCACGAGGTATGTTCTCTGGCTGGTACGCTGAAGCTGGGCAAACTGGTTGCGTTCTACGATGACAACGGCATCTCTATCGATGGTCACGTTGAAGGCTGGTTCACCGATGACACCGCTAAGCGTTTCGAAGCTTACGGTTGGCACGTGGTTCGTGGCGTTGATGGTCACGATGCTGACGCGATTAAACGCGCAGTTGAAGAAGCGCGCGCAGTGACCGACAAACCGTCTCTGCTGATGTGCAAAACTATTATCGGTTTCGGTTCTCCGAACAAAGCGGGTACTCACGACTCTCACGGTGCGCCGTTGGGCGATGCTGAAATCGCACTGACCCGTGAACAGCTGGGCTGGAAATACGCGCCGTTCGAAATCCCGTCTGAAATCTATGCTCAGTGGGATGCGAAAGAAGCAGGCCAGGCAAAAGAAGCTGCGTGGAACGAGAAGTTCGCAGCATATGCGAAAGCCTTCCCGCAGGAAGCGGCTGAGTTCACCCGTCGTATGAAAGGTGACATGCCAGCTGATTTCGACGCGAAAGCGAACGAGTTCATTGCTAAGCTGCAGGCGAACCCATCCAAAATCGCCAGCCGTAAAGCGTCTCAGAACGCGATTGAAGCATTCGGTCCTCTGCTGCCGGAATTCCTTGGCGGCTCTGCTGACCTGGCACCTTCTAACCTGACTCTGTGGTCTGGTTCTAAAGCGATCAACGAAGATACCGCTGGTAACTACATCCATTACGGTGTGCGTGAATTCGGTATGACCGCTATCGCTAACGGTATCTCCCTGCACGGTGGTTTCCTGCCGTACACCTCTACCTTCCTGATGTTCGTAGAATATGCCCGTAACGCGGTGCGTATGGCTGCGCTGATGAAACAGCGTCAGGTGATGGTCTACACCCACGACTCCATCGGTCTGGGCGAAGACGGCCCGACTCACCAGCCGGTAGAGCAGGTGGCTTCTTTGCGCGTGACGCCGAACATGAGCACATGGCGTCCGTGTGACCAGGTTGAATCCGCCGTGGCGTGGAAATACGGTGTTGAGCGTCAGGATGGCCCGACCGCCCTGATCCTCTCCCGTCAGAACCTGGCACAGCAGGAACGTACCGAAGAGCAGCTGGCGAACATCGCTCGCGGCGGCTACGTGCTGAAAGATTGCGCTGGTCAGCCAGAACTGATCTTCATCGCGACTGGTTCTGAAGTTGAGCTGGCTGTGGCTGCGTGGGACAAACTGACTGCTGAAGGCGTGAAGGCGCGCGTGGTTTCCATGCCGTCCACCGACGCATTCGACAAGCAGGATGCCGCTTACCGTGAGTCCGTACTGCCGAAAGCTGTCTCTGCACGTGTTGCCGTGGAAGCGGGTATCGCTGACTACTGGTTCAAATACGTGGGTCTGAACGGCGCTATCGTTGGTATGACTACCTTCGGTGAATCTGCTCCGGCAGAGCTGCTGTTCGAAGAGTTCGGCTTCACCGTCGACAACGTTGTCGCGAAAGCAAAAGAACTGCTGTAATTACGGTTACAGATGAAAACGGGTCGCTTAGGCGGCCCGTTTTTTTAGTAATAATATGTTTGTTTATTTCTTCGCAATGATTAATTGTAGATCTTTGTCACAAAGATGACATTTAGTGATGTTGTGAATATGCAATGCAGGTCACATAATTGCTATTGCTTTTTATTTATCTATAAATAACTTTTTGTTTTTAAAGGGTTTATGAAAATGCAGTTTGCACTGCATGGCTTTTCTCCCTCGATTGATTTCGCTTTGCCGCACGAGTATTTTATTTTTAACGCTAACTCGTACCCTAAAAATAAAATAAGGAAAATGTATGCGGCTAATTGATTACTTTCCAGAGTCATCTATCTCAATAAAAAATTCAGCAAGGAACTGGCAGGAGGCAATAGATTTTTCTATGTCATCCTTGCTGGCTAACCATTATGTTAATTCAGATTATGTTCAGGCCATTAAGGATTCAACAATCAGCAATGGTCCTTATTATATTTTGGCTCCTGGCGTTGCGATGCCGCACGCTCGACCAGAATGTGGGGCGTTAAAAACTGGGATGTCGTTAACGCTTCTCAAACAGGAAGTAAAGTTTGCCGATGATGACGACGGTATAAAATTATTAATCGGGTTATCGGCAGCGAATGCCGATTCACACATTGGCGCTATCCAGGCCTTAAGCGAATTATTATGTGAAGAGGAAGCATTAACCGCTTTATTAACGGCTAAATCAGAAAAACAACTGGCGGATATTATCGCCCACGCATAATTCACAGCCTCCTTTCAGGACATTATTATGGAAAACAAGTCTGCTCGTGCCAAAGTCCAGGCTTTTGGTGGGTTTTTGACTGCGATGGTCATTCCCAACATCGGCGCTTTTATTGCCTGGGGTTTTATAACTGCATTGTTTATTCCTACCGGTTGGATGCCGAACGAGCATTTCGCCAAAATTGTCGGTCCGATGATTACCTATTTACTACCCGTCATGATTGGCTCCACTGGGGGACATTTGGTGGGAGGGAAACGTGGCGCAGTAATGGGTGGGATTGGTTCTATCGGCGTGATTGTGGGCGCGGATATCCCGATGTTCCTTGGCGCTATGGTGATGGGGCCGCTTGGCGGCTGGGTGATTAAGCATATCGATCGTCTGCTGGAAAAACGCATTCCTGCAGGTTTCGAGATGGTTATCAATAACTTCTCCCTTGGTATTGCGGGAATGCTCTTATGCTTGCTGGGGTTTGAAGTCATTGGCCCGGCGGTTCTCGTGGCTAACAATTTTGTGAAGGAGTGTATTGAAGCATTGGTTCATGCGGGGTATTTGCCGCTGCTATCCGTGATTAACGAGCCTGCGAAAATCCTCTTTCTGAACAATGCCATCGATCAGGGCGTGTATTATCCGCTCGGCATGCAACAAGCTTCAGAAACGGGAAAATCGATATTTTTCATGGTGGCCTCCAACCCAGGGCCGGGATTGGGTTTGCTACTTGGCTTTGCCATCTTTGGTAAAGGGATGAGTAAGAAATCTGCGCCAGGGGCCATGATTATCCACTTCCTGGGGGGTATTCATGAACTGTATTTCCCCTATGTTCTGATGAAACCCCTGACCTTGATTGCCATGATCGCTGGGGGAATGACCGGGACGTGGATATTCCATCTGCTGGACGGTGGGTTGGTTGCGGGACCGAGTCCAGGATCAATATTCGCTTACCTGGCATTAACGCCAAAAGGTTCTTTCCTCGCGACTATTGCAGGCGTCACAGCGGGAACGATTGTCACCTTTGTTATCACTTCTTTAATCCTGAAAATGGAAAAGAACGTCGCAACAGAAAATGAAGATGACTTCGCGGAATCTGCCAGAACCGTCAAGGCAATGAAGCAGGAAGGTAAATTCTCTTATAAAAATATAAAGCGTGTCGCTTTTGTCTGTGATGCTGGAATGGGTTCCAGCGCTATGGGAGCCACCACATTCCGTAAACGTCTGGAAAAAGCGGGATTGAATATTAATGTGGCGCATTATGCCATCGAAAACGTTCCACAAGATGCCGATATTATTGTCACCCATGCCAGTCTTGAAGGTCGTGTTAAACGCGTAAGTGAAAAACCATTAGTGCTGATTAAGAACTATATTGGTGACCCGCTACTGGATGATTTATTTAAACGCATGACTGCGAACTAACCTTCTTTTTTTTGGAGTGAATATGAAAACGAAAGTCGCTGCCATATATGGTAAGCAGGATATTCGTATCCGTGAATTTGAACTTCCTGCAATTACAGATAATGAATTACTAGTAAGTGTAATCTCAGATAGCGTTTGTTTATCAACCTGGAAAGCGGCTGCATTGGGTAGCGATCATAAACGTGTTCCGGATGACCTGGAAAATCATCCGGTTATTACCGGCCATGAGTGCGCAGGTATCATCATTGAGGTTGGGAAAAACCTGACGGAAAAATATAAAAAAGGCCAGCGTTTTGTTTTACAACCCGCGATGGGCTTGCCAAGCGGATATTCAGCAGGATACAGCTATGAATATTTTGGTGGCAATGCTACCTACATGATTATTCCTGAGGTGGCGATTAATCTGGGCTGCGTTTTACCGTACCACGGTTCTTATTTTGCCGCAGCATCCCTGGCGGAGCCGATGTGTTGCATCATTGGCGCTTATAACGCGAACTATCACACCACGCCTTACGTGTATGAGCATCGTATGGGGATTAAGCCAGGAGGCAGCATTGCGTTGCTGGCCTGCGCCGGGCCGATGGGGATTGGCGCTATAGATTATGCCATTAACGGCAATATTCAGCCGTCACGCGTGGTGGTCGTGGATATCGACGAAGCGCGACTGACGCAGGCTAAAAAACTGTTGCCGGTTGAGTTAGCGGCAGAAAAGGGGATTGAGCTTATCTATGTGAACACTACCGGCATGGATTCCCCCACAGCGATGTTGCGCGCGTTAACTGACGATGCAGGTTTTGATGATGTCTTTGTGTATGCGGCTGTGCCAGCGGTGATTGAAATGGCAGATGATCTCCTCGCGGAAGATGGTTGTCTGAACTTCTTTGCCGGCCCGACTGACAGCAACTTCAAAGTGCCGTTTAATTTTTATAACGTTCACTATAACAGCACTCACGTTGTCGGAACGTCCGGTGGTTCAACGGATGATATGAAAGAGGCTATTGCGCTCAGTGCAACCGGTCAACTACAGCCCTCGTTTATGGTAACGCATATTGGGGGGCTGGATGCCGTACCGGACACGGTATTGAATTTGCCTGCGATCCCTGGAGGTAAAAAGCTGATTTATAACGGTGTGACGATGCCACTTACAGCCATAACGGATTTTGCTGAGAAGGGGAAAACGGACCCACTTTTCAAAGAGCTGGCAAGGCTGGTGGAAAAAACGCACGGTATCTGGAATGAAGAAGCGGAAAAATACCTGTTGGCGCAATTTGGCGTGGATATTGGGGAGGCGGCAATATGATGTCGTTGGCATGGCCGCTGTTTCGTATTACTGAGCAGGCCGCGCTGGCGGCCTGGCCGCAAACCGGGTGCGGTGATAAAAACAAGATTGATGGTCTGGCCGTGACGGCAATGCGGGAAGCATTGAACAGCGTTGCCATTCGTGGGCGAATCGTTATTGGCGAAGGAGAAATTGATCGCGCCCCGATGCTGTGGATTGGTGAGGAAGTGGGAAGTGGCGCCGGACCAGAGGTGGATATTGCCGTCGATCCCATTGAAGGAACCCGAATGGTGGCGATGGGGCAAAGCAATGCGCTGGCGGTCATGGCGTTTGCCCCCCGCGGTAGTTTGTTACACGCTCCTGATATGTATATGAAAAAACTGGTTGTTAATCGGTTTGCAAAAGGGGCGATTAATCTGGCGCTGCCGTTGGCAGATAATCTGCGTAATGTGGCTGCGGCGTTGGGCAAACCGCTGGAACGACTGCGGATGGTGACGCTGGATAAACCGCGTCTTCAACCGGCGATTGCCGAGGCGACACGACTTGGCGTCAAGGTCTTTGCGCTGCCCGATGGTGATGTGGCCGCCAGCGTACTGGCCTGTATGCAAGAGAATCCCTATGACCTGATGTACACCATCGGCGGGGCACCTGAAGGCGTTATTTCAGCCTGCGCGGTTAAAGCGCTGGGGGGCGATATGCAGGCTGAGCTAATCGATTTCTGCGAAGCGAAAGGGGATAACGCCGATAATCGTCTGATTGCGAAACAGGAACGTCAGCGCTGTGCCGAGATGGGCGTTGAGGTCAACTGTATCTATGCGCTCGACGAATTGGTAGGGGGAAATAAGATCCTTTTCAGCGCGACGGGGGTCACAGGCGGCGATCTTGTTAAAGGGATCCAACAGGTTGCGAATGGTGTGCGCACGCAAACTTTACTGATCGGCGGCGCGGATCGAACGTGTAATATAATAGACTCTCTGCATTCATGGTGATTTATCGAGAAACGAATGACGACGCTGACAGAAGACGATGTGCTTGAGCAACTGGATGCTCAAAATAATTTACTCTCGTTTATGACGACGGCACATAACATTTTGCTCCAGGGCATTAAGCGCTTTCTACCGTCGCTGTTCGTCAATAACGATGAAGAGATCGTGGAATATGCAGTGAAGCCGTTACTCGCCCAGAGTGGGCCGCTTGACGATATCGACGTTGCGTTACGTCTGATTTATGCGCTGGGTAAAATGGATAAGTGGCTTTATGCCGACATTACCCATTTTTCTCAGTTTTATCAGTATCTGAACGAGCAGGATAACATTCCCAGTTTTGCCGATGACATTACCTGGGATTTTGTCAGCAACGTGAACAGTATCACCCGCAACGCGACACTCTATGGTGCGCTGGAGTCGATGAAATTTGCCGACTTTGCTGCGTGGTCTGAAGTGCGCTTTAGCGCAATGGTCAAGACGGCAATGACGCTGGCAGTGACGGCGATTTTAAAGGAATTGACGCCGTGAAAATCGAACTAACGGTGAATGGGCTACAGGTTGAAGCACATTACCTTGATGATGAGATAAAGAACGTTCACAAACCCATATTACAGCAACTGGCCAAAATACATTCCACGAATCCGCAGCGACGAACGATTGTTTTTCTCAGCGCGCCGCCGGGAACGGGAAAATCGACGCTGACCACCTTCTGGGAATATCTTTCCCGTCAGGAACCCGGTCTGCCGGAGATCCAGACGCTGCCAATGGATGGCTTCCATCACTACAATAGCTGGCTGGACACCCATAATCTACGGGCATACAAAGGGGCGCCGGAAACCTTTGATGTGGAGAAGCTTGCACGGAATTTGCAGCAAATAAGAGACGGGGAAGGTGCCTGGCCGCAGTATGACCGGCAAAAGCACGACCCGGTCGAAGAAGCCATACAAGTGACTGCACCGATTGTCATTGTGGAAGGAAACTGGTTATTGCGCGATGACCAAAGATGGCGGGCTTTAGCTGAATTTTGTGATTACTCGCTGTTTATTCGCGCCCCCGCCAATGCGCTTCGTACACGACTGGTAGGCCGTAAACTGGCTGGCGGACTATCGCAAGCTGACGCTGAAGCGTTTTATGAGCGTACCGACGGACCGAATGTTCGTCGGGTACTGGAGGGGAGCCGACCAGCCGACTTTATGCTGGAGATGACGGTCGATGGTGAATATCGGATTGCGTGAGATTTTTGTTGTGTAACCTTACCACTCGCGAGAAATGGCGCTGCGTAAACGCAGCGTCATGACTGATCGCCACAACGCTTGCGCCACGCGCACGGCACACCGCCAGCCAGTGCTCGAAAACACCCAGCCAGTGCGCATCAAAATCCCGGCTGGGCTCATCCAGCAGCAGAATCGCAGGTGCCAGGGCTTCCAGACTGGCGACGGCAACCATTCGGCGTTGCGCGGTATGCAGATCCAGTGGGTGTGCGTCGGCAACCTCTTCTAGCTGACATAATTGCAGTGCCGCCGCAGTGCGTTGCGCAACTTCTACTGCAGGAAGCTTTTGTAACCGTAATCCAAAGGCCACTTCATCTCGTACCTTACTGTGGAAGATCTGATTTTCCGCCTCCTGAAACAGCACGCCGATCGCCCTGGCGCGCTCCCGGTTTTTCAGTTGCGCAATCGCACGGTTTTGCACCGTTACTGAGCCGGAAGAAGGGGAGAGCAGCCCGGCCATAATGCGCAGCAGCGTGGATTTACCGGCGCCATTATCGCCGGTCAGCGCCAGCCATTCACCTTCATGGAGTTCAAGTGAAATATTGCGCAAGCAGTCATCGGCGGCATTTGGCCAGCGCCAGGTTACCTGGTTTAGCGTTAACATAGTGGTGACAGCACTCCGTCGCGCAGTTGCCACGCCTGCTGGCAGTGGCTGAGAAAAGGTGAATGATTGCGTTCGAAAAGCACCACTAAAGCATGCTGTTCCTGCGCCCATTGTTGCAGTCGCTCCAGCATCATTGTCGTGGCCTGCGCGGTGAGGCGACTGAATGCTTCATCCAGAACCAATATTTTCGGCTGCATGGCGAGCGCGCTGGCAATCACCACACGCTGGGTTTCGCCGCCGGAAAGCGTGCCTGGATGACGATGACGCAGTGGCTGGCATTCCGTTAGCGTGAGCGCCGCGTCAATGCGGCGCACAATTTCAGCCTCGGTAAGGCAAAGATTCTCGGGACCAAACGCCACTTCCTCCTCAACGCTGAAAGTACAACCGGAAAGCTGCAGGTAAGGTGATTGCTGCACCAACTGAATGGTGCTTGATTGCTCGACGAGCGACAGCTGTCCGATGGGGTTACCCAATAATGTTCCTGTGCCCTCAATTTCACCGGGCAGGAAATCGGGGTACCAGCCTGCCATCAGCTGCGCCAGCGTACTTTTCCCACTACCGTTATCGCCAAAAATGGCTACCATGCCAGGCTTTGTATAGTGGAAATCGAAACAGGCTGGCGGTCGCATAGCATGCGTTGGGTGATAGCGAAACTGCTCTAACGTAACCATATCCAGACTCCAGTCTCAATCACCATCAGAACCACCATGCCGTAGCGAATCATACGCTGTAAGGTGCTGTCCGGCGGCGCCCACAGCGTGGTACGTGTGCGATGCAGGCGAAATCCGCGCATATCCAGCGCTGCGCCGCGTACGGCCAAATCGTTGAGCGCATTATGGGTGAGCGGCACAATCAGTGCAGGCATGGCGCGTAAACGTTGATGCCAGGACTCATCCAGCGGTACACCGCGCGCCCGCTGGGCCTCATGAATAATCGCCAACTGGTGTTTGAGCTGCTCGACGACCAGCAGCGGGCCTGCAAACAGATAGGCAACGCCAGGTGGTAAGCGTGAAGCAAACAGCGCGCGTATAAAGCGCGAAACCGGTACGTACTGCATCCACATCTGTGATGTCGACACAATGGCCAGGATCCGCGACCAGAGCGTGACGGCATCGGCCCAACGTTCTGGCGTGCGCGGTTGTCCGCTGAGCCATTCTGTAAGCCATCCGCCGTGAACCAGCCATAGCCCCAGACCTAAGGGAATCATCAGCCAGAGTACGTATTTTGCCCGTGGGCGTGTGGCCTTCATACACAACAGACCGATGAACGTCGCCGCGCTGTAAAGGCTGAGCGGCGCTCCGGCTGGCAGCAGGAGCGTGGAGCAGGCGGCGAGCGCCCACAGGGTTAACGAGGTAAACGGATGCATTTAGCGCACAGCAGACATCGTGGGGAAGTGACGCGTGGTACGCAACGGAAGCTGGCGTAGCAGCACCCAGACGATGATCGCCGTGAGGATTTTATCGACCAGATTCGCGCCAATGACGGTGATGGCAACGGATTCCACCAGGTTCTGACCGACCGAGTACACCCAGGCGACAAAAAGATCGGCACCACTGCCGGTGACGCCGCCAAACAGGGTGGTACGAATCGGTACGGCCACGAGGGTGACGGCCAGTGTAATGATCACGCCGCTGACAACGACTTTGGGTAAGGTGCGAAACCATCCCGCCCGCGCCAGCCAACCGGCCACCAGCCCGATGACCATCGCCACAGGAGCAAAGGCGGCGGCGATGGGAGCGGTCAATAATCCCCATAACAGGTTTGTGAGCAATCCGGTCAGCATTCCTACCACCGGACCTAGTAGCACTGCGCTGATTAAGGTGCCAATGGAGTCGAGAAAAATAGGTAATTTCAACATGCTGATAAGCTGTCCACCGACCATGTTGATGGCAATAGCAATGACAATCAGCACCAGAGACTGGCTGGAAAATTGGCGATGCGCCATAGAAGACCTCATTCAAATGAAACGTTAGCGGGATGAAATAACCAGTTCGTCATAACCGGAGATGGCGCAGGGTTGTCGGCTAAATGCCAGCGACGTTAGCTCGCCAATCACCAGTTCCAGCGTGGTGCGCACGGTACAGCCCGGCATCATGTGGCCGCCCAGCATCGCGCCATGCGGGTCGGCAACCGCCAGATGGAGATGCTCACCAGTGAGCTCCAGTGTGCCGTTCAGGGAGATGATCTCCCATGTGCCGGTGAGTAATGTGGTTTCCTCACGACCTGCGTAGCGCAGGGCAACGTTGGTTAGGCTTCCAGTGCAACCCGCTATCCAGGCTGCCTGCAACTGATGCTGTTGGACAAATGCGTGTAGCGCAGAAAAGAGTTCCTGACCGGGTAATAATCGCAGCGCCAAAAAGCGCGCGTCAGATGATTGGGGAGCGAATGTAGCCATAGTTGAGGGACTCCGAGACTCGGACGTAGCGCTGATAATATAGACGCGGGTTAGGGAGCTTTCTGATATAAATCAGGATTTGTGACATAGCAACGAAATAATCTTGCTACGGTTATTCGCAATTCTGGAATATGGAATAAATTTAGCGACGAAGGGCGTTAAAGTGTGATGTAAGTCAGATAACTGCGTTCTGTCGCTGGACAATCATTCCTTTTATTCCGCGTTTCGCTTATTCTAGCTGAAGCGTTTCAGTCGATTAAATGTTCGACAATTAACCAATTAGTCGCAGTTTGCGACAGGTAAGGTTTCCCTGAGCGATTTGCTGCATTACTCTGTCAGCCACATCGTTTCTGAGAAATCCTTGCAGGAGACCTATGACCGTACGCGTAGCGATTAATGGTTTCGGTCGCATCGGACGCAACGTGGTTCGTGCTTTGTATGAATCCGGGCGTCGGGCGGAAATCACCGTGGTGGCAATCAACGAACTGGCGGATGCTGCAGGCATGGCGCATTTGTTGAAATATGACACCAGCCATGGGCGTTTTGCCTGGGATGTTCGTCAGGAACGTGACCAGCTCATCGTTGGTGATGACGCGATCCGCATTCTGCATGAGCGAACGCTCGACGCGCTGCCATGGCGTGAACTGGGTGTTGACGTTGTGCTGGATTGTACGGGCGTCTTCGGTAACCGCGAACACGGCGAGGCGCATATTGCCGCTGGTGCAAAAAAAGTGCTCTTTTCACATCCTGGTAGTCCTGACATCGACGCAACGGTTGTATTTGGCGTTAATCAGGATCAGCTGCGCGCTGAGCACCGAATTGTATCCAACGCCTCCTGCACCACGAATTGTATAATTCCCGTCATTAAATTGCTGGATGATGCTTATGGCATTGAGTCTGGTACCGTCACGACGATCCACTCTGCGATGCACGATCAGCAGGTGATTGATGCCTATCATCCTGACCTGCGTCGTACGCGAGCGGCCAGCCAGTCAATTATTCCGGTTGATACCAAACTGGCGGCGGGCATTACGCGAATTTTTCCGCAATTTAACGATCGTTTTGAAGCGATCGCGGTGCGTGTACCGACCATAAATGTGACGGCGATCGACTTAAGCGTGACGGTGAAAAAACCGGTAAAAGCCAGCGAAGTCAACCAGTTGCTGCAAAAAGCAGCACAAGGTGCATTTCATGGTATAGTTGACTATACGGAATTACCGTTGGTCTCTGTAGATTTTAACCATGACCCGCACAGCGCCATCGTTGATGGTACGCAAACGCGTGTGAGTGGTGCTCACCTGATCAAGACCCTGGTCTGGTGTGATAATGAATGGGGCTTTGCTAACCGTATGCTCGACACAACGTTAGCGATGGCTGCTATTGGTTTCAGGCTCGACGCTTGAGCGTCGACAAAACTTTAAGTATCAACGAGAGGATTCACCATGTCTGTAATTAAGATGACCGATCTGGATCTGGCTGGTAAACGCGTTTTTATCCGTGCCGACCTGAACGTACCAGTTAAAGAAGGGAAAGTAACCAGCGACGCGCGTATCCGTGCTTCCCTGCCGACCATCGAACTGGCCCTGAAGCAGGGTGCTAAAGTGATGGTAACTTCCCACCTGGGTCGTCCTACCGAAGGCGAGTACAACGAAGAATTCTCTCTGCTGCCGGTTGTTAACTACCTGAAAGACAAATTGTCTGCTCCGGTTCGCCTGGTAAAAGATTACCTGGACGGCGTTGAAGTCGCTGCCGGTGAGCTGGTGGTTCTGGAAAACGTTCGCTTCAACAAAGGCGAGAAGAAAGACGACGAAGCTCTGTCCAAAAAATATGCGGCGCTGTGCGACGTATTCGTGATGGACGCTTTCGGTACGGCTCACCGTGCACAGGCTTCTACCCACGGTATCGGTAAATTCGCTGATGTTGCTTGCGCAGGTCCTCTGCTGGCTGCTGAGCTGGACGCGCTGGGCAAAGCGCTGAAAGAACCGGCTCGTCCGATGGTGGCTATCGTTGGTGGCTCTAAAGTTTCTACCAAACTGACCGTTCTGGATTCCCTGTCTAAAATTGCTGACCAGCTGATCGTTGGCGGTGGTATCGCCAACACCTTCGTTGCCGCTCAAGGCCACAACGTCGGTAAATCCCTGTATGAAGCTGACCTGGTTGACGAAGCAAAACGTCTGCTGACCACTTGCGACATCCCGGTTCCGACCGATGTTCGCGTAGCGACTGAGTTCTCTGAAACTGCGCCGGCGACACTGAAATCCGTTAGCGATGTGAAAGAAGACGAGCAGATCCTGGATATCGGCGACGCTTCTGCACAGCAGCTGGCTGAAATCCTGAAGAATGCGAAAACCATTCTGTGGAACGGCCCGGTTGGCGTGTTCGAATTCCCGAACTTCCGTAAAGGTACTGAAATCGTTGCTAACGCTATCGCAGACAGCGAAGCGTTCTCCATCGCGGGCGGCGGCGATACCCTGGCAGCAATCGACCTGTTCGGCATTGCTGACAAAATCTCCTACATCTCCACTGGCGGCGGCGCATTCCTCGAATTCGTGGAAGGCAAAGTTCTGCCAGCAGTAGCGATGCTCGAAGAGCGCGCTAAAAAGTAAGCATTTAATGGGCAGGGAAACCTGCCCAATTATTAGCGCGCTTTAGAGCGCGCGCCCTTTCCAAGGCCGAAGATACAGGACTCGCAACATGTCTAAAATTTTTGATTTCGTAAAACCAGGCGTAATCACTGGTGATGACGTACAGAAAGTTTTCCAGGTAGCTAAAGAAAACAACTTTGCTCTGCCAGCTGTTAACTGCGTTGGTACCGACTCCATCAACGCCGTACTGGAAACCGCTGCAAAAGTTAAAGCGCCGGTAATCGTACAGTTCTCCAACGGTGGTGCTTCTTTCATCGCGGGTAAAGGCGTGAAGTCCGACGTGCCTCAGGGCGCTGCAATCCTGGGTGCTATCTCTGGCGCGCATCACGTTCACCAGATGGCTGAACACTACGGTGTTCCGGTTATCCTGCACACTGACCACTGCGCGAAGAAACTGCTGCCGTGGATCGACGGTCTGCTGGACGCGGGTGAAAAACACTTCGCAGCAACCGGCAAACCGCTGTTCTCTTCTCACATGATCGACCTGTCTGAAGAGTCTCTGGAAGAGAACATCGAAATCTGCTCCAAATACCTGGCGCGCATGTCCAAAATGGGCATGACTCTGGAAATCGAACTGGGTTGCACCGGTGGCGAAGAAGACGGCGTGGACAACAGCCACATGGACGCTTCTGCACTGTATACCCAGCCGGAAGACGTTGATTATGCATACACCGAGCTGAGCAAAATCAGCCCGCGTTTCACCATCGCTGCTTCCTTCGGTAACGTACACGGCGTTTACAAGCCGGGTAACGTGGTTCTGACCCCGACCATCCTGCGCGACTCTCAGGACTATGTTTCTAAGAAACATAACCTGCCGCACAACAGCCTGAACTTCGTCTTTCACGGCGGTTCCGGTTCTACTGCTCAGGAAATCAAAGACTCCGTAAGCTACGGCGTAGTGAAAATGAACATCGATACCGATACCCAATGGGCGACCTGGGAAGGTGTTCTGAACTACTACAAAGCAAACGAAGCTTACCTGCAGGGCCAGTTGGGTAACCCGAAAGGCGAAGATCAGCCGAACAAGAAATACTACGATCCGCGCGTTTGGCTGCGTGCTGGTCAGACAAGCATGATCACCCGTCTGGAACAGGCTTTCAAAGAACTGAACGCGGTTGACGTTCTGTAATTTACGCCGTTCTATGTGACATGAGGCCCGCCAATGCGGGCCTTTTTTATTGCCATTTCAACAGGCTGCTGGCAGAGATTTCTGTGATCTGTTTGGCAAAAATCAGGTTTATTGTTTACTCTTGTCAGATTGCCAGTCCCGGCGGGGCGGCTTTATTTTTCCCATTTGGGTAAGCAAAAAAGGAATAGTAAATGGAAGATTTGAATGTTGTCGACAGCATAAACGGGGCGGGCACCTGGCTGGTCCGCAATCAGGAACTGCTGTTGAGCTATGCCGTCAACATCGTTGCGGCCATCGCCATTGTTATCATCGGTATGATTGTGGCGCGTATCGTATCAAACACCGTTAACCGCCTGATGGTGGCGCGGAAAATTGATGCAACGGTTGCCGATTTTCTCTCCGCACTGGTGCGCTACGGTATTATCGCTTTCACGCTGATTGCCGCGCTGGGCCGCGTTGGGGTGCAAACCGCCTCCGTAATCGCCGTTCTCGGTGCCGCAGGTTTAGCCGTTGGTCTGGCATTGCAAGGTTCGCTGTCCAACCTTGCCGCAGGCGTGCTGTTGGTAATGTTCCGTCCGTTCCGGGCGGGTGAGTATGTAGACCTCGGCGGCGTGGCGGGAACCGTACTTAACGTGCAGATTTTCTCCACCACCATGCGTACCGTAGACGGTAAGATTGTGGTGATCCCAAACGGTAAAATCATTGCCGGGAACATCATTAACTTCTCTCGCGAACCGGTTCGCCGTAACGAATTCATTATCGGCGTGGCCTACGATTCCGATATCGATCAGGTAAAGAAAATCCTCACCGATATCATCCAATCCGACGAGCGCATCCTTAAAGATCGTGAAATGACGGTGCGCCTGAATGAGCTGGGTGCTTCTTCGATTAATTTTGTTGTACGCGTCTGGAGCAACAGCAGCGATCTGCAAAGCGTCTACTGGGACGTACTGGAGCGTATTAAACGCGAGTTTGACGCCAACGGCATCAGCTTCCCGTATCCGCAGATGGATGTGAACTTCAAGCGTGTGAAAGAGAACGTGGCAGAGTAATCTTTTTCTGCACCACGGTGCCGGATGGCGCTTCGCTTATCCGGCCTGGTCAGATTTCTATACTGTAAGCCGGAAAGGCGTTAGCTGACATCCGGCAAAGAACCTCTCATTAATTCCTCTAATCTGCGATTAAAATTATCCATTTCCGCTAATGATTCTCCCGCGCTATAGTCTGCTCCTAAGAGAAACAGTACGGGATAAAAACGTGTTATCGTATTACTTTCAAGGGCTTGCACTTGGTGCGGCCATGATACTTCCGCTTGGTCCGCAAAACGCCTTCGTGATGAATCAGGGCATTCGTCGCCAGTATCACATTATGATTGCATTACTCTGCGCCATCAGCGATCTGGTGCTGATTTGCGCGGGGATCTTCGGTGGTAGCGCCTTGCTGATGCAGTCGCCGTGGCTGATGGCGCTGGTCACCTGGGGCGGGGTCGCATTTTTACTCTGGTACGGTTTCGGCGCGTTAAAAACGGCCATGAGCAGTAATCTGGAACTGGCCAGTGCTGAAGTAATGAAGCAAGGACGCTGGAAAATCATCGCCACGATGCTGGCGGTGACCTGGCTCAACCCACACGTTTATCTGGACACCTTTGTGGTGTTGGGGAGTCTGGGGGGTCAACTGGACGTGGAGCCTAAGCGCTGGTTTGCGCTGGGTACCGTCAGCGCCTCGTTCCTGTGGTTCTTTGGCCTGGCATTGCTGGCGGCCTGGCTGGCGCCGCGTCTGCGTACGGCTAAAGCACAGCGCATCATCAATACGTTAGTCGGATTAGTGATGTGGTTTATCGCTTTTCAACTGGCAAAAGAAGGCGTTACGCATGTTCATGCGCTGTTCAACTAAGTGTTGTCTGATGGACAATGCAGCGAGATCGGCTAAGCTTGCCTGCATGTGCCCTGAGTTTCGGGGTAATTAATGAAACATGGAGGAACGACCGTGAAGTTCAAAATAATGGCCCTGGCGGCATTAGTCGGATTCAGCGCACTATCGGTACAGGCAAATGAGTTGCCAAACGGACCGCACATCGTGACTTCCGGAACGGCAAGCGTGGATGCAACGCCTGATATCGCCACCCTGGCGATTGAAGTCAATGTTGCTGCGAAGGATGCGGCTTCAGCGAAGAAGCAAGCCGATGAGCGCGTGGCGCAATATCTGTCCTTCCTTGAGCAGAATCAGATAGCGAAGAAAGACATTAGCGCTGCTAACCTGCGCACGCAACCGGACTACGATTACCAGAACGGCAAAAGCATCCTCAAAGGCTATCGTGCGGTGCGTACCGTTGAAGTGACGCTGCGTCAGCTGGACAAACTCAACGCTCTGCTTGATGGCGCACTTAAGGCCGGTCTGAATGAGATCCGTTCGGTATCGCTTGGCGTTGCCCAGCCGGACGCTTACAAAGATAAGGCGCGTAAAGCGGCAATTGATGATGCCATCCATCAGGCCGAGCAGTTGGCGGCGGGCTTTAACAGCAAACTGGGACCCGTTTACAGCGTGCGCTACCACGTTTCCAATTATCAGCCCAGCCCGATGGTACGGATGATGAAAGCGGATGCAGCGCCTGCGGCATCAGCTCAGGAAACCTACGAACAGCCGGTTATTCAGTTTGACGATCAGGTTGATGTGGTCTTCCAGATTGAGCCTACGGCGGGACAGCCGGCAGCAACGCCTGCCAAAACCCAGTAATCTTTCAAACCCGGCTTTCCAGCCGGGTTTTTTCTGTGTGTAACTGTAAAAATGAGATCTTACATCCAGTCTTTTTTTTCGGCGTAATGAGGATAGGCCATAGCGATTTTAAAGGGGACGCTATGGATATTTTTATCTCGAAAAAGATGCGTAATTTCATTCTGCTGGCGCAAACCAATAACATCGCCAGAGCGGCAGAAAAAATCCATATGACCGCATCGCCTTTCGGTAAAAGCATTGCCGCACTGGAAGATCAAATCGGCTATACGCTGTTTACCCGCAAAGATAACAACATCAGCCTGAATAAAGCCGGGCAGGAGTTGTATCAGAAACTGTTCCCTGTTTATCAGCGTCTCTCCGCTATTGATAACGAAATTCATAACGCCTCTCGCCGCTCGCGAGAAATCGTCATCGGCATCGATAATACCTATCCAACGATTATTTTTGACCAGTTAATTAGCCTTGGCGACAAGTACGATGGCGTAACGGCCCAGGCCGTTGAATTCAGCGAGAATGGGGTGATCGATAACCTGTTCGACCGGAAACTGGATTTTATTATCTCACCGCAGCACGTTTCCCCTCGCGTGCAGGAACTGGAAAATCTGGCGATTAGCGAGCTGTCTCCTCTGCGTCTGGGGTTTCTCGTTTCCCGGCGCTACGAGGAAAAACAGCCGCAGGAGCTGCTGCGCGAGCTGCCCTGGCTACAAATGCGCTTCCAGAATCGCGCCAACTTTGAGGCAATGCTCGATGCTTACATGCGGCCATGCGGAATTCATCCGACGATTATCTACCGTCCGTACAGCTTTATGGCCAAGATTAGCGCGGTGGAGCGCGGACAGTTTTTGACGGTGATCCCTCATTTTGCCTGGCGACTGGTTAACCCCTCGACGTTGAAATATTTCGATGCGCCCGGCAGTCCTATGTATATGCAGGAGTTTCTCTATTCGCTGAAAAACCATCGTTATACCGCCACGATGCTTCAGCATATTGCTGAAGATCGTGAGGGTACGGCAAGTTAACCGAGCATCGATCCGGTTTCGATCAGGTTACGATGCATATCGAACGCATGGCTGAGATCGTGATGGATATGCCCGCCGGGCGCGAGCTCCAGATAGCGGTGCAGGTAGTCCCGATACAGAGGATGCGCACAGTTATCGATAATCGTGTGCGCCCGCTGCATTGGAGATAACCCACGCAGATCGGCAATCCCCTGTTCGGTGACGATCACTTTGACGCTATGTTCGCTGTGATCGACATGGCTACACATCGGCACGATGGTGGAGATTTTCCCGCCTTTGGAAATCGACGGCGCCATAAAAATAGACAGGTAGGCGTTGCGCTCGAAATCGCCACTGCCGCCAATGCCGTTCATCAGGTTTACACCTGCTACGTGTGTGGAATTGGCATGACCGTAGATGTCAAACTCCAGACCGACATTGAGCGCAATGACGCCCAGCCGACGAATGATTTCCGGGTTATTGGAAATCTCCTGCGGGCGCAGCACAATCCGGCTGGCGAAGAAGTCCATGTTGTCGTAAATCTTCTGCAACGACGGGGCTGAAATAGTCAAACTGGAGGCACTGGCGCCGGTTATCTTGCCCGTTTCCAGCAGATGCACCACAGATTCTTGCAACACCTCGGAATACATCATAAAGGGTGGAATATCCGGGTTCTCGCCCAGTCGCGCCATTACCGCGTTGTTGATATTGCCCACGCCGCTTTGTAAGGGCAGGAATTCCGCTGGGATGCGTTTGTGCGCCATTTCCGCCAGCAGAAATGTCACCACGTTATCGGCAATTTGCTGGCTGACCGGGTTGCTTTTATCCGCGGCATTTCCGGCATCGGGAAGTTCGGTATCCACGACCGCGATAATTTTTTTCGGGTCTATCTGCACACACTGGCTGCCCACGCGATCCATGGTGTGAAAAATCGGTACGCTGTTTCGCCGCGGCGGTGCGCCGGGTATCACAATGTCGGCAAACTCCGCCACGCGCGGGTTATGGTAATGATTCAGCTCGATAATCACCTTTTTCGCCCGCAGCAGCCAGGTCGGCGCGTTGCCGATGCCGCTGGAAAGCCAAATCCGACCATCTGGCGCAATGGCGGAGGCTTCAATGACGGCAACATCGATATCGCCAAAAAAGCCATAATTGACCATTTGCGCCACTTCGCTCAAATGGAGATCGACAAACCTCACCTGACCCTGATTAATTTTCTCGCGCAGGCCCGATGATGTTTGATAGGGAGCCCGCCAGGAAACCGCATCCGCCGCGGATAACGCATCATCAGCGGCAGCGCCAATTGATGCCCCGGTCAGCAGGCGGATTTGAAAAGGCTGCCCGACCTGATGCCGCTCGCAAGCGAGTTGAGCAATTGCGTTAGGTAATGCTTTTGGCGAACCCGCAGGGGTAAAGCCGCTGAATGCCACCATATCGTCGTGCTGGATAATTTCTGCCGCTTCTTCGGCACTCATCCGTTTCATGGCCGTCTCCTTCCTCGAGCGTGATTAATGGCCGACAAAATTGGGTTTACGTTTTTCCATAAACGCGTTCATCCCTTCCTGATAATCCTCGCTGTCGTACACCGCGCGGCGCATGCCCTGAATACGCTCAAATTCGTCTGAGTTCATGGTGTGCGCTTCGCCCAGTACGCGCAGTTCTTCTTTGATGACGGCGATGGCCAGCGGCGCTTTCTCCGAGATGTGGTGCGCCATTTGCAGAGTGAAATCCTCCAGTTCGTCGACAGGAACCACATGGTTGAGGATCCCGACGGCCATCGCTCGCTGAGCGGTAATCGGCGAGGCGGTAAAGATCAGCTCTTTCACGATGTGGAACCCAGCATCGCGGGTCAGGTTGTGGATGCCGACCAGGTTATATGGCACGCCGAGGTTGACGGGTGTCATCGAGAAGGTAGAGGTTTCAGCGGCGATGATCAGATCGGAACTCATGATCATCTCAAACGCGCCGCCCCAGACGCTGCCTTCGACCATGGAGATCACCGGTTTTGGATATTTTTGGATCATGCGGGTGATCTGGCGCAGCGGATCGTCATAGGAGAGCGGATCGCGACGTCCGGAGGGGAGTTCATGAATATCATGTCCGGCAGAGAACACTTTGGCCCCGCTCGGGGCGCGCAGAATGATACAGCGAATTTCCGGACGATTAAGATCGCTAAGCGCCCGCATCAGATCGTCGATAAACACTTTGCTCAGCGCATTGAGTTTGCGGGTGTAATTGAACTCAATAACCGCGACTTTCTGGATGATGACTACGTTGACGTATTGATAAGACATAATGTTCTCTTTATTCAAAGTAATGATGCTGGATAAATTCACTGATGTGACGCAGACCGGTACGCGGCGAAAGGTCGTTATTTTTGACGGCCTGCAGCGTCTGCTGGAAATAACGGTCGAAATCAGTCCGGGTAAATAGCAGATGCAAAGCTTCTTCTTCAGCCTGCTTGTGTAACCAGTCCACCGCTTGCTGCTGGCGGACTTTTTCCAGTCGACCGCTGACGGTAAGGCACGTTTTAAAGTCGGTTATCGCCTGCCAAATCTCCTCAATGCCACGTTTTTCCAGGGCGCTACAGGCCAGAACCTGCGGCTGCCACTCGTCATATTTGCGGCGCAGAATATGCAGAGCGGATTCGTACATATGGCGGGCGATGGCAACCTGGTTACGGTTATCACCGTCGTCCTTGTTGATGACGACCAGATCCGCCATCTCCATCAGGCCCTTTTTGATGCCCTGCAGATCGTCACCGCCGCCGGCAATTTGCAGTGAGATAAAGCAATCCACCATGCTGGCGACTTCGGTTTCTGACTGCCCGACGCCGACGGTTTCTACAATCACCACGTCAAAGCCCGCCGCCTCGCACAACAGCATTAATTCACGGGCGCGCTGGCTGGCGCCGCCTAAATGACCGCTGGAAGGCACCGGGCGGATAAATGCCGATTCTGCACGGGCCAGTTCCGTCATTCGGGTTTTATCGCCAAGAATGCTGCCGCCGCTAACGGGGCTACTGGGATCGACCGCGATCACTGCCACCCGTAATCCCCGGCGGATCAACAGCATACCGAACGCCTCCAGAAAGGTGCTTTTGCCCGCGCCCGGCGTGCCGGTGATGCCCAGACGCAGCGCGTTACCGGTGAACGGCATAATCGCGTCCAGCAATTGCGTACTCAATGGCTGGTGGCGTGGGTGGCTGCTCTCAACCAGCGTCATCGCCTGAGCAAGCGTGGCCCGTTCACCGCGCCGCAAGCGTCGGACGGCATCGTCAAGCGTGGCGGCGTTAATCATGATGCTGACTGATCCGGGTCAACACATCGCGGACGCTGTCGAGCATCGGTGTGCCGGGGCCATAAATGGCGGCCACGCCATGCTCGTACAGGAAGGCGTAGTCCTGGGGTGGAATCACACCGCCTGCCACCACGCAGATATCTTCGCGTCCCCAGCCTTTCAGCGCCGTGACCAGTTCAGGGATCAACGTTTTATGCCCGGCAGCCAGTGACGATGCGCCTATGACATGCACATCGTTTTCTACCGCCAGACGGGCGATCTCTTCTGGCGTGGAGAACATCGGACTGAGATCGACGTCGAAGCCGAGATCGGAGTAGGCGCTGGCGATCACTTTCGCGCCGCGATCGTGACCATCCTGGCCCATCTTGGCGATCAGGATCCGAGGTCGGCGACCATTTTCCGCGAGGAACTGTTCGGTTTGCGCAACAATGGCGTCGAACTCATTGGCGGATTTGTCGGACTGGTGATAGCTTTGCGCAATCACGCCGGTGACGCACTGGCTGGGCACCAGATAGCGGTCAAAAGCGGCTTCCAGCGCGTCGGAGATCTCACCGAGCGTGGCGCGAACGCGGGCGGCGTTAACGGCGGCGGCTAGCAGATTTTCATTATGCTGCGCGGCGTGGGTCAGCGCCGTCAGCGCGGCGTTGACGGCATCATTGTCGCGAGTGGCGCGGATATGTTGTAGTGAAGCAATCTGTTCGTTGCGCACCTTCACGTTGTCGATTTCCAGTACCGACGTTTCGTCTTCTTTATCCAGCTTGTACTTGTTCACGCCAACGATGACGCGTTTGCCCTGGTCGATCAGCGACTGCTCGCGCGCCGAAGCTTCTTCGATCATCCGTTTGGGGAGTCCAGCTTCAATCGCCTTCGCCATGCCGCCCGCTTCATCAATCTGTTTAATGATCGTGCGCGCCTGCTTCACGATTTGATCGGTGAGTGACTCGACGTAGTACGATCCGGCCAGCGGATCGACGGTGCGGCAGATCTCTGACTCTTCCTGAATGATGATCTGCGTATTACGCGCGATGCGGGCGGAGAAATCGGTGGGTAGCCCGAGCGCTTCATCAAAGGCGTTGGTATGCAGCGACTGGGTGCCGCCAAGCGTGGCGCCGAGCGCTTCAATGGTCGTGCGGATCACGTTGTTGTAGGGATCCTGTTCGGTCAGACTCCAGCCGGAGGTCTGGCAGTGGGTACGCAGAGCGAGAGATTTCGGGTTGGTTGCGCCAAAACCGCTGACGGCTTCACTCCACAAATAGCGAGCCGCGCGCAGCATGGCGACGTTCATAAACAGATCCATGCCGATACCGAAGAAGAATGACAGACGCGGGGCGAAGTCATCAATTTTCAGCCCGGCAGACAGTGCGGCTTTGATGTACTCAATGCCGTCAGCCAGCGTAAACGCCACCTGCTGGACGCAGTTCGCTCCGGCTTCCCCCATGTGATAACCGCTGATACTGATGGTGTTATAGCGCGGCATATTGGCGGAGCACCAAGCGATGATGTCGGCGATGATGCGCATTGAAGGCTTTGGTGGATAAATGTAGGTGTTGCGGCACAGATACTCTTTCAGAATATCGTTCTGAATGGTCCCGGTGAGCTGTTCCGGCGTTACGCCTTGCTCCTCAGCCGCGACGATATAAAACGCCAGTACCGGCAGCACCGCGCCGTTCATCGTCATCGACACCGACATCTTATCCAGCGGGATCTGATCAAACAGCACCTTCATATCTTCGACGGTATCGATCGCCACGCCCGCTTTGCCGACATCGCCCGCCACGCGCGGGTTGTCAGAGTCATAGCCGCGGTGGGTGGCAAGGTCAAAGGCAACGGAAAGCCCTTTTTGTCCGGCGGCGAGGTTGCGGCGGTAAAAGGCGTTGGATTCTTTGGCGGTAGAGAAACCGGCATACTGGCGGATGGTCCACGGCTGCGCGGTATACATGGTGGCGCGTGGACCGCGCACGTAAGGTGGCAGGCCGGGCAGGGTGCCTGTGACTTCCAGATTATCGAGGTCAGCCTCGGTGTACAGCGGCTTGATGACAATCCCTTCCGCCGTCTGTCTTTCCAGCGACTCAACGGTTTTTTCCCGTCGACTGAGTTCTTTATTGGCAAGTGTTTGCCACTCTTGCACGTTAGCCATTTTTTGCTCCGTATTACGCAATAAGTTGAATCTTTACGAGATACGGTGAGCTTTTTCATTTGGCTTGTCGCCAGCAAAAAATAGCCAACTGGGCGTCGTTTTTTGCCGCGTGGTATGTTTTATTTTGTGATGTATTTCAAAGACGTGGCGGGAATAGCATGAAAAGGCGATAGAGTCATAAATGCCGGATCGGCAAAGCCCACCCGGCATTCATATGGGGAATTAATCCTGACGCAGTACGTTGTGACCGTAAGCCAGCAGCGCGTCGGTAACGTTGCGCATCATGCGGCTTTCCGGCGCAAAACGGTGCCAGTACAACATCCGACGCTGGAACAGGCCCGGCGTCAAGTCGATAAGCTCACCGCTTTCCAGCTCTTTTTCTATCTGTAAGTGCGGGATCATGCAGCAGGTCGTGCCCTGACGGGCCAACTGGACGAAGGCTTCTGATGAGTTAACGATATGGCACGGCACGCTGCCTGGCGGCAGATCGAAGTTTTGTTGCAGGAACGCCTGATGCATATCATCAAGATGGTCAAACGCCACCGCCGGAGCTTTCAGTAGTGCAGAGCGGGTGACGCCGTTGGGGAAATAGCGCTCGGCGAACGCTTTTGAACCCACAAACAGGTAATCCAGCGCGCCAAGTTTATCCACCAGACAGCTTGGCAGAGCCTGATGTTGAATACTCACCGCACCGACCACTTCACCACGGCGCAGACGTTCCTGGGTGCGCGTTTCATCCTCAACCTGCAGGTTCAGGCGAATCGGCGAATTAGCCAGTACCGGGGCCAGCGCCGGAAGCAACCAGGTCGCCAGACTGTCGGCGTTCACCGCCAGCGAAAGCAGCAGCGGCGTGGAGCCAGTTTGCTCATCACCCAGCCACTCATCTTCCAGCAGTTCAACCTGGCGTAAAAGCGCCAGCAGTTTCTGCCCTTGTTCAGTAGGGCGAGGCGGTACGGTACGCACCAGCAGCGGCTGTCCGAACATATTCTCAAGCTGTTTTATGCGCTGTGAAACGGCGGATTGCGTGATGCACAGCTTTTGCGCCGCGCGCTCAAATCCTCGTTCACGAATAACCGCATCCAGTGCTTGTAGTGTTCTGTAGTCCGGACGTTTCATTGCTTTGGCGCACTCCTGAAATTTTTGCTTGTTCTGCACTATGACACAAATTTGGGTTGGGTAAAGACGAAATCAGCCACCTGGTAGCGGGTGTGGGGACATTTTTCTGCACAATGTTCTATAATGCGCGTGAATTTTCCCACCATATTCACACCACAGGCGAAACGATCATGACGCAGGATGAACTGAAAAAAGCAGTAGGATGGGCGGCACTTCAGTATGTACAGCCCGGTACCATTGTGGGCGTAGGTACAGGTTCAACAGCCGCACACTTTATTGATGCGCTGGGCACAATGAAAGGTCAGATTGAAGGCGCGGTGTCCAGTTCTGACGCCTCGACCGAAAAACTCAAAAGCCTTGGCATCCACGTGTTCGATCTTAACGAAGTGGACAGCCTCGGCGTCTACGTTGACGGCGCAGATGAAATCAACGGCCATATGCAGATGATTAAAGGCGGTGGCGCCGCGTTGACCCGTGAAAAAATCATTGCTTCCGTGGCGAAAAAATTTATCTGCATCGCTGACGCGTCTAAAGAAGTCGATATTCTCGGTAACTTCCCGTTGCCGGTAGAAGTTATCCCAATGGCGCGTAGCGCAGTGGCTCGCCAGTTGGTGAAGCTGGGCGGTCGTCCTGAATACCGTCAGGGCGTGGTAACTGACAATGGTAACGTGATCCTTGATGTGCACGGTCTGGAAATCCTCGACGCCATCGCGCTGGAAAACGCCATTAATGCGATTCCGGGCGTGGTAACCGTAGGTTTGTTCGCTAACCGTGGTGCGGATGTCGCGCTGATCGGTACCCCAGACGGCGTGAAAACTATCGTAAAATGATCTGATGGGAGCGTCTTCTCCCGTTAAAAAAATTTTGGCAGGGCAAATTTGGTGACTTGTGTCACGTTTACAATATTGCCCTGCCGATCTCTCCAAAGAAAAAGTTATCGCCAGTATTTTCCTCTGACATTTCCCGCTGAATGACATTTCCTCAGCATGACGACGCAAACGTTCATATTGCCGCAATATTATTTTTTGATATGTTGAAGAGGCGGATGAAAATCCCACACACAACACATCAGATTGAACAAAAAAGACAGGGTCGGGGAAATGGCAAAGGTATCACTGGAGAAAGATAAGATTAAATTTCTGCTGGTAGAAGGCGTGCATCAAAAAGCACTCGAAAGCCTTCGTGCAGCAGGTTATACCAACATCGAGTTTCACAAAGGCGCTCTGGACACCGAACAACTGAAAGAGTCCATCCGTGATGCCCACTTCATTGGCCTGCGATCCCGTACCCATCTGACTGAAGATGTAATTGCCGCCGCAGAAAAACTGGTCGCGATTGGTTGCTTCTGCATCGGCACCAACCAGGTTGATCTTAGCGCTGCGGCAAAGCGCGGGATCCCGGTGTTTAACGCGCCATTCTCTAACACTCGCTCCGTTGCTGAACTGGTGATTGGTGAACTGCTGCTACTGTTACGCGGCGTACCAGAAGCGAACGCCAAAGCGCACCGCGGCGTGTGGAATAAACTGGCTACTGGCTCTTTTGAAGCGCGCGGCAAAAAACTGGGGATCATCGGCTACGGGCACATTGGTACTCAGTTAGGCATTCTGGCGGAATCGCTGGGGATGCATGTCTATTTCTATGATATTGAAAATAAACTTCCGCTGGGTAACGCCACGCAGGTTCAGCATCTTTCCGATCTGCTCAATATGAGCGACGTGGTGAGTCTGCACGTGCCGGAAAATGCCTCTACCAAAAACCTGATGGGCGCGCGTGAGATTTCGCTGATGAAACCGGGCGCGCTGCTGATTAACGCCGCGCGCGGTACGGTGGTTGATATTCCAGCCCTGTGCGACGCGTTAGCGACCAAGCACCTGGCAGGGGCGGCAATTGACGTTTTCCCAACCGAACCGGCAACGAACAGCGATCCGTTCACTTCGCCGCTGTGTGATTTCGACAACGTGATCCTGACGCCGCATATTGGTGGTTCCACGCTGGAAGCGCAGGAAAATATCGGTCTGGAAGTGGCGGGGAAACTGATCAAGTATTCCGACAACGGCTCCACGCTGTCTGCGGTTAACTTCCCGGAAGTTTCGCTGCCGCTGCATGGTGGTCGTCGTCTGATGCACATTCACGAAAACCGTCCTGGCGTTCTGACCGCGCTGAACCAGATTTTTGCCGAGCAGGGCGTCAACATTGCTGCGCAGTATCTGCAGACTTCCGCACAGGTAGGTTATGTGGTTATCGATATTGAAGCGGATGAAGATGTGGCGGAAAAAGCGCTGCTGGCGATGAAAGCCCTTCCGGGAACCATTCGCGCCCGTCTGCTGTACTAATTTCCTCTAAATGGGCAGGCGATGACCTGCCCATCCTTCCTCTGATTTCCCGGCCTCAAAATTTCTTTCTGTAACGCCTACATTCTGTTTTCGAGCCTTGCCGCAATTGGCAACTAAAGGCAGTGCTGCGTGTTGTACAGCACTAAAAGAAATTTACGATAGGGGCTCAGCATAGTGCTGAAACGGGAAAGCCCCTACCGAAGCAGGGGCTCTAAAAAGGAAAGGGACGATGATGAGATACGTCATCATGCTGCTGATCCTGTTAATCATCGCTACGCCAGCATATTAACAGAGAGTACGCAGGAGGGAGGTTCGCCTCCCTCACCCTTCACCGAGGAATTTAGGTCAAAAAAACGGCGCTGTCAATCGGCAAAAAACGGCTACCACTGCCAAATTTTGGATGGTGTCACCACCGCAGGCAGTGGGATATCCCACTCTTCGACAGGCAGCTTTTCCACTAACTGGCAATCATGTGCGTAGCCCACGGGTTGGATCTTATGCTGTTGCCAGTTTTGCAACGTGCGGTCATAAAATCCGCCGCCCATGCCCAGACGCTGGCCGTCTTCATCAAACGCGACTAACGGCGTAACCAGTACATCCAGCTTTGCCAGTGGCAATACGTCGCGGACATCAAGTCGTGGCTCCTGGATCTTTAAGCGGTTGGTCACCAGCGCACTCTGTGGATGATAGTGCAGGAACAGCAGGTTGCCAGGGCTAAAGGGATGAAGAACCGGAAGGTAGACGCGCTTACCCGCTCGCCACAGCTGTTCAATCAGCGGTTGGGTGTCGAGTTCGCCATCGAAAGAGAGAAACACCGCTACGGTATGGGCAAGAACAACAGGGGGAAAACTGAGCATTCTGGTCGCGGCTTGCTGACCAAAGTGTTGTTGCTGATCGCTGGTAAGCGCACGGCGACGCTGACGAATCAGTGTGCGTATTTCTTGTCGGGATAAAGGGAGTTCAGAAAGTAGTGTCATGGCTGTTGCCAGGTAGAAGGGAATCTCCGAGATGCCGCCGCAGGCTGTAACCCTTGAACCCTTGGTTCAAGGTGAATGCGTCGTCACAGTTTTAAGGCTTCTCGGACGGGCCGAGCATGCTCACCAACCGTGGAGCGCCACATTCTTGTGGTATGAAATATCGGCTCAGGGGACTGGCCCGCTTGCAAACATCTCAGAGAAATTTTGTCTTCACGGTCACTCTACCACAGTAAACCGAAAAGTGTTATTCAAAGTTTTGGCCCGTTTTTTCGGTTATGCGACCCTGATCAAGCAACGCTTGTTCGATGGTCTGTTGCAGCATCCGAATACGTTGTTCCATGCTCGCCGCGTACTCACGCGTCTTCGCTTTTTCCTGAGTTAATTCATAGCTGATGTTCAACGCGGCGATGAAAACCAACTGCTCAGTATTTGTGACTCTAGTGCGAACTTTCAGATCTTGCAATCGCTGATTGAGATCGTCCGCAGCCTGATTCAACGCATCCCTTTGTTCAGGCGGGCAATTCACTCGCAGTGAACGGCCAAATATTTGGATATCGACGGGTTGTGCAGACATGCCACCTTCCTGCTGATTGACTGCGCTGCCTTCGTCTCCAGACCTTGGGTCCGCGAAGGGGCGACACTATAGCTACCCTGGTATCAAGATACAAGCCCTTTTCTGGTCCACCAGGGTCCAAAGTGGTAGCATATCATGAATATTCCTCCCTTTGATGACGAATGCTTATGTCTATACAGAACGAAATGCCTGGCTACAGCGAAGTTAGCCAGTTTTTGAACCAACAAGGGGCTGGATTAACCCCGGCCGAAATGCACGGCTTAATCAGCGGGATGATTTGTGGTGGCAACAACGACAGCTCATGGCAGCCGCTGTTGCACGACCTGACGAACGAAGGTCTGGCCTTTGGTCACGAGCTGGCTCAGGCACTGCTGAAAATGCACTCTGCTACCAGCGATGCCCTTGAGGACGACGGCTTCCTTTTTCAGCTTTTTCTGCCTGAAGGTGATGACGTCAGCGTGTTCGATCGCGCCGATGCGCTGGCTGGCTGGGTAAACCACTTTCTGCTGGGTCTCGGCGTTACGCAGCCTAAGCTCGACAAAGTGACCGGCGAAACCGGTGAAGCGATTGACGACCTGCGCAATATCGCTCAGTTGGGATATGACGAAGACGAAGATCAGGAAGAGCTGGAAATGTCGCTCGAAGAGATCATCGAATACGTGCGCGTAGCCGCCTTGCTGTGCCATGACACGTTTACGCGTCAGCAGCCGACGGCGCCGGAAGTCCGCAAACCGACTCTGCACTAAATACAACAACGCCAAGGAGAGTGTTATGAGTGAGATATCTCAGCAAGAATTCCAGCGTCGTCGTCAGGCTTTGCTGGCACAAATGCAGCCCGGCAGCGCCGCGCTGATTTTTGCCGCGCCGGAAACGACGCGCAGCGCGGACAGTGAATACCCGTACCGCCAGAACAGTGATTTCTGGTATTTCACCGGCTTTAACGAGCCTGAAGCCGTGCTGGTGCTGATTAAAAGTGATGACACTCATAACCACAGTGTTTTGTTCAACCGGGTTCGCGACCTGACGGCTGAGATCTGGTTTGGCCGCCGTCTGGGCCAGGATGCCGCACCGGCAAAACTCGGCGTTGATCGGGCGCTGGCCTTCAGTGAAATCAATCAACAGTTGCATCTGCTGCTCAATGGTCTGGACGCGGTGTATCACGCTCAGGGCGAATATGGCTGGGCCGACGAAATTGTCTGCACGGCGCTGGATAAACTACGCAAAGGCTCCAGACAAAATCTGCACGCACCTGCCGCGATCATCGACTGGCGTCCGATGGTGCATGAAATGCGCCTGTTCAAATCACCGGAAGAGATTGCGATCATGCGCCGTGCCGGAGAGATCACCGCCCTGGCGCATACCCGCGCGATGGAAAAATGCCGTCCGGGGATGTTTGAATACCAACTGGAAGGGGAGATTCACCACGAATTTACCCGCCACGGCGCGCGTTATCCATCCTATAACACCATTGTCGGAAGCGGTGAAAACGGCTGTATCCTGCATTACACCGAAAATGAAAGTGAAATGTGCGATGGCGAGCTGGTGCTAATTGACGCTGGCTGTGAATACAAAGGCTATGCGGGCGACATTACGCGTACCTTCCCGGTTAATGGCAAATTTACCCCCGCGCAGCGTGAAATCTACGATATCGTACTGGAATCCCTGGAGACCAGCCTACGTCTGTATCGCCCCGGAACCTCCATTCAGGACGTCACCGGTGAAGTTGTGCGCATCATGATTACCGGTCTGGTGAAGCTTGGCATCCTGCACGGCGACGTCGACCAGTTAATTACCGAGAATGCGCATCGCCCATACTTTATGCATGGTCTTAGCCACTGGCTGGGGCTGGATGTGCACGACGTTGGCGTTTATGGTCAGGATCGTTCGCGTATCCTTGAGCCAGGAATGGTGCTTACCGTCGAGCCAGGGTTATATATCGCACCGGATGCCGATGTACCGGCTGCTTATCGTGGCATTGGCATTCGTATAGAAGATGACATCCTCATCACCGAAGACGGTAACGAAAACCTGACCGCCAGCGTGGTGAAGAAAGCGGATGATATTGAAGCCTTAATGGCTGCGGCGCGACTGCAATGAGCGTAATTATCGTCGGTGGTGGCATGGTCGGTGCGACGCTGGCGCTGGCCATTTCCCAGCTCAGTCATGGGACGCTGCCAGTTCATCTGATAGAAGCGAGCGAACCTGAAACTGACCGTCATCCTGGGTTTGACGCCCGGGCGATTGCGCTGGCGGCAGGCACCTGTCAGCAGTTGGCGCGAATTGGCGTGTGGCAGGCGATTGCCGATTGCGCAACGGCAATCAAAACGGTCCACGTCAGCGATCGCGGCCATGCTGGATTTGTTACGCTGGATGCGCAGGAATATCGTCTCCCGGCGCTGGGTCAGGTGGTGGAACTCCACGATGTTGGGCTGCGTCTGTTTGCGCTACTGCGTAAAGCGCCGGGCGTCACGCTACATTGTCCCGATCGCGTAGCCAGCGTGGCGCGTGCGCAGGAACATGTTGAGGTCACGCTGGAAAATGGCGAGGTTATTACCGGTCGCGTGGTGGTCGCCGCTGACGGTACGCGTTCCGCGCTGGCTACCGCCTGCGGCGTGGACTGGCAGCAGCAGCCTTATGAACAACTGGCGGTAATCGCCAATGTCACGACCTCCGTTCCTCACGATGGGCGAGCGTTTGAACGCTTCACGCAGCATGGCCCGCTGGCAATGCTACCGATGTCTGATGGTCGCTGCTCGCTGGTATGGTGCCACCCGCTGGAGCAGCGTGATGAGATCATGGCCTGGTCCGACGAACGGTTTTGTCGTGAATTGCAAACCGCGTTTGGCTGGCGGCTGGGGCGTATTACCCAGGCCGGTAAACGCAGCGCTTATCCGTTGTCATTAACTACTGCGCTGAAGGCGATGACCCATCGTACCGTGCTGGTGGGGAATGCCGCTCAGACGCTACATCCCATTGCCGGACAAGGTTTCAACCTTGGTCTGCGCGACGTAATGAGCCTGGCTGAGACGTTAACTCAGGCGCAAAACTGCGCGGAAGATATTGGTGATTACGCAGTGCTGGCACGCTATCAGCAACGCCGCGAGCGCGATCGCGAAACGACGATTGGTGTGACCAATAATTTAGTGTATTTGTTTGCCAATCGCTGGGCTCCGCTGGTTGTTGGCCGCAATGTCGGGCTGATGGCGATGGAATTATTCACACCCGCGCGCGATGTGCTGGCGGAGCGGACCCTGGGTTGGGTTGCGCGATAAATATGGCCTGTAAGCCGGATGGCGGCGTAAACGCCTTATCCGGTCTACGGTTTTGATTGTTCCGGTTTCCAGGAGTAAACAGTGCAAAGTGTTGATGTAGCAATTGTCGGTGGCGGCATGGTGGGACTGGCGGTTGCCTGCGGCTTGCAGGGCAGCGGGTTACGCGTTGCGGTGTTAGAACAACATGTTCCGCAGCCGTTGGCGGCGGATGCAGCTCCTCAGCTTCGCGTGTCGGCAATCAATGCCTCCAGTGAAAAACTGCTTACTCGTTTGGGCGTCTGGTCAGATATCGTTGCCCGTCGCGCGTGCTGCTATCACGGTATGGAAGTCTGGGACAAAGACAGCTTCGGGCGCATTGAATTTGACGACCAGAGCATGGGCTACAGCCATTTGGGCCACATCGTCGAAAACTCAGAGATCCATTACGCGCTGTGGCAAAAGGCGCAGCGTTCGCCGGATATTACGCTGCTGGCACCCGCTGAAATACAGCAGGTAGCCTGGGGTGAGAACGAGGCATTTCTGACCCTGAAAGAGGGCGCAATGCTGACGGCTCGCCTGGTGATCGGCGCGGATGGCGCTAACTCCTGGCTGCGTAATAAAGCAGACATTCCGCTCACCTTCTGGGATTACCGTCATCATGCGCTGGTGGCGACGATCCGTACGCAGGAAGCCCACGGCGCGGTTGCGCGCCAGGCGTTTCACGGCGAGGGTATCCTGGCATTCCTGCCGCTCAGTGACCCGCATCTGTGCTCTATCGTCTGGTCACTTTCTCCGCAGGAAGCCGAACGCATGCAGCAGGCAAGCGTTGACGAGTTTAATCAGGCGCTAAATATCGCTTTTGATAACCGTCTGGGACTGTGCAGCGTTGAAAGCGAACGGCAGACGTTTCCGCTGACGGGACGCTATGCGCGTCAGTTCGCCGCCCATCGTCTGGCGCTGGTGGGGGATGCGGCACATACTATCCATCCGCTGGCGGGTCAGGGGGTTAACCTCGGCTTTATGGATGCGGCAGAGCTTATCGATGAGCTTAAGCGGCTACAACGTCAGGGCAAAGATATTGGCCAGTATCTCTATTTGCGTCGCTATGAGCGCAGCCGTAAGCACAGCGCAGCAATGATGCTGGCCGGTATGCAGGGCTTCCGTGAACTGTTTGCCGGTGAGAATCCGGCGAAGAAACTGCTGCGTGATATTGGTCTGAAACTGGCCGATACCCTTCCGGGCGTAAAACCGCAGCTCATCCGTCAGGCGATGGGACTGAACGATCTTCCCGAGTGGCTACGTTAGCGTCCGTAAGGACAATCTTAAGAGTTTGAGACCCGTCACATTTTCCTCTCCCGGCCCTCGCGCCGGGATGCTTCTCTCATTTGAAATAATCTAATTCCACACCTTTTTTCGCATTAGTTTTTTTAATATCACGTTTTTTTCATAACGCCATTTTTGACATTTTTTCCACATTTAATGTTGTTTGCTGCTGATCACTCTTCCTTATTTATGCTTATTATTCTGATTTTTTGGTGTGGTTATGGGTTTTTATTCTGTCGTCGATCTGGCCATTTTTTGCCATAAGCTAATGTGATGGCTAATTTTGCCTTATGGTTTAGCGTCTGTTTCGGTGGTAAGTTCAGGACAAAGAGAACGTTTGCGTCGTAGCCCCTGGAGCGGCTGCGGTGCTGGGTTTCGTGGCGAAAATTTCACCGCGAAAGAGTTGGTAGCCCCGCTTATTCAACGAGGAAAAGATGGCTCAACAGACTCCTTTGTACGAACAACACACGCTATGTGGCGCGCGCATGGTAGATTTCCATGGCTGGATGATGCCACTGCATTACGGTTCTCAGCTCGATGAACACCATGCTGTTCGCACCGATGCCGGTATGTTTGATGTGTCGCATATGACCATCGTCGACCTGCGCGGCAGCCGCACCCGGGAGTTCTTGCGTTATCTGCTGGCAAACGACGTCGCGAAGCTAACGAAGACGGGTAAAGCCCTCTACTCCGGTATGCTTAACGCATCGGGCGGTGTGATAGATGACCTGATTGTCTATTACTTCACTGAAGATTTCTTCCGCCTCGTTGTAAACTCCGCCACCCGCGAAAAAGACCTCTCCTGGATTACCCAACACGCTGAACCTTACGCCATCGACATCACCGTTCGTGACGACCTGTCGCTGATTGCGGTGCAGGGGCCAAACGCGCAGGAAAAAGCAGCAACGTTGTTTACTGACGAACAGCGCCATGCGGTAGAAGGTATGAAGCCGTTCTTCGGCGTTCAGGCGGGTGATTTGTTTATCGCAACCACCGGTTATACCGGCGAAGCAGGCTATGAAATTGCCATGCCGAATGAAAAAGCGGCTGATTTCTGGCGTGCGCTGGTACAGGCAGGCGTCAAACCTTGCGGTCTGGGTGCGCGTGACACGCTACGTCTGGAAGCGGGCATGAACCTGTACGGTCAGGAGATGGACGAAGGGATTTCTCCACTGGAAGCCAACATGGGCTGGACCATTGCGTGGGAACCTGCCGACCGCGACTTTATTGGTCGTGAAGCGCTGGAAATGCAGCGTGAAAAAGGCCACGAACAGTTGGTCGGACTGGTGATGACCGAGAAGGGCGTGCTGCGTAATGAACTGCCAGTGCGTTTCACTGACGCTTCCGGTAACCAACATGAAGGCATTATCACCAGCGGAACATTCTCCCCAACGCTGGGTTACAGCATCGCGCTGGCGCGTGTCCCTGCGGGTATTGGTGAGACCGCGATCGTGCAGATCCGTAACCGCGAAATGCCAGTAAAAGTCACTAAACCTGTTTTTGTGCGTAACGGCAAAGCCGTCGCGTGATTCATCCTTTTTGGAGATTGATTGATGAGCAACGTACCTGCAGAACTGAAATACAGCAAAGAACACGAATGGCTGCGCAAAGAAGCTGACGGCTCTTACACCGTTGGTATCACCGAACATGCTCAGGAGCTGTTGGGTGACATGGTTTTCGTAGACCTGCCAGAAGTTGGTGCCACCGTCAGCGCGGGCGATGACTGCGCCGTTGCGGAATCCGTAAAAGCGGCTTCTGATATTTATGCGCCGGTAAGCGGTGAGATCGTCGCGGTTAACGACGCGCTGAGCGACTCCCCGGAACTGGTCAACAGCGAACCGTATGCCGGTGGCTGGATCTTCAAAATCAAAGCCAGCGATGAAAGCGAAATCGAATCGCTGCTGGATGCTACTGCGTACGAAGCATTGTTAGAAGACGAATAAATACGCTTCATTCTTCACGTTGCAGGTGTGTTGGCTTCCTCGCTCACCCCAGTCACTTACTTATGTAAGCTCCTGGGGATGTGCTGCGTCGCCGCCGTCCTGCAACGCGAATTATTTTGCGTATTCAGGTAAGTAGAGACACCTACGATTCACTGCACGTTTCAGGAACCATCGCCCATGACACAGACGTTAAGCCAGCTTGAAAACAGCGGCGCTTTCATTGAACGCCACATCGGACCGGACGCCGCGCAGCAGCAAGAGATGCTGAATGCGGTTGGCGCCGAGTCGTTAAACGCGCTGATCGGCCAGATTGTGCCGAAAGACATTCAGCTCGCAACCCCGCCACAGGTAGGCGAGGCGGCGACAGAATACGCTGCGCTGGCCGAATTAAAAGCCATCGCCGGGCGTAACAAGCGCTTCACGTCCTACATCGGCATGGGCTACACCGCCGTGCAGTTGCCACCGGTTATCCTGCGTAACATGCTGGAAAATCCGGGTTGGTACACCGCGTATACGCCGTATCAGCCGGAAGTCTCTCAGGGCCGTCTGGAAGCGCTGCTGAACTTCCAACAGGTCACGCTGGACCTGACGGGGCTGGACATGGCCTCCGCCTCTCTGCTGGATGAAGCCACCGCGGCGGCCGAAGCCATGGCGATGGCCAAACGCGTCAGTAAACTGAAAAACGCCAACCGTTTCTTTGTGGCGGCTGATGTTCATCCGCAAACGCTGGACGTCGTGCGTACTCGCGCCGAAACCTTTGGTTTTGATGTCATTGTGGATGATGCAGCGAAAGCACTGGATCACCAGGATGTGTTCGGCGTGCTGTTGCAGCAGGTTGGTACCACTGGTGAAGTGCACGACTACAGCAAACTAATTGCTGAGCTGAAATCCCGTAAAGTTGTGGTCAGCGTCGCTGCCGACTTTATGGCGCTGGTGCTGCTGACGGCTCCAGGCAAACAAGGCGCGGATATCGTTTTCGGCTCTGCGCAACGCTTCGGCGTTCCGATGGGTTACGGTGGTCCGCACGCGGCATTCTTTGCCGCCAAAGACGAATTCAAACGCTCCATGCCAGGCCGTATTATCGGCGTATCAAAAGATGCGGCGGGCAATACCGCACTGCGCATGGCGATGCAGACTCGCGAGCAGCATATCCGTCGTGAGAAAGCGAACTCCAACATTTGTACCTCGCAGGTACTGCTGGCTAACATCGCCAGTCTGTATGCCGTTTATCATGGTCCGGTCGGCCTGAAGCGCATCGCAAATCGAATCCACCGCCTGACCGATATTCTGGCGGCAGGTCTGCAACAGAAAGGCTTAAAGCTGCGTCATGCGCATTACTTTGACACGCTGTGTGTTGAAGTGGCTGATAAAGCTGCGGTACTGGCGCGTGCGGAAGCGGCAGAGATCAACCTGCGCAGCGATATTCATAACGCGGTAGGTATTACCCTCGACGAAACCACCACCCGTGAAAACGTGGTGCAGTTGTTCACTGTTCTGCTGGGTGACAGCCACGGCCTGAACATCGACACGCTGGATAAAGACGTGGCGCTCGACAGCCGTTCCATTCAGAGCAGCATGCTGCGTGATGACGCGATCCTCAGCCACCCGGTGTTTAACCGCTACCACAGCGAAACCGAGATGATGCGCTACATGCACTCGCTGGAGCGTAAAGATCTGGCGCTGAACCAGGCGATGATCCCGCTGGGTTCCTGCACCATGAAGCTGAACGCCGCCGCCGAGATGATTCCTATCACCTGGCCGGAATTCGCTGAACTGCATCCGTTCTGCCCGCCAGAGCAGGCGGAAGGGTATCACCAGATGATTGGTCAGCTTTCCGAGTGGCTGGTAAAACTGACCGGCTATGACGCAGTCTGCATGCAGCCGAACTCCGGCGCACAAGGCGAATACGCTGGCCTGCTGGCGATTCGTCATTATCACGAAAGCCGTAACGAAGGCCATCGCGATATCTGCCTGATCCCGGCGTCAGCCCACGGTACTAACCCGGCTTCCGCACAAATGGCGGGGATGCAGGTGGTGGTAGTCGCCTGTGATAAGAACGGCAACATCGATCTGGACGATCTGCGGGCAAAAGCAGAACAACATGCCGCGAACCTTTCTTGCATCATGGTGACCTATCCGTCCACCCACGGCGTATATGAAGAAACGATCCGCGAAGTGTGTGAAGTTGTGCATCAGTTCGGCGGCCAGGTGTACCTCGACGGCGCGAACATGAACGCCCAGGTTGGAATCACCACGCCGGGCTTTATCGGCGCGGACGTTTCGCACCTCAACCTGCATAAAACCTTCTGCATTCCGCACGGCGGCGGTGGCCCAGGTATGGGACCGATTGGCGTTAAATCGCATCTGGCACCGTTCGTACCGGGCCACAGCGTCGTTCAGATTGAAGGGATGCTGACCCGTCAGGGCGCGGTGTCTGCCGCACCGTTCGGTAGCGCATCCATTCTGCCAATCAGCTGGATGTACATCCGTATGATGGGCGCAGAAGGTCTGAAGCAGGCAAGCCAGGTCGCGATTCTTAACGCTAACTACATTGCCAGCCGTCTGAAAGATGCCTATCCGGTGCTGTATACCGGTCGCGATGGCCGTGTAGCGCATGAATGTATTCTCGACATTCGCCCACTGAAAGAAGAGACCGGCATCAGCGAACTGGATATTGCCAAACGTCTGATCGACTATGGTTTCCATGCGCCAACCATGTCGTTCCCGGTAGCGGGTACGCTGATGGTGGAACCGACCGAATCTGAAAGCAAAGTGGAACTGGATCGCTTTATTAACGCGATGCTGGCAATCCGCGCTGAGATCGAGCGCGTGAAAGCCGGTGAGTGGTCGCTGGAAGATAACCCGTTGGTAAACTCGCCGCACACCCAGAATGAGCTGGTGAGTGAGTGGAACCACGGTTATAGCCGCGAAATTGCAGTCTTCCCGGCAGGCGTGGCGAACAAATACTGGCCTACCGTGAAGCGTCTTGATGACGTTTACGGCGACCGTAACCTGTTCTGCTCCTGCGTGCCGATGAGCGAATATCAGTAACTTTTCCGCGCAGTTAAACAATTTCCAGGCCGGGTAAGGCGAAGCCGCCTCCCGGCTTTTTCATATCTGGAGGTCTCTATGGGAATCGCACTTGTTACTGGCGGCAGTCGCGGTATCGGGCGAGCAACCGCGCTGCAACTGGCACTGGAGGGTTACACGGTCGCGGTTAATTTTCATCACAATATTCGTGCGGCCACCGAGGTGGTGAACAACATCGTCGCGGCAGATGGTAAGGCATTTGCTCTGCGTGCGGATATCAGTGATGAAAGTCAGGTGCTGGCGATGTTTGAATCGATCGACCGTGAAGGGGAACCGCTGACTGCGCTGGTGAATAATGCCGGGATTTTATTTGAACAGACCACGGTGGAAAACTTAACTGCAGAGCGAATTAATCGCGTACTGGCGACCAATGTTACCGGCTATTTTCTGTGCTGTCGGGAAGCGGTAAAGCGCATGTCGTTTAAGCGCTGCGGTCAGGGTGGGGCGATTGTGAATGTCTCTTCGGCGGCATCACGGCTCGGCGCGCCATTCGAATATGTCGATTATGCCGCTTCAAAAGGTGCGGTGGACACGCTCACCACCGGACTGGCACTGGAGGTGGCGGCGCAGGGGATCCGCGTAAACTGCGTACGTCCTGGCCTGATCTACACTGAGATGCATGCGTCAGGTGGAGAGCCGGGAAGAGTTGATCGCGTGAAATCCATGTTGCCTATGCAGCGTGGCGGGCAGCCGGAAGAAGTTGCGCAGGCGATTTGCTGGCTACTGAGCGAGAAAGCATCTTACGTAACGGGCAGTTTTCTTGAACTGGCGGGCGGGAAGTAGGGATTTAATTGCCGGACAGTGCTGCGTTTATCCAGCCTACGGGTGTATAACCTGTGGGCTGGATAAGGCGTTTACGCTGCCATCCGGCTAAAAATCACAGATTCTCGCCGTTGCTGGCGATTACCGCTTTATACCACTCAAAACTCTTCTTACGTGAACGTGACATATCGCCCGTGCCGTCATCGTGCTTATTCACGTAGATGAAGCCGTAGCGCTTGCTGTACTGCCCGGTGGTGAACGAAACGCAGTCGATGCAGCCCCACGGCGTGTAGCCCATCAGATCTACGCCATCATAGGTTACCGCCTTCATCATCTCTTCGATGTGGGCGCGCAGATAATCGATGCGGTAATCATCATTGATACTGCCATCTGTTTCCACTTTATCGTAGGCGCCAAACCCGTTTTCAACGATAAACAGCGGCTTCTGATAACGCTCGTACAGCTCACATAAAGCATAGCGCAGGCCAACCGGGTCAATCTGCCATCCCCAGTCGGAGGCTTTGACGTGCGGGTTCGGTACGCTGCCCTCAAAACCGGAAATGGCATCACCGCTACCACCTTCCGCTTTCACCGCGTTGGTCATGTAGTAGCTGAATCCGAGATAGTCGCAGGTTCCTTCACGCAGGATTTGCTTGTCGCCGTCTTCCATCCTGATGTTAAATTCGCGACGTTCCCACTCGTTCAGCACATAGCTTGGGTAGTAGCCGCGCAACTGGACGTCAGTGAAGACATAGCGCTCACGCATTGACTCCTGGGCGAACATGACATCTTCGGGCTTACAGGAGAACGGATAGAGCGGCACCATTGCCAGCATGCAGCCCACTTTCATTTCCGGATTGATGCGGCGTGCGGCTTTCACTGCGAGCGCGCTGGCCACGAACTGGTGATGCAGCACCTGGTACATGGTCTCTTCCGGATTTTCATGCTCGGTATACACCACACCGGAGCAGCAATAGCCAAACAACGGTGCGCGCCAGTTACGTTGGTTATTGATCTCGTTGAAGGTCATCCAGTATTTGACTTTGTGTTTGTAACGCTCAAAGACGACTTCGGCAAATCGAACAAAGAAATCAACAACTTTGCGATTGGTCCAACTCCCATACTGTTGAACCAAATGTAGCGGCATTTCGAAGTGGGAAAGGGTGATGACCGGTTCGATGTTGTATTTCAGTAATTCATCGAACATGCCGTCATAGAACTTCAGACCTTCTTCGTCCGGCTGGGTTTCGTCCCCATTGGGGAAGATACGGGTCCATGCGATGGAGGTACGGAAACATTTGAAGCCCATTTCGGCAAACAGTTTAATGTCTTCTTTGTAATGACCGTAAAAATCGACGGCTTCGTGGTTGGGGTAGTATTTACCGGGCACGACTTCCTGAGTGATTTCTCGTGGAACGCCGTGTGCCCCACCGGTCAGTACGTCGCAAATGCTGGGGCCTTTGCCACCTTTGTTCCAGCCGCCTTCGACCTGGTGCGCCGCAACTGCGCCGCCCCATAAAAAATCTTTTGCTAAGGTAAGTTTTTTCATCTGCGCTCAGTCTCAAATTAATACAATCTGATTTTGAGTCTAACAAAGGAAACCTAAATGTCACGATATAACAAAATAACGTTAATGTGATTTGTTACATCAAAAAAACAGATTGTTTTTTTACGCTATTCTTTTCGCCAGCTTGCGGCCAAGTGATTCCAGAATATAAATAACAGGGATTTGCGTGGTAATATCGTATACCCCGGCAATGCGCGTTTGTGGAACGTGCCAGGAGAGATTAAAGTCGGCGAGTTTCGCCAGACGTGAGTGTTCATGGCTGGTTACAGACAGCACTTTACAGTTGTGCAGGCTGAACTGGCTGGCAAAACGCAGGATCTCTTCTGTTTCGCCGGAGACGGAAAGCACGATTGCCAGCGCGTTTCTGGCCATGTCATTGGTTACCGGAAAATAAGGGTCGTCAATATGATTACTGAATTTGCCGACGTTGGAGAAAAAACGCGCGCCGTATTTCGCAAGAGCTCCTGACGTTCCTGCACCAACAAATATAATACGTTCGGAAGATAATATAATATCAACAGCCTGATCGAGCAGTTTATCGAATTCGTCGTTATTGACGCTTTTAAAAAAGCTGATAATTTCGCTGGCGCTGAAATTAGCCTGTTGCGGTTCATTCTGCTCTAAATATAATTTGAAGCGTACGCGAAATTCTGAGTAACCTTCACACTTAAGCTTGCGGCAAAAGCGCAGTACGGTGGTAGTGGAAACACCCACGGCATCGGCCAGTTCGCGAATGGTCATGTACATGACTTTGTCACGATTTTTGATGACATAGTTGTAGACCAGCATCTCAAGATTGTTGAGACTGGCGATGGCAGCGTGGGAGAACATACTCACAATAGCAAAACTCACTCATCAGACTTCATCTACAGGGAATAATAACATGCAGCCAAATGACATCACTTTTTTTCAGCGTTTCCAGGATGACATACTGGCCGGACGCAAAACCATCACCATTCGTGACGAGTCCGAATCACACTTCAAAACCGGTGACATTCTACGGGTTGGGCGCTTTGAAGATGAGGGATACTTCTGCACGATTGAAGTTGTTGGCACGTCAACCGTCACGCTGGATACGCTGACCGAAAAACATGCCCAACAGGAAAACATGTCGCTTGAAGAACTGAAACACGTGATCGCCGAGATTTACCCAGATCAAACGCAGTTTTATGTGATTGATTTTAAATGTATTTGATTTAATGTGTACGCTTGTTAGCTGAAAAGGTAAAATTAATTATATGATTTTTATGAACTATTTATTTTAATATAAATATTACAGCTAACATGTGTTCACTGGAACCATTCTCAGTTACGCTAGAGGGGCAATACGAAGTGTTCGTTTCTCGGGAGTAAGCTATGGTTCAGAAACCATTAATCGCGCAGGGATATTCGCTGGCAGAGGAAATAGCCAACAGCATCAGTCACGGTATCGGGTTGGTGTTTGGGATTGTCGGGCTGGTGTTGTTGCTGGTTCAGGCAGTGGATACCAACGCCAGCGCTATGGCGATTACCAGTTATAGCCTGTACGGCGGCAGCATGATCCTGCTGTTCCTCGCCTCAACTTTGTATCACGCGATCCCCCATCAGAGAGCGAAAGTCTGGCTGAAAAAATTCGACCACTGCGCGATTTATCTGCTGATTGCCGGGACCTATACGCCATTTCTGCTGGTGGGGCTTGATTCGCCGCTGGCACGTGGACTGATGATTGTTATCTGGAGCCTGGCGCTGCTCGGTATTTTATTCAAACTGACCATTGCGCACCGCTTTAAAGTTCTGTCGCTGGTGACTTACCTGACAATGGGCTGGCTATCGCTGATTGTGGTGTATCAATTGGCAGTTAAACTGGCGGCGGGAGGCGTGACGTTGCTGGCCGTTGGTGGTGTGGTCTATTCGCTGGGCGTTATTTTCTATGTCTGTAAGCGCATTCCATATAACCACGCGATCTGGCACGGCTTTGTACTGGGCGGCAGCGTTTGCCACTTCCTGGCGATTTATTTGTATGTTGGACAGGCGTAACCCTTGATTGCGGATGGTGGCTAACGCCTTATCTGGCCTACAAAATGTGCTTGTAGGCCGGATAAGCGTAGCGCCATCCGGCGTTAAGCTTTTACTCTTCCAGCGAATACGGCAGCGGCACAATATGCAGCGTTTTTGCGTCATCGCGAACACGGAACACGCTGTCGGTTTCCATGTCGTTATTCATCACGACCTGCACCAGTATCTGGCCATCAGCGAGCTGTACTGCGGCAAGTACGGTACCGGTACGACGCCAGTTCTCACCCATTTTCAGTTCCAGGTCTTCGCCTGCTTCCGGCACCCGGCTGGCCGTACCTGCCAGAGTCCACATGGCGCGTTTGTTGGCGCCGCGGAATTTGGCGCGCGCCACCATTTCCTGGCCGGTATAGCAGCCTTTTTTGAAGCTGATCCCGCCCAGAGCCTGCATATTGGTCGCCTGGGGAATAAACTGTCCGCTGTTGGCTGTATCAATGACCGGAATACCCGCTTCGATATCCAGCGCCAGCCACTGTTGACTGTTATTTAACTCCGCTTCGCCGCGCAGTTTCTCAACCAGGCTTTCCGCTGTTGCAACATCAACGATCAGCAGGAAACGCTCGGCAGGGTGTTCGAACCACAGTATTGTGGAAGCACCTTCGGTAATAACCTGTTTATCGCTGTTCGGTAATTCGCTAAAGAGATTGGCCAGCGCCGCTCGTGCCTGGAATCCCGCTACGCCCAACAGAACACGCTCGTCGTCCGGCGCAATCACTACCTTCGAGAAGACCGCATATTTCTTCAGTTCTGTAAGCTGCGCATCGCGCAAGCTGCGGCGTTCAAGCCATGCAAAACCGTCACTGTTACGGAACAGGCGCAGATTGCTCCACATTTTACCTTTGGCATCACAATGGGCTGCCAGCACGTGCTGATACTCGGTCATCTGGCTGACATCAGCTGTGACCTGACCCTGAATATACTTCTCACTGTCGACACCGGTAATGGTGGCGAGCGCCCAGTCATCGAGCGTCATTAGCGTCAGAGGTAAACGCGTTGACGCAAAAGGCTGGCGAGGAGGAAAAGATGTAAAAGCCATAATAATGTCCTGATTTGCTTAACGCCGTGATAATGACTAATGGTAAAAGAGCTATGGCCCATTGCAAGCGGTTTAAACAGGCTATTTGTGCCATATAGTAAGCTTTGCGAGGTGACATCCAAAAATGATGAATCCTTTGACTTAATGCGGTTTTATTTAGCGAACGTGCTTCCATTAGCTGATATTCCCGCAAAAGCGTGTGAAAAACACGTTACAATAGCCGGATACTTCGTTTTCGCGAGACAGGAAGAAGAACATGGATATTAATAACAAAGCACGTATTCATTGGGCATGCCGCCGCGGTATGCGTGAGCTGGACATCTCTATCATGCCGTTTTTCGAACATGAATATGACAGCTTAAGTGACGAAGAAAAACGTATCTTTATCCGTCTGCTAGAATGTGACGATCCAGATTTATTTAACTGGTTGATGAATCATGGGAAACCAGCTGATGCTCAGTTGGAGCAGATGGTGCGACTTATCCAGACACGGAATCGGGAACGTGGTCCAGTGGCAATCTGATTTACGCGTTTCGTGGCGCGCGCAGTGGCTTTCGTTGCTTGTTCATGGGCTGGTCGCGGTATTTATTTTATTGATGCCCTGGCCTTTGAGCTACACCCCCTTATGGATGGTTTTGCTCTCTCTGGTGGTGTTCGATAGTGTACGCAGCCAACGTAGAATTAACGCCTGTCAGGGCGAGATTAGGCTGTTGATGGATGGTCGTCTGCGCTGGCAAGGGCAGGAGTGGACTATCGTGAGCGCGCCCTGGATGGTCAAAACAGGCATGATGCTGCGTTTGCGTTCAGATACCGGGAAACGTCAGCATTTGTGGCTGGCGGCAGACAGTATGGATGAGGCTGAGTGGCGAGACTTACGGCGGTTAATGCTGCAACAGGCGAAGCAGGGGTAATGCCACCGTATGTCTGATGGCGTGCAGCTTTAAGGCTTAGGTTTGATGCGTGAGGTAAGCCGGATAAGGCGTTCACTGCGCCATCCGGCAACACGGTTATCAGGACCAGTGTTCGGCCATTTCCCCAAGAATTTGCTCGCACCAGTTCTGGATGCGTTCATCGCTGAGATCGTACTGGTTCGTTTCATCCAGCGCCAAACCAACAAACAGCTGTCCATCGGCAATGACGGGTTTATCGCTGGTAAATTCATAGCCTTCGGTTGGCCAGTAACCGACAAACTTGACGCCTTTGGTGACCAGTTTATCGTGCAGCATACCCAGCGCATCCAGGAACCATTCGCCATATCCTAACTGATCGCCCATCCCGTAAAGCGCGACAATTTTGCCTTCCAGGTTGAGGTCGTCCAGTTGCTCCCAGACCGCTTCCCAATCCTCCTGAATTTCACCGAAATCCCAGGTCGGGATGCCCAAAATGAGCACATCATACTGCTCCATTAAGGTCGGGGAATCATCTTTGAGGTTGTGCAGTGTCACCAGTTCGGGACCCAGGATATCGCGGATTTTTTCTGCTGCCATTTCGGTGTAGCAGGTACTGGAACCGTAAAAAAGACCCATGTTCATGACGTAAACATCTCAATTCTGCTGTAGCGTTGCGGGTAGTGTAACAGAATCGCCGCAATCCCGGCACAATGAGGCATAATGCATCAAAAATGAGAGTGAATAAGGGGCGCGAGTGGAACAGGATCTGGCGCGCATCGAGCAGTTTCTTGATGCCCTGTGGCTGGAACGAAATCTGGCGGAAAACACATTAAGTGCGTATCGTCGCGATCTGACCATGCTGGTCGAATGGCTGCATCATCGCGGCGTTTCACTGGCGACGGCGCAAAGTGATGATCTGCAGGCATTGCTGGCCGAGCGGATGGATGGGGGATATAAAGCCACCAGTTCCGCTCGCTTGCTCAGTGCCACGCGGCGCTTTTTTCAGCATCTGTACCGCGAAAAATTTCGCGAAGACGATCCCAGCGCCTCGCTAGCATCACCGAAGCTTCCGCAGCGTCTGCCCAAGGATCTCAGTGAAGCGCAGGTAGAGCGGTTGTTGCAGGCGCCGCTTATTGAGCAACCGCTGGAGCTACGCGACAAAGCCATGTTGGAAGTATTGTATGCAACGGGCCTACGCGTGTCTGAGCTGGTGGGACTGACGATGAGTGACGTCGGCCTGCGTCAGGGCGTGGTACGGGTGATCGGTAAAGGTAATAAAGAGCGCCTGGTGCCGTTGGGTGAAGAGGCGGTGTACTGGCTGGAAACGTATCTGGAACATGGCCGCCCATGGTTGCTCAACGGCGTATCGATTGATGTGCTGTTTCCCAGCCAGCGGGCGCAACAGATGACCCGTCAGACCTTCTGGCATCGTATTAAACACTATGCTGTGTTGGCGGGAATCGACAGCGAAAAACTGTCACCGCACGTCCTGCGGCATGCTTTTGCCACGCATTTGCTCAATCATGGCGCTGACCTGCGCGTGGTGCAGATGCTACTGGGGCATAGCGATCTCTCAACAACACAAATTTATACTCATGTCGCAACGGAGCGCTTGCGTCAACTACATCAACAGCATCACCCGCGAGCGTGAGTGCTGACAGGATAGGATAGGTTATGAAAAAACGTTTTATGATGTTCACTCTGCTGGCAACGGCGTTTTCCGGCATGGTACATGCAGACGATACGGCGATTCGCCAGTCATTGGCAAAGCTGGGCGTCCAGAGCACAGAGATTCAGTCTGCTCCGGTGGCGGGCATGAAAACCGTACTGACCAATAGCGGCGTGCTGTACGTAACTGAAGACGGTAAACATATTATTCAGGGACCGATGTATGACGTGAGCGGCGCAAGCCCGGTGAATGTCACTAACCAGCTGCTGATGAAGCATTTGAACGCACTGGAAAAAGAGATGATCGTCTACAAAGCGCCGCAGGAAAAACACGTCATTACCGTTTTCACCGATATCACTTGTGGCTACTGCCACAAGCTGCATGAAGAGATGAAAGACTATAATGCGTTGGGGATCACCGTTCGTTATCTGGCCTTCCCACGTCAGGGTCTGGAAAGCCAGGCTGAGCAGGACATGAAGTCGATCTGGTGCGCGAAGGATAAAAACAAAGCCTTTGATGATGCGATGGCAGGCAAGGACGTGAAACCAGCAACCTGTGATGTGGATATCGCTAACCACTACGCGCTGGGCGTGCAGTTTGGCGTTAGCGGCACGCCGGCGATTGTGCTGAGCAACGGCTATGTCGTGCCTGGCTATCAGGGCCCGAAAGAGATGAAAGAATTCCTCGACGCACATGCAAAACAAACCAGCGGTAAATAATTCGCGTGAAACAAAAGATACAACTTCGTCGGCGTGAAGCCGACGAGACAACCGAGCTACCTGATGACCTGCCGCCATTGCTGCGTCGTTTATACGCCAGCCGCGGCGTGAGAACGGCTAACGATCTGGAGCGAAGCCTGAAAGGAATGCTGCACTGGCAGACGCTGACGGGTGTGGAAAAAGCGGTTGAGATGCTGCATGACGCGTTTGAGAAAAACCTGCGCATTATGGTGGTCGGCGATTTTGATGCAGATGGCGCGACCAGCACCGCATTAAGCGTTCTTGCGCTGCGGTCGATGGGCTGTGATACCGTGGAATATCTGGTTCCCAACCGTTTTGAGGACGGCTACGGCTTAAGTCCTGAAGTGGTCGATCAGGCCCATGCACGCGGCGCACAAATGATCATGACGGTGGATAATGGGATCTCCTCCCACGCCGGGGTCGATCATGCGCATGCGCTGGGTATCCGCGTTCTGGTTACCGATCACCATCTGCCGGGGGAAATACTGCCCAATGCCGACGCCATTGTGAACCCAAACCTTGCGGACTGTCCTTTCCCGTCAAAATCGCTGGCGGGAGTGGGGGTGGCGTTCTACCTGATGCTGGTGCTGTGTAATCATCTAAAGAGTAAGGGCTGGTTTGACGCGCGTGGAATCGCGGTACCGAAGATTGTGGAATATCTCGATCTGGTCGCGCTGGGGACAGTGGCGGACGTTGTTCCGCTGGATGCTAACAACCGTATCCTGACCTGGCAGGGCTTGTCCCGTATTCGTGCGGGCGTCTGCCGTCCGGGTATCAAGGCGCTTCTGGAAATCGCCAATCGCGAACCGGCTAAGCTGGTGGCGAGCGATTTGGGTTTTGCGCTGGGACCACGGCTGAATGCCGCTGGCCGTCTGGATGATATGTCCGTCGGCGTGGCGCTGTTGCTGTGCGACAACATTGGCGAGGCACGCGTGCTGGCCAATGAACTGGACGCGCTCAATCAGACACGCAAAGAAATTGAGCAGGGCATGCAGGCGGAAGCGCTGACCCTGTGTGAAAAGCTGGAGCGCAGCAGCGAGACGCTACCGGGCGGCCTTGCGATGTACCATCCTGAGTGGCATCAGGGGGTAGTCGGCATTCTGGCATCGCGCATTAAAGAGCGTTTTCATCGTCCGGTGATTGCGTTTGCTCCTGCCGGCGACGGTACGCTCAAAGGCTCCGGGCGTTCGATTCAGGGGCTGCACATGCGTGATGCGCTGGAGCGCCTGGACACCCTTCATCCTGGCATGATCCTCAAGTTTGGCGGTCACGCCATGGCGGCGGGCTTGTCGCTGGAAGAGGCGCAGTTTGAGCGTTTCCAGCAGCGTTTCGGCGAACTGGTAACCGAGTGGCTGGATCCCGCCTTGCTGCAGGGCGAAGTGGTGTCAGATGGCCCGCTAAGCGCCGCGGAGATGACCATGGAGGTCGCGCAAATGCTGCGCGATGCCGGGCCGTGGGGGCAAATGTTCCCGGAACCGCTGTTTGATGGACATTTCCGTCTCCTTCAGCAGCGTTTGGTGGGGGAGCGTCATCTGAAGGTGATGGTGGAGCCGGTTGGCGGGGGACCTCTGCTGGACGGAATTGCGTTCAACGTTGATACCAGTTGCTGGCCGGACAACGGCGTGCGCGATGTTCAGTTGGCCTATAAACTGGATATTAATGAGTTTCGCGGCAACCGCAGTTTGCAGCTAATAATCGACAATATCTGGCCACTTTAGCGTCACTAATCGCTATAAAAAAGGGCGTGGATTAGTTACAATCCCGCTCTTATAACCGCATTTTGACTAGTCCAATAAAAGAAATCAGACAATGTTTGAAATTAATCCGGTAAATAACCGCATTCAGGACCTCACGGAGCGCTCTGACGTTCTTAGGGGGTATCTTTGACTATGATGCCAAGAAAGAGCGTCTGGAAGAAGTAAACGCCGAGCTGGAGCAGCCGGACGTATGGAACGAACCCGAACGCGCGCAGGCGCTGGGTAAAGAGCGTTCCTCCCTCGAGGCTATCGTCGATACACTCGACCAAATGAGCCAGGGCCTGGAAGATGTCTCCGGCCTGTTGGAACTGGCTGTAGAAGCCGACGACGAAGAAACCTTTAACGAAGCCGTAGCAGAACTCGATACCCTGGAAGATAAGCTGGCGCAGCTGGAATTCCGTCGTATGTTCTCCGGCGAATATGACAGCGCAGATTGCTATCTCGATATTCAGGCTGGCTCCGGTGGTACGGAAGCGCAAGACTGGGCAAGCATGCTGATGCGTATGTATCTGCGTTGGGCTGAAGCACGCGGCTTTAAGACTGAAATTATTGAAGAATCTGAAGGTGAAGTGGCGGGTATTAAATCCGTGACCATCAGAATTGCTGGCGAATATGCGTACGGTTGGCTGCGGACTGAAACCGGCGTACACCGTCTGGTACGTAAGAGCCCGTTCGACTCCGGCGGTCGCCGCCATACGTCGTTCAGCTCGGCGTTTGTCTATCCGGAAGTTGACGATGATATCGATATCGACATCAACCCGGCGGATCTGCGCATTGACGTTTATCGCGCCTCTGGTGCGGGCGGTCAGCACGTTAACCGTACAGAATCGGCGGTACGTATCACCCACATCCCGACCGGGATTGTGACGCAGTGTCAGAACGACCGTTCCCAGCACAAGAACAAAGACCAGGCCATGAAGCAGATGAAAGCGAAGCTTTATGAACTGGAAATGCAGAAGAAGAATGCCGAGAAACAGGCGATGGAAGACAATAAGTCAGATATCGGCTGGGGTAGCCAGATTCGTTCTTATGTCCTTGATGACTCCCGCATTAAAGATCTGCGTACCGGGGTTGAAACCCGTAACACGCAGGCGGTGCTGGATGGCAGCCTGGATCAATTTATCGAAGCAAGTTTGAAAGCAGGGTTATGAGGAACCAACATGTCTGAACAACACGTACAGGGCGCTGACGCGGTAGCCGATCTTAACAATGAACTGAAAACGCGCCGTGAGAAGCTGGCGAGCCTGCGTGAGCAGGGGATCCCGTTCCCAAACGATTTCCGTCGCGATCATACCTCAGACCAACTGCATGCTGACTTCGACGCGAAAGAAAACGAAGAGCTGGAAGCGCTGAACATCGAGGTATCCGTTGCTGGCCGTATGATGACCCGCCGTATTATGGGTAAAGCCTCATTCGTTACACTGCAGGATGTTGGCGGCCGTATTCAGCTGTACGTTGCTCGTGACGATCTGCCGGAAGGCGTTTACAACGAGCAGTTCAAAAAATGGGATCTGGGCGATATCCTTGGCGCGAAAGGTAAGTTGTTCAAGACCAAGACCGGTGAGCTGTCCATTCATTGCACCGAGCTGCGTCTGCTGACGAAAGCGCTGCGGCCGCTACCGGATAAATTCCACGGGCTGCAGGACCAGGAAGCGCGTTATCGTCAGCGCTATCTGGATCTCATCTCTAACGATGAATCCCGCAATACCTTTAAAGTGCGTTCACAAATTATGGCTGGCATCCGTCAGTTCATGGTGGGTCGCGGCTTTATGGAAGTGGAAACCCCGATGATGCAGGTGATTCCTGGCGGTGCCGCTGCGCGTCCGTTCATCACCCATCATAACGCGCTGGATCTGGATATGTACCTGCGTATCGCGCCGGAACTGTACCTCAAGCGTCTGGTGGTTGGCGGCTTCGAACGCGTGTTCGAAATTAACCGTAACTTCCGTAACGAAGGCATCTCAGTTCGTCATAACCCAGAGTTCACCATGATGGAACTCTACATGGCGTATGCAGACTACAAAGATCTGATCGAACTGACCGAATCACTGTTCCGTACGCTGGCGCAGAACGTTCTGGGCACCACCGAAGTGCCTTACGGCGAAGAAGTCTTCGACTTCGGTAAGCCGTTCGAAAAACTGACCATGCGCGAAGCGATTCAGAAATATCGTCCGGAAACCAACATGGCCGATCTGGATAACTTCGACTCTGCTAAAGCGATCGCTGAATCTATCGGCATCAAAGTTGAGAAGAGCTGGGGTCTGGGCCGTATCGTGACCGAGATCTTCGAAGAAGTCGCGGAAGCGCATCTGATTCAACCGACCTTCATTACCGAGTACCCGGCAGAAGTTTCTCCGCTGGCGCGCCGTAATGACGTAAACCCGGAAATCACCGATCGCTTCGAATTCTTCATCGGCGGACGTGAGATCGGTAACGGTTTCAGCGAGCTGAACGATGCAGAAGATCAGGCGCAGCGTTTCCAGGATCAGGTTAACGCCAAAGATGCAGGTGATGACGAAGCGATGTTCTACGATGAAGACTACGTTACCGCTCTGGAACACGGTCTGCCGCCGACTGCGGGTCTGGGTATTGGTATCGACCGTATGGTTATGCTGTTCACCAACAGCCACACCATCCGCGACGTGATCCTGTTCCCGGCGATGCGCCCGGTTAAGTAAGATGTGAAATGCCGGATGGCGTCTGATGCCTTATCCGGCCTACGATTCGTTATGTAGGCCAGCTAAGCATAGCGCCATCAGGCAATTAATTCCCGTTGGCAAACTTGCGCAGTAATCCTCGCGCCTTATCGTTTGAAACCTGCATTACCATCCACGGGCTAAACGCCCACGGCGTCGCGTCAATCCCGCTCAACACATCCTCAAGATCGCTCCACTGGTAATCCATCACTTCATCTGCGTTTAGCTGGAGCGAACTCACGATATGTGCGGCGTACACCGGACACACCTCGTTTTCCATAATTCCGCTCGGGTCCGTGGCACAATAACGGAAATCAGCATATACGGAGCTGAGCGAGTCAATGTCTGTACCCAGTTCGAACCGAGCGCGGCGGACAATAGCGGCTTCGGTGGATTCACCCGATTGGGGATGACCGCAGACAGAGTTGGTCCAGACGCCTGGCCAGGCTTTTTTGTGCAGTGAACGGCGCGTCACCAGCAGTTGTCCCTGGTCGTTAAATATCCAGCAGGAAAACGCAGCGTGCAGAGGCGTTGTGGCGGTATGCGCCGCATACTTTTCCTGCGTCCCGCAGGGCTGACCCTGCTCATTTAATAAAATGACATGTTCCTGTCGCATAGCGTCCACCATCAATCTTAAGCACCCACATTATATGCTTAATTAAGACAATTTGATTAACAGTGGGTGTGAAATACCAGCGCCGAGGGTTCGTTACGCGATATGATTTGGCATCCGGTTTCTGGCTGCTATGATAAAGCGTCTGAAAATGTTGCGAGGTATTGTTTTGAGTGCAGGACGCCTGAAGAAAAATGGCCTGAGTGTCGCGATGCTGCTGTGTGTCGGTCTGCTGTTATCTGGCTGTTCCGGGAGTAAGTCGTCTGACGCAGGAAGTTATTCCGGCTCCGTATATACCGTGAAGCGGGGAGATACGTTATACCGTATTTCACGCGCCACCGGCACCAGCGTGAAAGAGATCGCTCGCCTGAATAACATTTCCCCACCCTATACCATTGAAGTGGGGCAAAAGCTAAAGGTCAGCGGCGGCGCGAAATCCACTTCTTCCTCTGGTAAAACAAGCTCGAAATCCTCTACCAAAACGGCGGCAGTCAGACCGTCTTCTTCCGTGCCTCAGTCGTCCTGGCCGCCGGTAGGACAACGCTGTTGGCAGTGGCCCGCCAGCGGTAAGGTGATCCTGCCTTATTCTACGGCGGACGGCGGTAACAAGGGCATTGATATCTCAGCTGCGCGCGGTACGCCGATTTATGCGGCCGGAGCGGGGAAGGTGGTCTATGTCGGCAATCAACTGCGGGGCTATGGCAACCTCATCATGATTAAGCACAGTGAGGACTACATCACTGCCTATGCGCATAATGACACCATGCTGGTGAACAACGGTCAAAACGTGAAAGCCGGGCAGAAGATCGCCACGATGGGCAGCACGGATGCGACGACGGTGCGTCTGCATTTCCAGATCCGTTATCGCGCAACGGCTATCGATCCGCTGCGTTATTTACCGCCGCAGGGCAGTAAGCCAAAATGCTGACGGTGAATTAATCGCCAGTCAGTCGGCTAGTCCCTTGCCAAGAAGAGCGTAAGGTTTATAATCCCTTACGCACTTCAATGCGGGCGTAGTTCAATGGTAGAACGAGAGCTTCCCAAGCTCTATACGAGGGTTCGATTCCCTTCGCCCGCTCCAAAGTCACTTCCCTTGATGTTTCCCTCTGGTCTGCCTCATTCCCACCTTCTACAATTAATTTTCTTAATGAAATCAATGCGTTGACTTCCTCTGTTGATGCTGTGGGAGAGTTCTCATCGATCATACATTGGTCGCCCAACGGTGAGTCACAACTGAGTAAACTTGTTGATCCAGGGGCTGCTATTTTCGCCCGACCACAGATGTAATATCAGCTGGCGGAATTTTTCCGCCGCAGGACTAAGGGTTGTTTCACTGCGTTTTACAAGGCCAAGCGTACGGCGTATGACGGGTTCTATCAGTGGACGACTAACAAGGACGTGATGTTCATCGGCCGGCATCGCCAGACTGGGAACGACAGACACACCAAGACCCGCTTCCACCATCCCAAGTGACGTTGAAAGATGACGCACTTCATAAAACCAGTTAGGTTTCCAGGCCATTTTCTCGAAAGCCTGATCGATCAGCGATCGGTTTCCGCTGGAGCGTCTTACCCCAATCAGCTTCATTCCTGCCAGATCGTCCCATGTTACCAGCGATTTATTCGCCAGCTCATTGTCGCGTCGGCATGCCAGAACGAAGGGTTCGTTCACCAGCGGCGCAAAATCGATATTTGGATGTGTGACGTTTATCATATTTATACCGAAATCTGCATCGCCATTTAAAACTGCTTCCAGGCAATCGCTGGCGCTGTGCTCCAGTATGCGGATTCGGATGTTTGGGTAGTCATTGTTGTAATCTCGTATCACTGAAGGCAGAAAATAGAACGCGGCAGTAGGGATACAGGAAACCGTAATAACACCAGCCTGATGTGTCGCCATCTCTTTAATACTGAGGATGGAACTTTCATAAAAATCTATTAAATTCTTAGCTTTAGGTAAAAATTCTCTTCCTACTGCCGTGAGCTTAACGCTGCGCGTAGAACGTTCAAACAGCGTGGTTCCCAGGCTATCTTCCAGTTTCTGAATTCTGCGTGTTAAAGCAGGTTGTGAAATGTGAAAAAATTGAGATGCTTTTGTAAAGCAGCCGATTTCTGCAATTTTTACAAACGCTTGTATCCCCTGAAGTTCATGCGGCATAGCTGTATCCCATTCTCGCTTTTATATAACCACCATAACGCACGGGCTATTAATGTGCAAAACGTATTAATCCTGCTTTTTTTGGCATTAGAGTTATCAACCGGAGTGTGAAAACCTTATAGCGTTCCAGACAAAAGCGAAGTGAGATAAACACATGTTAAAGATCCCTTGCGTATTAATGCGTGGCGGTACGTCAAAAGGGCCGGTGATTCTGGCCAGCGACCTGCCTGTGGAAACAGAAGCGCGCGACGCAGTTTTACTCAGTTTGATGGGGGCAGGCCATGAACTCGAAATTGACGGTATTGGCGGTGGAAGCCCGCAAACCAGTAAGGTGGCGATAGTCAGCACTTCAGAAAGCCCTGACGCGGATGTGGATTACCTGTTCGCGCAGGTGATGGTGAACGAACGTCGCGTCGATACCACACCTAACTGCGGCAACATGCTCTGTGCGGTTGGTCCCTTTGCCATTGAAAAGGGGCTGGTGAAGGCGCAAAGCCCGGTAACGACGGTGCGGATCCGCAATCTCAATACCGGAACGCTGGTCGATGCAGAAGTGCAAACGCCTGATTATCGGGTGGTGTATGAAGGCGATACCCAAATTGATGGTGTCCCGGGGACCGCCGCACCCATTGGCTTAACTTTCCTGAACTCTGCGGGTTCTAAAACGGGGAAATTGTTGCCGACGGACAGTGCGACAAACGTCTTCGACGGTATTGAAGTCACCTGTATAGATATGGCGATGCCGATGGTATTGATTGACGCTTCAGCGCTGGGGAAAACAGGAGTGGAATCTCCTGCCGAATTAGATGGCGATAAGACATTTAAAGAAAAGCTGGAGAGTCTGCGTCGTCAGGCTGGTGCAGCTATGGGCTTAGGGGATGTAGCAAACAAGGTGATCCCGAAACCGGTTCTTCTCAGCCCGGCGCGTAACGGCGGAACGATTCAGGTACGGTATTTCATGCCGCACACATGCCATAAATCACTGGCGATTACCGGATCGATTGGTATTTCGACCGCAACGCTGATTGAAGGATCCGTCGCGGCAAAAATTGTCGCCGATCGTCCAAAGGGGCTCTTCACAAATATCATCGATATTGAACACCCAAGTGGAAAAATATCTGTGTCCTTGTTGAAGGAAGGTAACAATATCGAAAAAACCCGTGCCGCTGTCATACGTACTTCACGCAAGTTATTTGAGGGTGCCGTATGTGTACCGGAAAAAATGCTCACTGAAGTTGAGTAAATAAAATCTAAATAAAAAACATCTGCCTTAAAAAATTACACTCTGTACCCTAACAATAATACCGAGGTTATTATGGCGTTAACTCATGCTAACAATACCCTGAAAGCTTCAGATTCTGTAAAAGCCGGTGCGCATATTCGCGTGATTCTGGCCCTGGCATTATCCGGGCTTGCAGAGCTTGCTTCTCTGTTTTTTATTCAGCCACTGCTTCCGACACTTGCTGTGGAATATAATGTTCCTGTCAGCCAGGTGAGTATTATCTTATCAGCAGAAACGGCCTTGCTGGCGATTGGATTGCTGTTTACCGGGACGTTATCCGATCATTATGGCAGAAAACGGTTAATTATTGTTTCCCTCCTGTTAGGCGGTATTCTTACGCTGCTCTGCCCGCTGATGGAATCCTGGGCGATGCTGGTGGCGCTACGTGCGGTAATTGGTCTGGCGCTGAGCGGCATCGCTGCGGCAGCCACCGCCTACATCAGTGAAGAAGTCGCCCCGGTGGCGGCAGGTATTGTAACGGGATATTTTGTCTTCGGTAATTCGATGGGCGGCATGTCCGGTCGTATTATTGCCAGCCAACTTATTGATCACGTTTCAATAAATGCTATCTTTTACGGTTTTGCGACCAGCTTGATTGTGGTTGCCATTCTGGTTAAGTTTTTACTGCCTGAATCTAAAAACTTCACCCCAACGCAAAACCTTAACGTTACGCGTATGGTGAAAGGGGCTGCATCGCATTTCAAAAACAAAAATCTGGCGCTGGCTTTTGTCATCAGCTTCATTATTTTCGGCGCATTTACCTCGCTTTATAACTATCTGGCCTTCTTCCTGAAAGGGGAGCCGTTCCATATTTCACCGGCAAATGCAGGTCTGCTCTCCTTTAGCTTCGCCCTGAGTTTCTTTACGGCTCCGCAGGCTGGTCGTTTAAGTGCGAAATATGGCGCGATGAAAGTATTGCGCGTGCTATTCCTGATCATGGCCTTAGGCATGCTGCTGACGCTGACGTCGAATGTCATCGCCTTTATTGCTGGCGCGGTGATTTTTACCGGCTGTTTCTTCGGCTGTCACTCTATTGGTTTGAGCTGGGTAAGTAAAAATGCAACGCATGCAAGAGGCCAGGCCGTTGCACTCTATTTATTCTTCTACTACATGGGCGGTTCGGTGATTGGTTTTATCAACGGTTTTGTTTTCCATTCACTGGGCTGGGTGGGGATGACCGGGTTGATTCTGGTATTGCTTGGCGTTGGCGTTGTCGTGGCAACGTATCTGGCAGCCGGTACAAAACCGGTACTGGTGCCCGCCCAGTCCGCAGAATAAAAAGTTTGGCAATTTGTTTACGCCTCAGGGCGTAAACAAAAATAGGCATGTATATCAATCGGGTGTCATCATGAAATTAGCAAGTTATATTCATCAGGGCCGTAAAAGCTACGGGATTTATACAAAGTTCGGCGTTATAGATTTGGGTAATAAAATCGGCCATCAATATGCGACGTTGAAAGACCTTCTTCAATGGGATGCCGTTGACGTCGCAAGGCAATACAACGATTGCCCTGTGGATATTACGCTTGAAGATATTACCTTTTTGCCCGTTATCGAAGAGCCAGGAAAAATTTTCTGCGTTGGGATGAATTACGCTGAAAAAAGAAAAGAGTTTGCCGAGACGAATAATGCCCCGACGCTGTTTATCCGTTTTCCTGATTCGCAAACAGGTCATGCCCAACCTGTGCTTAAACCTGAGTTGTCGAGAGAATTCGATTATGAGGGCGAGCTGGCCGTCATCATTGGTAAACCGGGCTCCCGAATTGATGTAAATAACGCGCTCGATCATGTCGCGGGATACAGTTGCTATATGGATGGCTCCGTTCGTGACTGGCAGCACGCGTGGTTTACCGCTGGTAAAAACTGGAAGCAAACCGGCGCTTTCGGCCCCTATATGACTACAGCGGATGAGATACCCGATCCTCATGCGTTGACCATCCATACCTGGCTTAATGGCATGCTGGTTCAGAACGACTCCACTGGTAGCATGATCCACAAAGTTGCAGATCTTATCGCCTATATCAGCACATTCACCTCCCTCAGCGCCGGTGACGTCATTATTACAGGTTCGCCTGGCGGCGTCGGTAAAAAACGCAATCCTCCGTTATTTATGCATGATGGCGATCGGGTTGAAGTTGAAATCGAAAATATTGGTCGTCTGATTAATACCATTGTGGAAGCCCAACCGCAGCAAGAAGCGTTGCTTGTTTAGACGGTCAGGAGAGAGACGATGTACACCGCCAGAACGCCAGAATTTGAGATTATAAAAGCCGGTAACGCTCAGGCCAGAGAGGAAGTTGCCCGCTTCCTGGCACGCAACGGTTTAGGCATTGATGACGATATCTCGCAATTTATTGTTGCACTCTACCAGCGTCAGATTATTGCCTGCACCGGTATTGCGGGTAACACCTTAAAATGCATTGCAGTGGATTCCGGGTGGCGCGGCTCGTCGTTAATCCTGACGTTAATTCATGAGGCCGAACTTCTGGCGGCACAAAACGGCGAACATCAGCTCTTTCTTTTTACCTGTCCGGATAATGTGAAGTCGTTTCGCGGATGCGGATTCTATCCGCTTGTCACTGTGAATAATTGTGCGGCATTAATGGAGAATACGCCGGTCGGTATTCATCGTTACTGCAGTCAGTTGCGTAATCATCATTTCGTGCCGGGGAAAAATATAGGCGCGATCGTGATGAACGCGAATCCATTCACGCTGGGCCATCAATATCTTATCGAGCATGCGGCAAGCCAGTGCGACTGGCTCCATGTTTTCGTGGTTCAGGAAGATGTCTCCGCTTTTTCGTTTAAAGAACGTTTTGCGATGGTCAGGGACGGATCGCGGCATCTGAAAAATGTCACTGTTCATCCGGGGTCTGCCTATATTATTTCGCGCGGGACATTCCCTGGCTATTTTCTGAAAGATAAGCAGGTGATAGATAAAGCCTACGCGGCAATTGATCTTATGCTGTTCAGAAATTACATCGCACCTGCGCTGAATATCACTCACCGTTTTGTGGGGACGGAGCCATTCTGTCAGTTAACCGCAGAATATAACCGGGCGATGCATCACTGGCTGGAAAACGCAACGAGCACAGCGGCCTGTATCCACGTACACGAAATAGAAAGAAGAACGGACGGTAATGATGTGCCGGTCTCTGCGTCAGCCGTTCGTCGTTTATTAAAAGAAAACCAAATTGCTGCCGCCAGTCGTATGGTGCCTGCCACCACGCGCGCGTTTCTGAATAACGGGGGACAACATCAGCCTCGTTTATACGAGTCGCTGTCGGCAGCGGTTTAACCGCATTATCACAGGAAAACTGATATGAAAATTGTACAAGCCGCGATGGCGGGAACGCTGGAGTCCAGTGATCTTATGGTAAAGGTCAGCCCCGTCGAGAGCGGGCTGGATGTGGTCATCCACAGCGAAGTGTATAAGCAGTTCGGCGACAGAATTACCGAAGTGGTGAATGAAACCCTGGCTGCGTTCAACATCGAGCAAGGGCAGATCATTATTGATGATAAAGGCGCGCTGGATTGCGTGATCCGTGCTCGTTTACAGGCTGCTCTGCTCAGAGGCTCGGCTCGGGAAGATATTGCATGGGAAAAGTTATAATGAAAAAGTTACGCCGCAGTATGTTATTTATTCCCGGTTCAAGTGCCGCCATGCTTTCTACGGCATATATTTATAAACCGGACTCCATTATGTTTGATCTGGAAGATGCCGTAGCGCTAAAAGAAAAAGACAGCGCTCGCCTTCTGGTATTTCATGCCCTGCAAAACCCGATGTACAAAGATATTGAAACCGTTGTCAGAATTAATCCGCTGAATACACCTTTTGGATTAAAAGATCTGGAAGCCGCCGTCAGGGCGGGCGTTGATGTTATTCGTTTACCGAAAACCGACTCTCCGGAAGATATCCATCAGCTTGAACGCGAAATTGTTCGCATTGAAGAAAATTGCGGACGTCCTGTTGGCTCAACGAAATTAATGGCAGCGATCGAATCTGCCGTTGGCGTTATTAATGCCGTTGCCATTGCGAAATCGTCCGACCGTTTAATGGGGATTGCGCTGGCCGCCTTTGACTATGTGATGGATATGCAAACTGAGCGAGGCGACGGGACAGAACTGTTCTACGCCCGCTGTGCCGTATTACATGCCGCACGCGGGGCGGGTATTGACGCTTTCGATGTGGTGTACGCCGATGTGAATGATGAGGCCGGTTTCCTGAAGGAAGTGGATCTGATTCGACGGATGGGCTTCAACGGAAAATCGCTGATTAATCCGCGACAAATTGAAATTCTGCATAACGCTTACGCGCCAACCCAGGAAGAAGTGGATTACGCACAACGCGTGATTGCAGCTGCAGAGGAAGGGGAGCGCAACGGACTCGGGGTGATTTCGCTGAACGGCAAAATGATTGATGCGCCGATTATCAACCATGCCCGCGTGGTTATCGAACGCAAAAATGCTTCCGGCATTCGTCAGTAATTCCCCATTGCAAGCGACAGGATGAATAATGAAAAACCTAACAGAAACTCTGCATCACATTCCAGACTCCCGTCGTGAGTACGTCGCATTCAGCGGCGCGAACGCAACGACGCCTTATCTTGCTGATAATCAGCAAAAATACCAGCGCAAACTTTTTGCCAGCGTGGACGATGTTCTGGCCCGCTGCGATCTGCATGACGGTATGACAGTTTCCTTTCACCACGCCTTCCGCGAAGGGGATAAGGTCATCAATTACGTGATGGATAAGCTGGCTCAGCGCGGCCTGAAAGGGATCACGCTCGCGTCCAGCTCGTTAATGTCGTGCAATACTCCGCTTATTGAACACATTCGCAATGGCGTGATCGGCAAAATCTACACCTCCGGTATGCGGGGTGATCTGGCGGATGCAATTTCGCACGGCCTGATGGACGAGCCGGTACAAATCCATTCCCACGGCGGGCGGGTGAATTTGATTCAGAAGGGCGAAATTGCCATTGACGTCGCGTTTCTGGCGGTTTCCTGCTGCGATGAATATGGCAATGCCAGCGGCAACGGCGGCAAATCGCAGTGCGGCTCCCTCGGTTACGCCATGGTCGACGCAAAATATGCCAAAAAAGTGGTGTTGCTCACCGAAACCCTGAAGCCTTTCCCCAACTTGCCAGCCAGTATCGTTCAGGATCAGGTTGACTATATTGTGCAGATTGAGAGCGTCGGCGACCCGGCAAAAATCAGCGTAGGCGCCGCCAGGGTCACCAGTAATCCACGTGAGCTGATGATTGCCCGCTCTGCTGCCGACGTGATCGAACACTCAGGTTATTTCCGCAACGGTTTTTCCATTCAGACCGGTTCAGGTGCGGCGTCAACGGCGTGTACGCGTTTTATGGAAACCCGAATGCGCAAGCACAACATTGTTGCCCGGTTCGCACTGGGCGGAATCACCGGCAGCATTGTCGATCTGCATCAGAAAGGGTTAATTGAAAAGATCCTTGATACGCAAAGTTTTGACGGTGCGGCGGCAGCCTCCATGGCGGTCAATCCCGACCATGTGGAAATCTCCACTAACGTCTATGCGAACCCGGCCGCAAAAGCCGCCTGCTGTGACAGAGTGGATGTGGTCATCCTCAGCGCACTGGAAGTAGACACCCAGTTTAACGTCAATGTCCTGACCGGCTCCGACGGCGTAATGCGCGGCGCGTCGGGCGGACACTGCGATGTCGCGGCAGCGGCAAATCTCACTATTGTCGTTGCCCCGCTGATCCGCAGCCGCATTCCTACCGTCGTCAGGCAGGTCACTACGCTGGTAACGCCGGGTGAAAGTATTGACGTTCTGGTTACCGATCACGGTATTGCCGTTAATCCGGCGCGCCCGGAAATCCGTGAACGTCTGATCAACGCCGGACTGCCCATCGTCGACATTGAAGCCTTGTATCAACAGGCACTGCTGATCTCGGGCAAGCCTAAGCCGGTTGAATTTACTGACCGAATTGTCGGTGTGGTACGCTACCGCGACGGCAGTGTGATTGATGTGGTTCGCCAGGTGAAGGAGTAATTCCCATGACGGATAAAGCCTCGAACGTGAATGTCTCTCTGGAACAGGTTCTGGCTTCCCGGGAGCAACGAGCCCGTCGGCAGCAGGCGTGGCTGTTTCAGTCGGATCATACCGTGGTTTCCGTCACGCTGGTCTGGCCGGGCGAGGTGAAGGATACCGCGCTGGCCAGACGCGTGATGGCTGTCGCGAATCAGGCTCTCGGAGACCTGTTCCACACGCATCAGTGGAAGGTCTGTCGGCATCAGGTGTTACACCCGGTCACCGGGCCGGAAGGTCTCTGGTCGGTAGCGGCTCCCGCGTGGATGATAAAACACGTCACTGCACATCTGGAAGATAACCATCCTTTGGGACGTCTGTGGGATATCGACGTGTTTTGTCCGAAAAAGGGGCAGCTGAAAAGAAATGCCATCCAGCAGCCGATGCGTAGATGCTTTATCTGCCATGAACCTGCTCATGTTTGTTCCCGTTCGCGACGTCATTCGCAGGCCGAGCTAACGCGCGTGATCGAGGAGTTAACCGATGACTACTTCGCTTGCCAGATTTAACGAACCAGACGTGCAGCGCTCCTTTGCTGAGCTGGCTGTCGAGGCCCTGTACCGGGAAATTAATTTAACCCCGAAACCGGGTCTGGTGGATCGCGTAAACAGCGGGGCGCATAGCGATATGAATTTCGCACTGTTCATAACCAGTATCGCGGCGATTGCCCCCTGGCTGTCACTATTTTTCAACACAGGCAGAGAGAGTGCTTATCTTACTGGCCCACAAACGCTGCGGGCGCTAAGGCCGACTGGCCTGGCCTGTGAGCAGGCGATGTTTACCGCCACCGGCGGGGTGAACACCCATAAAGGGGGGATCTTCTCGTTAGGGTTGCTGTGTGCTGCGGCGGGGCGTCTTACCCAAAGGCATGAAGCGCTCACGCAACGTAGCCTGTGTCATGAGACCAGCCTTATATGTACCGGCATTGTCGAGCAGGAATTGAAAAATAGCGGTATCGCAAAAACGAAGGGAGAGCAGCAGTTTCAGGCATACGGGTTCACTGGGGCAAGAGGGGAAGCCGCCAGTGGTTTTATCACTGTACGCCAGTCAGGTCTTCCGTATCTGCAGACCGCGTTACGTCAGGGAGAATCCGAAGAGGTGGCGTTACTGAGAATGTTACTGGGCCTGATGGCGGCAAATCCGGATACCAATCTGGTTTCTCGGGGAGGGACCGCAGGGCTGAATTACGCCAGACGCTACGCCAGACGATTATTAAAAATACAGCGTCTCACGGCGGATAAATTAGTGAAGGCGTTATTCAGAATGGATGCGGAATTTATCAAACGGAATTTAAGCCCTGGCGGTAGCGCAGATCTTATCGCCGTTGGATGGTTATTGTCGCAATTTCCCGCCGAATAAGCGCGAATAGCGTAACAGGAAAACGTCATGATTGAACAACGCCTGCAGCAGCTCAGTAACGTTTATACCCTTATGCTGGTGCCGGGTCTGAGAGACAGCGATGAATATCACTGGCAAAGCTGCTGGGGGCGACGTTTTCCTTTCTGGAGGCGGATTCAGCAAAAAAACTGGCTAGAGCCTGATATTGAAAACTGGGTTTCCGCCATCACCCGCGAGCTGGCGCTTTCCCCGCTGCCTGCCATTCTCGTCGGTCATAGTTTTGGCGCGCTGGCGTCGTGCAGATTACTGCAAACGCGACGGGTAAACGTCGCCGGTGTCGTTATGGTCGCACCGGCGGAACCCGCGTTTTTCGGCCTTGAAGAGGCTATTCAGCCAGCGGCTTTACCCGTTCCCTGCCTGATGTTTGCCAGCAGAAATGATCCCCTGATGCCTTTTTCGCGCGCGCAGTTCTGGGCGGCTTGCTGGGAGGGGCATTTAATCGATATCGGGGAGGCGGGACATATTAATGCCGAGTCTGGCTTTGGCGAATGGCCGTACGGACTCGAACGCTTAACAGAATTTTGTGAACAACTTTAGTTTTAACAGGAGAACCTATGTTAGATGATTATAATCAGCACCTGCATGCGCGTGCTGAATCGGGTATTCCGGCGAAACCCTTAACAGCGCAACAAACTGATGCACTGATTCAGCGTTTAATCAATGATGCACCCGCACATCATCCGGAATTAATTCATTTATTGACCCATAGCGTACCACCGGGTGTCGATCCTGCGGCAAAGTTAAAAGCCGAGTTTTTATTTAAGGTGGCGATGCAGGAATACCGTGTTGACGGGCTTACTCCCGAAGCAGCAACGGCGCTGCTGGGCTCCATGCAGGGCGGCTATAACGTCCAGCCACTGATCGATCTTCTTGAGCATCCTGATCTGGCACCGCTGGCCGCGCAGCAGCTTTCTTCTACGATCCTGATCTTCGAAAAATTCAGCCTGGTTGAGGCCAAAGCACTGAGCGGTAACGTCCAGGCACAAGAGGTACTGCAGTCCTGGGCTGATGCCGAATGGTTTACCCGCCGTCCGGCCATGGCTGAAAAAATCACCCTGAAGGTGTTTAAGGTTCCCGGTGAGACCAATACCGACGATTTGTCTCCTGCGCCGGAGGCGTGGTCACGCCCGGATATTCCGCTGCACGCGCTCTCCATGCTCAGTAACGTCAGGGAAGGGGTTGCACCTGATGAACCCGGCGTGCGTGGTCCTGTCCGTCAGTTGGCAGCACTAAAAGAGGGCGGTTGGCCGCTGGTGTACGTGGGTGACGTCGTGGGGACCGGATCATCACGTAAATCCGCTACCAACTCCATCCTGTGGCACATCGGGAACGATATTCCGTACGTGCCGAATAAACGTAACGGCGGGTTTGTGTTTGGCGGCAAGATTGCCCCTATTTTCTTTAACACCCTGGAAGATTCCGGTGCCCTGCCGATAGAGATGGATGTCTCTGCGCTGACGACCGGGATGCTGATCGATCTTTACCCGTACAAGGGCGAAATTCGTGAGACAGAAAGCCAGCGGCTGGTGACGACCTTTACCCTTAAAACCGAAGTGCTGCTGGACGAAGTACGCGCCGGCGGGCGGATCCCGTTGATTATCGGACGCAGCCTGACGGCGAAAGCGCGGGAATCGCTGAAACTTGGGCCTTCCGCGGTATTCCGCACGCCCGCTTTGCCTGCGCCATCCGAAACCGGCTTTACGCTGGCACAGAAAATGGTGGGTAAAGCCTGCGGCGTCGCGGGGATCCGTCCAGGGCAATACTGCGAGCCGAAAATCACTACCGTCGGTTCTCAGGACACTACCGGTGGGATGACGCGCGACGAGCTAACCGACCTGGCGTGTCTCACGTTTTCAGCCGATCTGGTGATGCAGTCGTTCTGCCACACCTCTGCATATCCTAAGCCTGTAGATGTTCTACTCCATGAAACCCTGCCGCAGTTTATCACCAGCCGTAACGGGGTTGCGCTGAAACCGGGCGACGGCATTATCCACTCATGGCTTAACCGCATGCTGCTGCCGGACACGGTTGGTACAGGCGCTGACTCCCATACTCGCTTCCCGCTGGGGATCTCCTTCCCTGGTGGTTCCGGGCTGGTGGCGTTCGCTGCCGCGACGGGCATTATGCCGCTGGATATGCCTGAATCTGTACTGGTGCGCTTTAAGGGCGAGATGCAGAAAGGGATCACCCTGCGCGATCTGGTGCATGCCATTCCGCTGTATGCCAAAAAGCAGGGGCTGTTAACGGTCGAGAAAAAGAATAAGCGCAATATTTTCTCGGGCCGGATCCTCGAAATTGAAGGGCTGGAAATGTTGAGTGCAGAGCAGGCGTTTGAACTGGCTGATGCTTCTGCCGAGCGCTCCGCTGCGGCCTGCGTTATGCGTCTGGCGGAAGACAATGTCGCGCAATATTTGCGCTCCAATGCGGCCCTGCTGCGCTGGATGGTTAAGCAGGGTTATGAAAACGCCGCCACGCTTGAACGCCGTATTGCTGAGATGGAGGCATGGCTGGCTAGCCCGTCGTTGCTTTCTGCCGATCCTGATGCGGAATATGCTGCTGTCATTGATATTGATCTTAATGAAATCACCGAACCGGTAGTCTGTGCCCCGAACGATCCGGACGATGCCCGGTTACTTACTGAGGTTGCCAGCACGCCCATTGAAGAGGTCTTCATTGGTTCCTGCATGACAAACATTGGTCATTTCCGCGCTGCGGGTAAAATCATGGCCGGTGGCCGCGAAAACCAGGCGCGCTTGTGGCTGGCGCCGCCGACTAAAATGGATGCCCAACAGCTCTCCCGTGAAGGCTATTTTAGTCAGTTTATTAAATCAGGGGCGAGAATCGAGCCAGCGGGCTGTTCCCTGTGCATGGGGAACCAGGCGAGGGTGCGCGAAGGGAGTAACGTGGTATCGACCTCTACGCGAAATTTCCCGAATCGTCTGGGAACGAATGCTAAAGTATTTCTTGCCTCCGCAGAATTAAGCACCGTCGCGGCCATGTTGGGTAAAATGCCCACCGTTGAAGAATATTTTAGCTATACCGATAAGCTTCATGACGCACATGAGGATATCTATCGCTATCTCAGTTTTGATATTTTAAGTGAATATCAAATCACGGAAAACGATAATATCAAAATTGTGAATCTGTAATATTTATTATTTTTTTTGATGAATGTATTTAGTGTGCGGAGGCTCCTCCCCGGAGCGGCCTCTGTTATTCAGGGACCCTTTTCTCATGGGTGAGATATGCTTAAATCGAATATTTTAAAAACAATACTGCTTGCCGTGATAATATTATTATCAATATTAATCCCTCCGCCTGATGGATTAACCAAAGAGGCGTGGATACTGGCAGGAATATATTTATCTGCTATCGTTGGGCTGGTTATTAAACCCTATCCTGAACCCGTCATTATGCTGGTTGCGGTTGCGTTAACCTGTTTTACCGTGACAAAATTCCCGGATTCACCCGTCAAATCACTGGATGTGCTGAGCGGGTACGCGTCAGGCACCACCTGGCTGGTGTTTAGCGCCTTTACACTGAGTGCTGCATTTGTCACTACCGGCCTCGGGAAACGGCTTGCCTACTGGTTTATCCTTAAATTTGGCAGTACGACGCTGAGACTGGGGTATGTTACCGCCTTGCTGGATTTGGTGTTGGCACCTGCGACGCCCTCAAATACCGCGCGGGCAGGTGGGGTGGTTTTCCCTATTATTAACAGTATCGCGACAGTATTGGGCTCAACGCCAAAAGAGTCACCCAGCAAAGCTGGCCGTTATTTAATGGTCAACGTCTATATGGTCACGAAAACGACCAGCTATATGTTTTTAACGGGCTTTGCCGGTAACGCGTTAGCGCTACAGCTCATTTCAGATATTTTCCATATTCGTATTAGCTGGATCGGCTGGATGCTGGCGGCAGCACCGTTGGGGTTATTGATGCTATGTATCATTCCCTATATCTGCTACCGGGTTGCTTCCCCGGAAATTAAAAAAATTGATAATGTCGCTATTGCGACCAACGGACTTCAAAGTCTTGGGGCAATGAGCCTCAAAGAGAAAGGGCTGGTGGTCATTTTTGTCGCTGCATTATTGGGTTGGATCTTCTCACGTAAACTCGGACTCAATGAATCTGCGGTCGCCATTATCGCAATGGGTGCGGCACTGCTGTTTAATATTATTGGCTGGAGTGATGTCCAGAAAAATAAAGGCGGCTGGAATACCCTGATGTGGTACGGGGGCATCATTGGTCTGAGCGCCACCCTGAGCAAGGAGGGATTTTTCCGCTGGCTGGCCGATTTCATGTCAGCGCATCTGGATTTTCTCAGTGCCGGGAATATGACTATTGTGATTATTGTGTTTCTCAGCGTGCTGGTGCGCTATTTCTTTGCTTCCGGCGGGGCATACGTCGCAGCAATGGTGCCGGTCTTTGCCACTGTAGGTCTGGTTACCGGAACGGCACCTGTTTTGCTGGCGCTTGCCATCCTATTTTCCAACTCCTACGGCGGTTGCATCACTCACTATGGTGGCGCGGCGGGGCCGATTATCTTTGCCGCAGGGTATAATGACATTAAGTCGTGGTGGACAATCGGTACTATCGTGGCATTGAGCACGTTTGTGATTCACATGCTCGTCGGTATTCCCTGGTGGGGGTTCTTGATCCAGCACGGTATGCTGCAGTCTTAATCGCCCGGTGGCGGCTACGCCTGATCTTGCCTGAAATGGCTAAAACCGTAGGTCGGGTCAAGCGTAGCCGCCACCCGACCAAATTACTATTGCGACGGGTTCGTAAACAATAAATTATGTGGCATGCTCTAAGTCCTTCGCCTACTCCAGATTTCCTTTTCCTGAAATCATCCCTTAGAAAGGTTAAATAGCGGCATCTATATCCGCTGGTAGTGTACTGTTCCCTTCCCCCAGAGTTCGTTGCAGCAAAACCGTATCCAGCCAGCGACCATGCTTGAAGCCAACGTCTTTCAGCGTGCCTATTTCTGTAAATCCGACCTGCTGATGGACTTTGAGCGACCCCTGATTATTGCTGTCGCCGACCATGGCAATTAACTGTCGATAGCCGTGCGTTTCGGCCCAGTCAATGACATGGCGCAGTAGCGCTTTTCCCGCTCCCTGACGCTGCGCCGTCGGGTCAATGTAAATTGAATCTTCTAGGGTATAGCGGTAGGCATAACGTTCGCGGTAGCGAGTGAGATAACAATATCCTATGACCCTGTCTTCCTGCAGGGCGACAACCCACGGCAACCCCAGACTATGAATTTTTTCCAGCCGAGCCAGCATTTCGTGGGTATCCGGTGGGTCAGTTTCAAAGCTGCCTGTACCGTGAATAACGTGGTGTGCATAGATATCGCGTATGGCGGGGATGTGTTTTTCTTCTGCATTAACGATTTTCATCGACCAACTCCTGGTGGCATCTTTTTTCAGATTACCTGAAAGTCTGAAAGGAAGGTAAGCGCAAAAAGTTATGCTTCAATCAGGAGCTCACAATGAAATTAAGCTTGTTAATAGTAAGGGTAAAAATAATTGTGGTTAATGCTGTCAATAGCAAGTCAGGGTGATAAATAGAGAAGCTGATAAATTTTCAGACCAATATGGCCGGATGAAAAAATACTATCATTCAATTGTGAATTAATAAACCACTTTGATTTCATGGTATTATCACTGTGCCTAATGTTTATCGTGGCTGTACCTTTAATTTGACTTCATCAATACTGCCTGTAAATTAAAATTACGTTGTCGAGTTTGTCTCATTATTTTTATAGTGATAAGAGTGGTTGCTATCAGAACTTTCTCTATTCATACCAAATAGTTACTGTGCAAACAGTTACGGAGTGTAGCTATGTTACCCAACAATAGTTTGCATCGTCACATGGCTTCGTCACGGAAAATTAATCTAAATCCAGAATGCAATCCCAAGAGTATTAGGATAATTTAGTTTAAAATACTTTTTTTGCCTAAGCATTATCTTATTACATAGCCATGAACTACGTTGAGTGATAAAATTCTCGAGTTTATGCCTCCTTTCCAAGGATTAGAGGGCGAGGCAAAGGTAGTCAATAAGACGAAAGAATTAATTGCTTCATAACCCTATTACGAAATAAGCGGCAGTGCGTCTTACATGGTCGGCAACCGTCAGGGATTGACTGTAACTTATTGAAAACGCTTATTTTTACTCTGATGTAAGATATAAGGGCAGATATGTTAAGTATGCGTCGACATGCCAACTTCATTAAACGTTTTAAGTCTGTAAGCTGTTTATTTACGGTAAGCATTCTTTTCCCGATGCCAATCTCTGCGGCGGTATCAGATTATGATGCTTTAGTTATTGAAGCACGGGGAGGTAATAGTGCACCGCTATTACGTTTCCTTGAGGATCAGGGAAAGAAAAGCGCACTAACGCCCAATCAGGTTGCCGACTGGCTGCAAGTTTCCAGTTGGGTCGATAACAACGATAAAACCACAATTGAAATCTGGCAGCAGTATCGTGGACAGATGAATATACCTGCCCGGGGAAAAGTCGCTGCTGCACGAGCGTATCGCAATCAGAAGAACTGGAATGATTCTTTAGCCGTCTGGGAAAGTGTTTTACAGGAAGAGCCTGATAACGTTGATGTTCGTACCGGCTGGATAATGACGTTGGCGGATGCTCGCTACAATCAGCAAGCCCTTACTGAAGCGAATAAATGGGCGCAGGCACATCCCGGGGCTGATTCTGATGCGCTACTTGCCTATGTCTACCATTCGCAGGGAAAAAACTGGGATGCATTGTTAGTCGCCAGCCAGGCGGATGACGTCGATCCGGGCAACAAAAATGCAAAATCCACATTGCTGTCTGCGCTGTCAGCAAACCGCGTTTCCGGGCCCGCCTTAAATATGGCAGAGGTGGTACCAACGGCAGACCCGGTGAAGCGTCGCCTTGAGCTTGATGCCGCAGCAGAAATGGTACGTTCCTCCTATACGTCCGCACGTAATGAAGAAGAACGGTTTATCGTGGCCGATAAAGCGCTGGCCCGTTATGACCAGTTGCTGGCTGCCTGGAAGGATGAACCGTCCGCGCAGAATGATGTCCGTCGGGCCAGAATTGACCGCATGGGCGCCTTGTTGGTGCGTAAGCGTACTGCCGAAGTTATTCAGGAATATGATTCGCTGTCCGCAAGTGGTGAAGTGCCAAACTATGCTAAACGCTGGGTGGCATCAGCATGGTTGAGCGAACGCCAGCCGGAAAAAACCGAAGCGATGCTAACGAGCATCTATTATCCGAACGGACCGATTCCGGTTACGCCGCTCGGTCCTGAGGATCAACAGGATCTGTTCTACGCGCATATCGATAATGAAAACTTTGATGCGGCGAAAAAGCAGGTCGATGCGTTAATCAAAGACAGCCCGTACCTGCGACGCATCTATGGTTCGCCAACGCCGCAGCCTAACGATAACTGGCTGCTCGGACAGTCGCTGCTGACGCAATATCATATCGCAGCCAATGAACTGCCGGAGGCAGAAAAACTCGCTGAGCATCTGGCACGCACAGGCTCAGGTAACCAAGGGCTGCGCATATCCTATGCTTCTGTTCTTGAAGCCCGTGGACTGCCGCATGCGGCGGAGAAAGAGCTGAAGCTGGCGGAAGTGATTGAACCCAGTAACCTGGAACTGGAGCGTCAGCAGGCTTATGTGGCGCTGGATCTCCAGGAGTGGAAGCAGGCCGATGAACTGACGGATGACGTTATTGCTCGCAGCCCGGATGATGAAGCGACGCTGCGCCTCGCGCGTATTCGTGATGTGCATAAAATGTCGGAAGTACGTATTAGCGGCACGCAGGGGATCTCGTCCGATAGTCCGGTCAGCGGTAAGAATGATTTCAACATCAACACGGCGATTTACAGCCCGCCAATTGACGACAACTGGCGACTGTTTACCGGATTCAACTTCGCTACCGGTGAATTTGAGGAAGGGAAGGGCATCAGCCGCGATCTGGCGGCGGGTGCAGAATGGACTTCCCGTGATTACTGGGCCGAAATGGAAGTGTCTGGCCGAAATTATGGTGATGGTCAGAAGATTGGTGGGCGTCTATCTGGCTGGCATGACTTCAATGACAACTGGCGCGTTGGCGGTTCGGCCGAGCGTCTTTCGCGCAACACGCCACTGCGCGCGCTGCGTAGCGGCGTGTATGCCAACGGCGGCGATATGTTTGTCCGCTGGTATCAAAACGAACGACGTGAATATCAACTGTCGTTTGCCGCATCACATTTCTCGGACGGTAACGATCGCATCGAATACGGGCTGAGCGGAAAAGAGCGCATGTGGACTACACCGCGCTTCACGCTGGACTTTACGCCGGGCATTGGCGGGAGCACCAACACCAAAGAAAATGTGCCGTATTACAACCCGAAGAGTGATTTTTCGGTTGTCCCTGGCCTGAGCGCGGAGCAGGTTCTTTACCGCCACTATGACACCGTGTGGACCCAGCAAGGCATAGCCGGAGTCGGCGGTTATTGGCAGCAAGGTGAAGACGCAGGCGCTATCGTCCAGGTGGGATACGGACAACGGCTGAAATGGAACAACGTCGTAGATGGCGGGGTGATGCTGGTTTGGGATAAACGCCCCTACGACGGTAAACGTGAGCGGAATATCTCCCTCGCTTTCGATTTAAATGTCAGGTTTTAAGGATTGTTCATGCTGAAAAGATGCCTGTGGCTTAGCGCATTAATCGCTGGCTGGTTGATGATTACCGCGTGCAGCAGCGCGCATAATACAACGCCTCGCTATGTTCCTCCCGCAGAGAGAACGCCGCTGACGGCGGATCATCCGTGGCCGAAGAATAGCTTTCTGGTGCTCGGCTACCATGATGTTGAGGATGGCGCCGCCGACCAGCGCTACCTCTCCGTGCGCACCAGCGCGTTGAGCGACCAGATGGCCTGGCTGCGTGATAATGGCTATAACCCGATCAGCGTGCAGCAAATTCTGGACGCCCATGACGGTAAAATTGTGTTGCCGGAAAAAGCGGTCTTACTCACCTTTGACGACGGATACAGCAGTTTTTATACCCGCGTCTGGCCGCTACTGAAAGCCTACAACTGGCCTGCGCTCTGGGCTCCAGTGGGCAGTTGGGTTGATTCTCCAGCCAATAAAAAAGTCGATTTTGGCGGCTTGATGACGGCGCGAGATAAATTTGCCACCTGGAAGATGGTCGAGGAAATGGGCAAATCGCCGTTGGTGGAAGTGGGCGCGCACACCTGGAACTCGCATTTCGGTGCTGAGGCGAACCCGCAGGGAAGTAAAGAACCTGCGGTGGCGAACCGCCTTTTCGATAAGAAAACCGGAACTTACGAAACCGACGAACAGTACAATCGTCGCATTAATACTGATATCTCGCTGATTACCAATAAGATTAAATCGGTAACCGGGAAATCGCCGCGCGCGTGGGTATGGCCTTACGGTGCGGCTAACGGCACCACCTTAAACCTGGCCAAAGAGCATGGCTATAAGATGGCCTTTACGCTCAACGAAGGGCTGGCGAACGCCGCGTTTCTGGATGATATCCCGCGCGTACTGATCTCTGATAATCCGTCCCTCAAGCGCTTTGCCAGCCAGGTCGCTCAGGTACGTGAACCGCAAACGATGCGCGTCATGCACGTCGATCTGGATTACGTGTATGACAAAGATCCTGCCCAGCAGAAGCGAAACATCGACAAGCTGATCCAGCGCGTTTATGACATGCGCATTTCTCATGTCTTCCTGCAGGCGTACGCCGATCCTAAAGGCGACGGGAATATTCGCGAACTCTATTTCCCTAACCGTTGGCTGCCGATGCGCGCCGATCTGTTTAACTATATCTCCTGGCAGTTACAAACGCGGGCCGGGGTGACGGTGTATGCCTGGATGCCGGTACTGGCTTTCGACCTCGATGCGTCCATTCCACGCGTGACGGCATGGGATCCGAAAACAGGACGCACTGCGATCAACCGCGAGAATTATTTGCGTCTGTCTCCCTGGGACAGCGAAGCGCGTAAACGCATTACTGAAATCTATGAAGATCTGGCAAAGCACGCCAGTTTCAAAGGGATTTTGTTCCACGACGATGCTTTCCTGACGGACTTTGAAGATGCGTCACCGGAGGCGTTAGCCGCCTACCGCGCCGCAGGTCTTCCGGGAAGTATTGAGCAAATCCGTAGCAACCCTCAGACCTTCGAGCGCTGGACGCGCCTGAAAAGTAAGATGTTGATCGACTTTACTAAGCAGCTGACGCAATCGGTACGTAATATTCGCGGCCCACAGGTAAAAACCGCGCGTAATATTTACGCATTACCAGTGCTGGAGCCTGAAAGTGAAGCCTGGTTTGCACAAAACCTGAATGATTTCCTCAATACCTATGACTGGACGGCGCCGATGGCGATGCCATTCATGGAACAGATCCCGGCTAATGATGCCAACGCCTGGCTCGACAGATTAGTGAATGCCGTTGCACAAACGCCCGGCGCGCTGGACAAAACCGTGTTTGAACTGCAGGCACGAGACTGGCGCAAATCCGGGGACGAAGCAGAAATCAGTGGAAAACAAATAGCTGAATGGATGCGCCAGCTGAAACTTAGTGGTGCAGGTAACTATGGCTATTATCCGGATGATTTCATCAGCGACAAACCTGAGATGTCAGAGATTCGCTCGACGTTCTCCTCATACTGGTACCCGCAAAAATGACCGATCGCATTATTGCTTTCCTGATACTTTGCCTGATGTTCAGCCTGCCGTTTGGCGTGGCTGTCATCTTTACAGGTGAAGTCATGTTGAACTTCGTCTTCTTCTGGCCTTTATTCATGTCTGCATTATGGATAAGCGGCGGGGTCTATTTCTGGTTTTATCGTGAGCGTCACTGGAAATGGGGAGACGATACACCGCCACCAACGCTGGAGGGAAATCCGCTGGTTTCCATTCTGATCCCCTGTTTTAACGAAGGGATTAACGCGCGTGAAACCATTGAGGCTGCACTGGCACAGCGATATAAGAATATCGAAGTGATTGCCATCAACGATGGTTCGACGGATGACACGCACGACGTACTGGAACAACTGGCAGTGGAATACCCCAGCCTGCGGGTGATTCATCTGGCTGAAAACCAGGGTAAAGCACTGGCGCTCAAGACCGGTGCGGCCGCAGCGCGCAGTGATTACCTGGTGTGCATTGATGGCGATGCGTTACTGGATCGCGATGCCGTGGCGTATCTGGTGGCGCCTCTGATCCAGTTCCCGCGCGTTGGTGCGGTGACGGGGAACCCGCGTATTCGAACCCGCTCTACGTTAATCGGTCGTGTGCAGGTAGGTGAGTTCTCTTCCATTATCGGCTTGATTAAGCGCACTCAGCGAGTCTATGGGCAGATCTTTACCGTTTCCGGCGTCGTTGCGGCGTTTCGTCGTCGCGCACTGGCCGAGGTCGGCTACTGGAGCCCGGACATGATCACCGAAGATATCGATATCAGTTGGAAGCTGCAGTTGCGCCACTGGTCGGTATTTTTTGAGCCGCGCGCGCTGTGCTGGATCCTGATGCCTGAAACGTTAAAAGGGCTGTGGAAGCAGCGCCTGCGCTGGGCGCAAGGTGGGGCGGAGGTGTTTATCGTTAACATGCGTCGTCTGTGGTCGTGGGAGTTCCGCCGCATGTGGCCGCTGTTTTTCGAGTTCTGCTTTTCTACCGCCTGGTCGTTTGCCTATGCGATCAGTATCGTGCTGTTCCTGCTGGGACTGATGATTCCGATGCCGGACTCGTTGTATGTACAACATCTGTTCCCGCCAGCCTTTACCGGACTTATTCTCGGTGTGGTCTGCTTAATACAGTTTGCAGTGAGCCTGATGATTGAACGACGCTATGAAAAAGGCATTGGCGCCTCGTTGTTCTGGATTATCTGGTTCCCGGTGGTGTACTGGATGCTAAGCCTGTTCACTACGCTGGTGGCTTTCCCGAAAGTGATGCTTAAACGCAAACGCGGCAGGGCGCGCTGGGTGAGTCCTGATCGTGGAATTGGGAGGATCGAATCATGAGCCAGCCACTGATCTTTACGGAACGGCGTCTACTGCCGCGCATCATCGACGTGCTGTTGACGGTCATCGCCTGGGTTGGTTTTTTATACCTGATCTATAAAGGGCTGATCACGGCCCTGGCGCATTCACCGTATATGGGCGTGCGTCCCTTTTTCACCACGCTGGATACGGTCACGTTTTATATCCTTGTCGCGCTGGTCAACGGACTGGTGCTGATCGGCTGGGCGAAATACAACCAGTTTCGCTTTCGGGTGGAGCGTCGCAGCCGTAGACCAGGACTGGAACACCATGAGCTGGCAGAAAGTTTACGCATTACCCGTGAACTGGTTACGGAGTTGAACAAAGCGAGGGTGCTGACGGTCCATCATCATGAGAATGGCGAAATCAGTCATATCGATGTGGACAAGCACATCGCCGATAACCGCCTGCCGCCGCCGACGCCTGCAATGCTGGAATATTTGCCGCCGGAGCGGGAGCCATCGTTACAAAAAGGGACTGAGTGATATTTCTGCTACCCGCCACTTCCTTCAGACTCGCATCGGTCTATGATTAGACTCAGACAATAAAAAATGCGAGGCAATGTCGTGGAAAAGGAACTACTTGATGCAGGCTACCGGGCCTATACCGGCGAGAAGATTGACGTCTACTTCAATACGGCGATATGTCAGCATTCAGGGAATTGCGTGCGGGGAAGCGCGAAGCTTTTCAATCTGAAACGCAAACCCTGGATAATCCCCGATGAAGTGGATGTCGCGACGGTGATTAAGGTTATCGATACCTGTCCAAGCGGTGCGCTGAAATATCGCCAGAAATAAGTGAGGGAACCATGGAAATTCTTGCAGGCCACAACAAATTTTATGTCAACGATGCCGAAGGCAATCAGGTTGCCGAGATTGTCTTTGTGCCGACGGGCGAGCATCTGAGCATCATTGAACATACCGATGTTGACCCCAGTCTGAAAGGTCAGGGCGTCGGCAAACAACTGGTGGCGAAGGTGGTGGAGAAAATGCGCGCTGAAAATCGCAAAGTGATTCCACTGTGTCCGTTTGCCAAACATGAATTTGATAAAACCCGCGAGTACGACGATATTCGCGCCTGAAGTATGATTTTCGCCGGATAGACTTATCCGGCATATCACTCCCGATGCAGCAAATCCTGATAAATGCCCGTCAGTACCCCTTGCGGGCCAAACTCTTTTTTAATCCACTGGGTTACTCGACCGGTTGCCGAATGTTGGGTCGCCAGCAGCATCCGTGAATCCTGACGCGGGTTGTGGATCTGTCGCGTGACCAGCAGCGACTTTTCCATCGCTTCGCGCACCATATAGTCCGGTAAAAAACCGATGCCTTCGCCCAGAATTTGGCACTGACATTTGGTATTAAAATCGGGAACCAGAATCGACTCCTGACCGTGTAACAGCCACCCGACCTTTTTGTTAATGGTGTGGGCGGTGTCTTCCACCATAATGTTCGGATACAAACGCAGCTGGCTCTCAGAAATCGGTTCAGGCATGAAAGCCAAGGGATGATCCGGGGCAATGGCAAACGACCAGCGAATAGCGCCGATCTCGGTATAATCAATCCCGCCGCCGTCCAGTAACGTATCGGGCGCGCCAATGGCGATATTGGCAAGGTTGTTGATGATCGAATCCCAGACGCCGTTATACACCTCGGTGGTGACGGTTATCTGGCAGGTAGGGAACTGTTTCTTGAGTACCTGCAGCAGTCGTGCCGTATGCTGTGGGGTGTACAACAACTGGTTAATACAGATGCGCACCCGGGCTTCAATGCCCTGAGCGATGGTATCAATGCTGCGCTTAATCGCGTGGAAATCGTTGAGCAGGTCGGTGGCCTTGCGAAACAGATAGCGACCAGACTCAGTCAACTCAATGCTACGGGTGCTACGCGTAAACAACACCACATCGAGCCCCATCTCCATGCGTTTAATGGTGTAGCTAATTGCTGATGTGGTTAAACCTAGCTCCTCCGCAGCTTTGCTGAAGCTGCTGTAGCGGGCAGCCATAGTAAATGCCAGCAGATTTTCCTCGGTAAAAATGGAATTCATCTTTTCTCCCTTCAGGCAACCAACACGCCCCGCCACATAATGATTGTTGAATGTATTTGTAATCCTTATACAGAGCAATCAGTTTTGAACAGAATTTAACACTGGTTTTACATTTGATTTGAAGGTAATCACACTTCTGCATATTAATTGCAGGCCGCTATCCGTGCAGCATACCGCTCGATTTGCCTGACTATTAATTAGTGGCAAAAAACGCCCCAGCCATAAGGGAAAGATTGCACTACAGCACGGTTTCCTCTCATTGTTAAATTTTATTCAATAATTGACACGCTTACGATGAATGAAATTTAAGCGGATGTTATTCTCTACACTCTGTTGCTATTCTCAGCTTATCGGATATTTAAAAAGTCTAAAAAACTGCAGGAGAGCAATTATGTCAGAGAAAGAACTCATTACTGAATTTCTGCTGGCGGCAGAGCAAGGTAATGCCGATGGATTAAAATCCTGTCTGGCAAAAAATGTGGATATTAATGCCACGAACCGCCAGGGACGTACCGCTATTATTATTGCCAGCCTGAATAAGCATTATGACTGTGTTTCTTTATTGATTGCCGCCGGTGCCGATATTAATAAACAGGACCAAACCTGTTTTAATCCTTTCCTGATTAGCTGCCTGACTGACGATTTAACGCTGCTGCGTACCGTATTGCCTGCTAACCCCGACCTTAACTGCCTGAGTCGTTTTGGCGGCGTAGGCATTACGCCTGCCAGTGAAAAAGGTCATGTGGAGATTGTGCGCGAACTACTGCTGCGTACTGATATCAATGTCAACCATACCAACTTTGTTGGCTGGACGCCGCTTCTGGAAGCCATTGTGCTTAATGACGGCGGCGCGAAACAGCAGGAGATCGTCAAGCTGCTGCTCGATCATGGCGCGAATCCGCATATGACGGATAAATATGGTAAAACCCCGCTGGAACTGGCGCGGGAGAAAGGTTATCACGAAATTGCCGAGCTGCTGATTGCTGCCGGAGCCTGACAGAGGAGCGCCGCTATCGCTACGCCATCACGGCGATGCGTACAGGCGCTAACCGCAGATAGCGCGTTTCTCGCTTTCCGGGGGACGGGGCAAGTTGAACAGGTTTTTTCCCGCGCGGTGAACCTGTTGATACCTGGCCAGCAGCGACTGTTGACGTTGCTGAGTGAAGGTTGTGATAACGCGCCTAATAGCTGTCGGCTGGCGCTGACGCATTGCGCGGACCTGTTTCTCCCCGGTGAGCAGGTCAGATTTACCGAGTCGGGGATAGCCGTTGGCAAAGATAAATGGATAGAGACCTCTGGTTGCCTGCCGTGGCGCATACCACAGTGGACGCCAGATGCAGTAACCCTTGCCGCAGTCCGCTGGCAGCGCTGGGAAGAGGTAATCCGCCAACAGTTAAGCAGCGACGACACATTATTTTTGTATCAGGGGGACAACCCGTTTTATCAGGAAATCACCCGTCAATTACTCAACCGCCGACAAACACTAATAGCGGCGCTATATACGGGAGTAAATATTTCTACAGCGGCTAGCCATTTAATTGGTCTGGGAATTGGCCTGACACCATCATCCGACGATTATTTAGTGGGCTTAAGCGCCATTTTATTAATCCCTGGTCATCCGCTGGAGAAATATCGTGGGGATTTTTTAGCGGCATTACAACGCGCCGGAAATAATACGACGCTACTTAGCAAAATAACGCTCGAAGAAGCTTTGCATCAACGTTATCGGGAAAGCGTCGTGCGGCTGCTACAGTATATTATTACTGAGCAACAACCCGTTTCTACGCAATATATTACTGACATTAAAAATATTGGCTCAAGTTCTGGCTGCGACATGCTGTATGGCATGGCGGACGCCTGCGCCCTGAGCCACAGGTCCGGAGGGAATTATGTCGATCAGGATAGTTGTTAAAAAGAACACGTATTTTGATTCCGTTTCACTGATGTCTATCTCCACACGTGCAAATAAGCTCGATGGCGTTGAGCAGGCATTCGTGGCGATGGCCACGGAAATGAACAAGGGTGTGCTGAAGAATCTCGGCCTGCTGACGCCTGAACTGGAAGAGGCAAAAAGTGGCGATCTGATGATTGTCATTAAAGGTGCCAGCGAGGCGGCGAACGACCAGACGCTGGTGGCAATTGAAGATCTGTTTACGCATAAAGAGCAGGGCGGCCAGCATGAAGCGCGCTATGCCACGGTTGCTAGTGCCAAGAAGCATGTGCCTGACAGTAACCTGGCGGTGATCTCGGTCAATGGTTTGTTTGCGGCGCGTGAAGCGCGTCAGGCGCTGCAAAATAACCTCAACGTGATGCTGTTCTCGGACAACGTTTCTCTTGAGGATGAACTGGCGCTAAAACAACTGGCGCACGAAAAAGGGCTGTTGATGATGGGGCCAGACTGCGGAACCGCCATTATTAACGGCGCGGCGCTGTGCTTTGGCAACGCGGTACGTCGCGGCAACATTGGGATTGTTGGTGCGTCCGGTACCGGTAGCCAGGAACTGAGCGTACGTATTCACGAGTTTGGCGGCGGGATTTCCCAACTGATTGGCACCGGTGGTCGCGATCTAAGTGAGAAGATTGGCGGCCTGATGATGCTTGATGCGATTGGCATGCTGGAAGCCGATCCGCAAACCGAAATCATTGCGCTTATCTCTAAACCACCTGCCCCAGCGGTGGCGCGCAAGGTGCTGGAACGTGCGCGCACCTGCCATAAGCCCGTCGTGGTGTGCTTCCTCGGACGCGAAGCCGCGCCTGCGGATGAAAAAGGTCTGCAGTTTGCACGCGGTACCAAAGAAGCAGCGCTGAAAGCGGTGCTTCTGACCGGCGTGAAAAAAGAGAGCCTGGACCTGCATCCGCTCAACTGGCCGCTGATTGAAGAGGTCCGCGCCCGCCTGACCCCGCAGCAAAAGTACATCCGTGGCTTATTCTGCGGCGGCACGTTGTGTGATGAGGCGATGTTTGCTGCCATGGAAAAACACGCGCAGGTTTACAGCAACATTCATCCGGATCCGGCGTTTCGCCTGAAAGATCTCAACCGCAGCGTGGCGCATACCTTCCTTGATTTCGGTGATGACGATTTTACCAACGGTAAACCACACCCGATGATCGATCCCACCAACCGTATTAGTCGTCTGTTGCAGGAGGCGCGCGATCCTGAAGTGGGCGTGATCGTGATGGACTTCGTGCTTGGATTTGGATCGCATGAAGATCCGGTCGGGGTGATGCTGGACGCGATCGTTGAAGCCAAAGCGATCGCCGCCGCAGAGGGGCGTCCGCTGGAAATCCTCGGCTATGTGCTGGGAACCGATCTCGATACGCCGTCGCTGGAAAAACAGTGCCAGATGCTGACCGACGCCGGGGTTATCTGGGCGAGCAGTAGTACCAACACCGGGTTGCTGGCGCGTGAATTTATCTGTAAAGGGGAGGAAGCCTGATGAGCCAGACACTGTTTAACCAGCCGCTGAACGTGATTAATGTCGGCATCGCGATGTTCAGCGATGACCTGAAAAAACAGAATGTGCCCGTGACTCAACTCGACTGGACGCCGCCGGGCCAGGGCAATATGCAGGTCGTGGCCGCGCTGGATGACATTGCTGATTCGCCGCTGGCGGACAAAATCGCGGCCGCTAACCAGCAGGCGTTGGAGCGCATCATCCAGTCGCATCCGGTGCTGATTGGTTATGACCAGGCCATCAACGTGGTGCCGGGCATGACCCGCAACACCATTTTGCACGCCGGCCCGCCGATCCGCTGGGAAAAAATGTGCGGCGCGATGAAGGGCGCGGTAACCGGGGCGCTGGTGTTTGAAGGGCTGGCGAAAGATCTGGATGAAGCCGCCGAACTGGCCGCCTCGGGAGAAATCATCTTCTCTCCGTGCCACGAGCATGACTGTGTTGGCTCGATGGCGGGGGTGACGTCGGCGTCGATGTTTATGCATATCGTGGAGAACAAAACCTACGGCAACCGCGCATATACCAATATGAGCGAGCAGATGGCGAAGATCCTGCGCATGGGGGCGAACGATCAGAGCGTTATCGATCGACTGAACTGGATGCGCGATGTGATGGGACCGATGCTGCGTGATGCTATGAAGCTGGCGGGTGAAATCGATTTGCGTCTGATGCTGGCGCAGGCGTTGCACATGGGCGATGAGTGCCATAACCGTAACAACGCCGGGACAGCGCTACTGATTCAGGCGCTAACGCCGTGGATTATCCAGACCGGTTATCCGGTTGAGCAGCAGCGCGAGGTATTCGAGTTCGTCCTCAGCAGCGATTACTTCTCCGGGCCGACCTGGATGGCGATGTGTAAAGCCGCGATGGATGCCGCACACGGCATTGAATACAGCACCGTGGTCACGACGATGGCGCGTAACGGCGTCGAGTTCGGTCTGCGCGTCAGCGGGTTGCCGGGGCAATGGTTTACCGGTCCTGCGCAGCAGGTGATTGGTCCAATGTTCGCGGGCTATAAGCCGGAAGATTCCGGGCGTGATATCGGCGATAGCGCGATTACCGAAACCTATGGCATTGGCGGTTTTGCCATGGCGACGGCGCCTGCCATTGTGGCGCTGGTCGGCGGTACGGTCGAGGAGGCGGTCGATTTCTCTCGCCAGATGCGCGAAATCACCCTCGGTGAAAACCCCAACGTTACCATTCCGCTGCTCGGTTTTATGGGGGTACCGACCGCTATCGACATTACGCGCGTGGGCAGCACCGGCATTTTGCCAGTGATCAACACCGCCATTGCGCACAAAGATGCGGGGATCGGCATGATCGGCGCCGGAATCGTTCACCCGCCATTCGCCTGTTTTGAAAAGGCGATCCTCAACTGGCGTGACCGCTACTGCTAATAACAACAACCGGGGCTAACGGCGTTAGCCCCACAGTAGCAAAGCGTTAAACGTTGCTTACCTGCAGGGCTGGGCGATCTCCGCGATCGCAAACGATGCTTAACCTGTTAAGGATATTCCATGAACAGCATAAAACTAGAATGGAAACGTGGTGACTGGGCGGCTTACTTCGGGCTGATGACCAACAACCTGACGAACCTGCTGACAATGATGGGGCTGCTCATTTTTGTCGTCGGGATCCCTACCGAAATTGTCTATGGTCGCATTGCGCCTGCCTTTGGTCTGGCGGTGCTGGTGGCCAGCGTCTGCTACGCCTGGTTTGGCCTGCAAATGGCAAAACACACCGGACGTAATGACGTAACGGCGCTGCCGTCCGGTCCCAGCGCACCGTCGATCTTTACCGTGACCTTCCTGGTGCTGATGCCGGTTTATCAGCAAACCAAAGATGCCAACTTCGCCATCCAGATAGCGCTGGTGTGGTGCTTTGTGGAAGCATTAATCCTGGTGGGCGGCTCCTTCCTTGGCGAGACCATCCGCAAGATGATCCCACGAACGGTACTGCTCTCTTGTTTATCCGGCCTGGGCCTGCTGCTGTTGGCGATGAACCCAATGCTGCAGGCATTTGAAGCGCCAACCGTTTCTTTCATCGTCCTGCTGCTGATCTTTATTAACTGGTTCGGTAAGAAGCCGATTTTTGCCCGTATTCCTACCGGTTTGCTGCTGCTGATTGCCGGTACGGCCCTGGCGTGGATCTCGGGTTTGCAAAGCCCGGAAGCGATTAAAGCGTCGATGTCTTCTTTTGGCTTTAACCCGCCGGAAATTCATGTCGACAGCTTCTTGCAAGGGCTGCCGCACGCGCTGCCGTATCTGGCGTCTGCGGTTCCGCTGGGTCTGGCGAACTACATTTTTGACCTCGAAAACATAGAAAGTGCGCATGCCGCGGGCGATGAGTACAACACCCGTAAGGTCATGATGGCGAACGGTTTTGCTTCCATGCTCGGCTGCATGCTGGGCAACCCGTTCCCGGTGACTGTGTATGTCGGCCATGCGGGCTGGAAAGCGATGGGCGCCAGCATCGGCTATACCCTCGCTTCGGGGATCACTATGTTCCTGGTGCCGCTGTTTGGTCTGGGGGCGTTTATGCTCGCCATTATTCCGATGACTGCGATAGTGCCAATTTTGGTGTTTATCGGCGTGGTGACCGCCAACCAGGTGGTGCGAGAAACGCCCAAAGTCGAGGTTCCCGTTATCTTCATCTGCCTGTTCCCGTGGATCGCTAACTGGGCGCTAACCATCGTTAATAGCGTGATGGGCGCGGCCGGTACGTCAGCCGGAAAACTGGGTAGCGACCTGCTGCACAGCAAAGGCGTCTATTACGACGGGCTGGTGCATCTGGGAAGCGGCGCGCCGCTGGCCAGCATGCTGTGGGGCTGCGTCGCCATCTTCGCCATTATGAATAAGCCGTTGCGTGGGGCGATTGCCGCTGCCTTTGGCGCCCTGCTGTCGCTGTTTGGTGTGATCCACTCCCCGGCGGTCGGCTTTGCAGAGGGCAGTTCGATGATGTTTGCGCTGGCCTACCTGATGATGAGCGGCATGTTTGTCCTCAAGCACGTGCTCGACAGTCGTGAAGCGGTGACTGCGCCTGAGCAACAACCGACGAAATCCACCTGAATCGTCTGCAAGCGGAAGATAACACTATGAAAGAACTTGTGGTCGTTGCCATTGGCGGCAACAGCATTATCAAAGATAACGCCAGCCAGTCGATTGAGCACCAGGCTGAAGCGGTGAAAGCGGTTGCGGACACGGTGCTGGAAATGTTGGCATCGGACTACAACATTGTGCTGACGCACGGTAACGGACCGCAGGTGGGACTGGATCTGCGGCGGGCGGAAATCGCACACGAGCGTGAAGGGTTGCCACTCACCCCGCTGGCAAACTGCGTTGCCGATACGCAGGGCGGTATTGGTTATCTGATCCAACAGGCGCTGAATAACCGTCTGGCGCGGCGCGGTGAGCAGAAGGCAGTTACGGTGGTCACGCAGGTGGAGGTCGACAAAAACGATCCGGGCTTCGCGAATCCAACCAAACCTATCGGCGCGTTCTTTAGTGCAGCCCAGCGCGATGAACTGCTGCGGGTCAATCCGGGCTGGCGTTTTGTGGAGGATTCCGGGCGCGGCTACCGTCGGGTGGTCGCTTCGCCAGAGCCGAAGCGCATCGTCGAAGCGGAGGCGATTAAGGCGCTAACCCGGCAAGGCTTTGTGGTGATTGGCGCGGGCGGCGGCGGGATCCCGGTGGTGCGTGGTGAGCAAGGTGATTACCAGAGCGTGGACGCGGTGATTGACAAAGATCTTTCCACAGCGCTGCTGGCCCAGGAGATTCACGCCGACATTCTGGTGATCACCACCGGTGTTGAGAAAGTGTGTATTCACTTTGGCAAACCTGAGCAGCAGGCGCTGGATACGGTGGATGTCGCCACGATGACCCGCTACATGCAGGAAGGACATTTCCCGCCGGGCAGCATGCTACCCAAAATCGTTGCCAGCCTGACATTCCTGGCACGCGGCGGTAAGCGGGTAATCATCACCACGCCGGAATGTCTGCCCGCCGCAATCCGCGGCGAAACGGGTACCCACATTGTCCATTCCTGAGAGGAGATGCGAATGAAAGAAAGTAACAGCCGCCGCGAATTTTTAAGCCAGAGCGGAAAAATGGTGACCGCTGCCGCGCTGTTTGGCGCAGTGGCTCCGGTCGCGTATGCTGCTAATCCTGTCGGGAACACCTGTGACACGAAGAGCACGATGACAATTAACGATAAACACTATTACCTGGACAACGTTCTGCTGGAAGCAGGGTTTGATTACGAAAACGCGGTGGTGGTACATACCCGTACCGCACTGCAAACCGTTGAAATCCAGGACGGGAAAATTGTTGCGCTGCGTGAGAATAAGCTGCATCCGGATGCGACGCTGCCGCACTACGATGCGGGTGGCAAGCTGATGCTGCCCGCCATGCGCGATATGCACATCCATCTGGATAAAACCTTTTATGGCGGTCCGTGGCGCTCACTGAACCGTCCGGCTGGCACCACTATTCAGGATATGATCCGCCTGGAACAAAAGCTGCTGCCTGAACTCCAGCCTTACACCCAGGAGCGCGCGGAAAAGCTTATCGATTTGCTGCAATCTAAAGGTACCTCGATTGCCCGCAGCCACTGCAACATAGAACCGGTTTCCGGGCTGAAAAACCTGGAAAACCTGCAGGCGGTGTTGGCGCGTCGCCAGCCGGGTTTTGCCTGTGAAATTGTGGCGTTTCCACAGCATGGCCTGCTGTTATCAAAATCTGAACCGCTGATGCGTGAAGCGATGCAGGCGGGGGCGCATTACGTCGGTGGTCTGGACCCAACCAGCGTCGACGGGGCGATGGAAAAATCCCTCGACACCATGTTCCAGATTGCGCTGGATTACGATAAAGGCGTGGATATTCATCTGCACGAAACCAGCCCGGCGGGCGTGGCGGCGGTGAATTACATGGTGGAAACGGTAGAGAAAACGCCGCAGTTGAAGGGCAAACTGACCATCAGTCACGCTTTCGCGCTGGCAACGCTGAACGAACAGCAGGTTGACGCGCTGGCGACCCGTATGGCGGCGCAGCAGATTACCATTGCCTCGACGGTGCCGATTGGCACGCTGCATATGCCGCTCAAACAGCTGCGAGACAAAGGCGTGGAGGTGATTACCGGCACCGACAGCGTGATTGACCACTGGTCGCCGTACGGGCTGGGAGACATGCTGGAGAAGGCGAATCTGTACGCCCAGCTCTATATTCGCCCCAATGAGCTTAACCTGTCGCGCGCGCTGTTTCTTGCCACCGGCGATGTGCTGCCGCTAAACGATAAAGGTGAGCGCGTCTGGCCAAAAGCGCAGGATGAAGCCAGCTTTGTGCTGGTGGATGCCTCCTGTTCGGCAGAAGCGGTTGCCCGCATCTCCCCCCGCACCGCGACCTTCCATAAAGGGCGACTGGTATGGGGGAATGTCGCCAGCTAGCCTGGATTTACGCGCAGCGGCAATCGCTGCTGCGCGTTCTGTTCGTTAACCGACGATCCCCATATAGCCGTGAATCCCCATATATAAGCCGACCATGGCGATGAGCGCGCTGGAAAAATAGGGCGCTTTGCGTGCCAGCGTATTAAATCCACTCCAGCGTTTGGCCGCCTGCTGTACGCTGATTGCTGCGCCCACACCCACCGTCACCAGCGTCAATGCCAGTCCGAGGCTGAAGCACAGCACCATAGTCGCGCCCAGCGTGAAGGCTTTGAGCTGGATGCAAATCAGCAGCACCGTAATGGCGGCAGGGCAGGGGATTAACCCGCCGGTCAAACCAAATAGTAATATTTGGCCGTTAGTGACCTCTTTACCGGCAAAGCGGCGCTGAATGTCGGTGGCATGCGCCCGTTCGTGGGCATCCTGATACTCTTTTGAACCCTCGCTCAGCCCTGCCAGCGCGGCATGGTCATGATCGTGGTGATGGTGGTGGTGCTCGCCGTCGTGATCGTGATGATGATCGTGGTGGTGATGATCATGATGTTCGTGGCCATCATCGTGATGCGTCTGGGCCAGCCAGCTCTGCTCTCCCTGCCGGGTTCGCCAGAACATCCAGAATGCGGTGCCGAGAATGATAATCGCCGAGACAAACTGCAGCCATGGCTCAACGGCCTGGGCGGTAAACGCTTTGCTGATATACATCCCGCCGAGCGCGATCAACCACACCACTGCGGTATGCGACAGCGTTGCCGCCAACCCCAGCATCACTGCCTGTTTGATGGTGCCTTTAATGGCAATAATAAAAGCCGCCATCATCGTTTTCGAATGCCCCGGTTCCAGACCATGTAACACACCCAATAAAATCGCGCTGGGAATGAAAAACCAGGCGTTGCCTTGCTGAAGAAGCGTAGAAAACTCACCCATGAGAATGATTCTTAGTTGTTTAATTTCGCCCGATTCTACTCCCCCCCAGTATTAAATACTACCCCCCAGTAGAATGTCGATGGTATTGTCGCTACAGCCAGACGTTAAATAGGTAAAGTTATGTCACATACGATCCGCGACAAACAAAAGCTGAAAGCCCGAACCAGCAAGATTCAGGGGCAGGTAGCGGCGTTGAAAACCATGCTGGATGAACCGCATGAATGCGCGGCGGTATTGCAGCAAATAGCGGCGATCCGCGGGGCGGTAAACGGATTAATGCGTGAGGTGATTAAAGGTCATCTGACCGAGCACATCGTGCATCAGGGCGATGAAATAAAGCGCGAAGAAGATTTGGATGTGGTGCTGAAAGTACTGGATTCGTACATCAAATAAGTCAGTTTAACGGCTCATCCACATACAGGAATGAGCCGTTAACTATACGTTCTAGCCAAAAAACATCACAGATACACACAGCAACCCGACAATCAAAGTGATCAGATTACCCACTGAACGGTACGGCTTCAGCGCCGGGATCAGATAGGTAGATAATGTCGGCATGATAAACAAAATCATGGCGATGAGTGGCCCGCTAATGGCGTAAATCATTGAAATCGCATTAGGATTAATGCAGCAGATGATAAACGTAATGGCCGACACTAACATGATGGACAGGGCGCGGTTAAAGGCCCGGCTTTTCTTCACGCCCACCTGATGCAGCGACGTTTTTACCACTTCCGTTGCCCCTTCAATCACCCCAAAGTAGGTGCCAAGGAACGATTTTGACATCGCCACGACGGCGACGATAATCCCGGAAATTGACAGCCATGCCGGTGCGTTTGGCATCATCGATAACGCTGACAGAATGGTCACGCCTTCATTTTTCGCGTCTTCAATATAGTGTGTCGGAATCGAAAGCAAACAGCTGAAGACGAAAAATAGTACGCTCAGGCAGATGATGATGTAGGCGACCTTCATGATTTTTTTGCATTTACCCATGGCCTGCTCGCCATATTTCTCACGTCGGTCAATAGCGAACGTAGAGATAATTGGCGTATGGCTAAAAGCGAAAACCATCACGGGAATAGAGATCCAAACCTGATGAAGCGTGTGCTGATCGAAAGACATCTGGCCGGTGAGTAGCGTTGGCTGCCAGCTTCCGGTCAGGTAAAGCGAAAGGAACAAAAAGTAAGCAATCAGTGGGAATACCAGAAAGCCCATAACCCGAATGGTGGCTTGTCGGCCCATCAGAAAAATCAGGTTCAGCACCAGCACCACACCGAGACTGACCAGCATACGAACACGCAAATCGATAGTGATATGTTTTGCCAACTGTTCAGTGAGTGAATTGGTTATCGCTACGGCGTAGATCAACACGACGACAAAGAAGGCAATAAAATAGAGGGTGGTGATCAGGTTGCCAATCTTCTTGCCGTAGTAATGGGTGACTGCACCGGTGATGCCTTCGCCAGCAGACGTTTTTGACGACAGGATAAACTGGCACAGCGCCTTGTGTGGCCAGTAGGTTAAAGGCCAGGCCACGAGGGCGGTGATAAACAGCACTACCGCGCCTGCAGAACCCAGCTGTATGGGGAGGAAGAGGGTTCCTGCACCGACGGCAGTCCCATATAGTGCGAAGCTCCAGAGAGTCTCTTCTTTTGACCAAATTTTCGACATTATTTGAACGTATCAACTATAAAATAAACAAAAAGAAGCGCAATTTACCACAAATGAGAGGGGCTGGGGGAAGTGTGAACAAGTGGGCTGGTGAATGTATGAATAGTCGGAATCAAGATAATTCCGACTATTTATTGAATTATCAGGCAGTAACACGCTGCTGGCGGCGCTTCATAACGCGCTCGCGTAATGTGTCATACGCCCAGTTATAGAGCATGGTGTACGGCAGGAAGAACAGGAAGAAACCTATTTCCAACGTGAATGCCTGAAGCAGGCTGACGTTCAGCACATAGGCCACGATGCTCACCCCAATCACAATAAACCCGCTCTCGAAGCCTAAGGCGTGAAAGGCGCGAACTTTCGCCGTACGTTTTACCCGATGCGACGGCCATAAGCGGTCAAACAGGGCGTTATAAATGATATTCCAGATCATCGCCGTGGTAGCCAGAATAATTGTCAGCCCGCCCATTTCCAGCACCGAGCGCTGCATCAGCCACGCGGTGGTTGGCGCAAGGATTGCGGTGGCAATGCCTTCAAAACAAACGGCGTGAAAAATACGCTCCACTAGTGAGCGACGCTGGATTGTATCGTGTTGCATAACCTAAAACCTTCTTTGATGCCCGGATAACGGAATGGTGGCAATTTTATCGTTTTATGTGATATCTAAAAGATAGTATCCATCGATAAAGTAGATAGTTCATGCGTTACTCTCCTGAAGCATTAACGGCATTTGTAGAGACCGTTTCCTGCGGCTCATTTTCTGCCGCGGCCCGGCGACTGCGTAAAAGCCAGTCCACCATCAGTACGGCTATTGCGCATCTGGAAGCCGATCTTGGTTTTGCGCTGTTTGACCGATCGTCCCGTCAGCCAACGCTGACCGAAGAAGGTAAGCGGGTGCTGGGCTATGTGCAGGCAATTTTGACGGCCAGCGAACGTCTCGATGAGGCGGCTATCTCGCTGTCGGGTGAAACGGAAGCGCGCCTGACCTTCGTACTTTCGGACACGCTGCACCCGGATGTGCTGGAAGAATTAATGGTGCAGTTTGACCGCAAGTTTCCGCATACCGAGTTTGAATGTCTGATTGGTGAAGATGAAGACGTGATCGATCTGCTGCAAAAAGGGCGCGCGCAGGTCGGGTTGATTGAGGCAAGAGAGGATTACCCGACCGACATGGGCGTGACGCGACTGCCGATGCAATCCTGGATGGGGTTGTACGTTGCGGACTCGCATCCGCTGGCGTGTCAGGAAAAACTACAATGGGAACAGCTACATACCTGGCGCGAGTTGCGTCTGAATACCTACCTGGAAAGCAGTACCAACGTGGCGCGTGGCCCCGTCTGGTCGGCGCCTAACTATTTGCTGTTGTTGAGTATGGCGGTTCAGGGATTCGGCTGGTGCGCGCTCCCTTGTGCACTGGTGGAAGAGTTTGCAGCGGAAAAACCGCTGGTTCAACTACAGGTGCCCGGCTGGCCAAAGGCTATCTCTATTGATCTGTTGTGGAATAAGAAATCACCGCCAGGCGTGGCGGGAAGTTGGCTGCGCGATCATTTACAGCAGAGTGGCGTTCAGATGACCAATAAATGATACGAAATTCATTTGTGATAAAAATCACCATTTTTAAACAACTTTGATAACTACTTTTAACAATCATCTACTATTGCGGTGTTATTTTGCGCTGAGGTAGTGATGAAAGAGGTTGTGATAGTCGGGGCGTTAAGGACACCGATCGGCTGCTTCCAGGGAACGCTGGCTCGCCACTCTGCCGTTGAGTTAGGCAGCATGGTGGTCAAGGCGTTGCTGGAACGCACGGGCGTGGATGTTCACTCCGTGGATGAAGTGATCCTCGGGCAGGTGCTTACCGCAGGTGCCGGGCAGAACCCGGCCCGTCAGTCCGCCATCAATGGTGGGCTACCTAATACCGTTTCCGCCATCACCATTAACGATGTTTGTGGTTCGGGGCTGAAAGCGCTGCATCTGGCGACCCAGGCTATTCAATGCGGCGAAGCCGACATTGTGATTGCCGGTGGACAGGAGAATATGAGCCGTGCGCCGCATGTCCTTACCGATAGCCGCACTGGCGCACAACTGGGGAACAGTCAACTGGTCGACAGCCTGGTGCATGATGGTCTGTGGGATGCTTTCAACGATTATCATATGGGCGTCACTGCAGAAAACCTCGCGCGGGAATACGGCATTAGCCGTGAATTACAGGATGCCTACGCGCTGCACTCGCAGCACAAGGCTCGGATGGCTATCGACGCCGGACGCTTTAAAGATGAAATCGTGCCGGTGGTGACCCAGCGTAATGGTCAATCATTCGTAGTGGATACCGATGAGCAACCGCGTACCGATGCCAGTGCGGAAGGGTTGGCGCGTCTGGATCCTACCTTTGACCGGCTCGGTTCGGTCACCGCGGGGAACGCCTCATCCATTAACGATGGCGCCGCCGCGGTGATGATGATGAGCGAGGCCAAAGCGCAGGAGCTGAATTTGCCGGTGCTGGCCCGCATTCGCGCGTTCGCCAGCGTCGGGGTCGATCCCGCACTAATGGGGATTGCGCCGGTGTATGCGACGCGCCGCTGCCTTGAGCGTGTGGGCTGGCAACTGGCTGATGTTGATCTGATCGAAGCCAACGAAGCCTTCGCCGCGCAGGCCTTGTCCGTTGGGAAAATGCTGGAGTGGGATGAACGGCGGGTAAATGTGAACGGCGGCGCTATCGCACTTGGCCATCCGATTGGCGCATCGGGTTGTCGTATACTGGTTTCGCTGGTGCATGAAATGGTGAAGCGTCGGGCGCACAAAGGGCTGGCAACGCTGTGTATCGGCGGTGGTCAAGGTGTGGCGCTCGCTATCGAACGAGACTAACGATCTTAGATTTCCCTTCTTAAACGCTTTTTTGTGTGTTACCCCGGCATCTATAAAAAAGCCCTCCAACAGGAGGGCAAGGCCAGTTACAGAAACATACACTCTAAACGCCGTCAATATATCAAAACATTGTTTCATTTCATGTGATTGACTGCGCACTTTGTCAGCAAAGGTGTGCGAACATCGTATATTGCCAGCTGTGTTTTCAATGTCTTATCCCTGCCACGAATGATTATCTTCTTTGTGTTTTAATCTATCTAATTGTTTTAGATGATTTTATTTGAAATATTCCCACGATTTATATGCCCGAGCGTGATCGCAATTACACTTTTGACAATAAGATGCGGAAAAAGTGAAACAACGTTTCAGTTGTAATTGAAAACCCTATCCGGGAGGGATATCATGAGCGCATTAGATAAAACGGAACAGCGTTTTGCTATTCGTTAAAGCATTCACGGTCAATTTATCAATGGAGGTAAATGTGGACGTAAGACAAAGCATCCATAGTGCGCATGCCAAAACCCTCGACACTCAGGGGCTGCGTAATGAGTTTTTGGTCGAAGAAGTATTTGTCGCAGATGAATACACCATGGTTTACAGCCACATCGACCGTATTATTGTTGGCGGCATTATGCCGGTGGCCAAAACCGTCTCTGTGGGTGGCGAAGTCGGTAAACAACTGGGCGTAACCTATTTTCTCGAACGCCGTGAGCTGGGTGTGATCAACATCGGTGGTCCGGGCACGATTACCGTTGACGGTCAGTGCTATGAAATTGGTCATCGTGATGCCCTGTACGTCGGCAAAGGGGCAAAAGAAGTTGTGTTTGCCAGCGTTGATACGGCGAAACCGGCGAAGTTTTACTACAACTGCGCGCCGGCACACACGACTTATCCAACCAAAAAAGTCACGCCTGCTGACGTTGCGCCAGTGACGCTGGGCGATAACCTCACCAGTAATCGTCGCACCATCAACAAATATTTTGTACCGGATGTGCTGGAAACCTGCCAGCTGAGCATGGGCCTGACTGAGCTGGCGCCGGGCAACCTGTGGAACACCATGCCGTGCCATACCCATGAACGTCGTATGGAAGTCTACTTCTACTTCAACATGGAAGAAGATACCTGCGTCTTCCACATGATGGGACAGCCTCAGGAAACGCGTCATATTGTGATGCACAACGAGCAGGCGGTGATTTCCCCGAGCTGGTCTATTCACTCAGGCGTTGGCACAAAAGCTTATACGTTCATTTGGGGCATGGTTGGTGAAAACCAGGTCTTTGATGATATGGACCATGTCGCCGTCAAAGATCTGCGCTAGTTGCGGGCGACAGCCGTGCCTGCCTGCGGCGGGCATTATAAAAAATTAAGGATTTACAATGATTTTGAATGCATTCTCTCTTGAAGGTAAAGTCGCCGTTGTGACCGGTTGCGACACTGGCCTGGGTCAGGGTATGGCGCTGGGTCTGGCGGAAGCGGGTTGCGATATTGTCGGTATCAACATTGTTGAACCGACGGAAACCATCGAACGCGTGACCGCACTGGGTCGCCGTTTTTTAAGTCTGACCGCCGACCTGCGCCAAATTGATGGTATTCCAGCGCTGCTGGAGCGCGCAGTGGCAGAATTCGGCCATATCGATATTCTGGTCAACAATGCGGGCCTTATCCGTCGTGACGATGCGATCGACTTCAGCGAAAAAGACTGGGATGACGTGATGAACCTGAACATTAAGAGCGTATTCTTTATGTCTCAGGCTGCGGCGAAGCACTTTATCGCTCAGGGTAACGGCGGCAAAATTATCAATATCGCCTCTATGCTCTCTTTCCAGGGCGGTATCCGCGTTCCGTCTTACACCGCGTCTAAAAGCGGCGTAATGGGCGTCACCCGTCTGATGGCGAACGAGTGGGCAAAACATAACATCAACGTCAACGCGATTGCGCCGGGTTATATGGCGACCAACAACACTCAGCAGCTGCGTGCTGATGAGCAGCGTAGCGCAGAAATCCTCGATCGTATTCCGGCAGGACGTTGGGGACTGCCGAGCGACCTGATGGGGCCTGTCGTGTTCCTGGCGTCCAGCGCGTCTGACTATATTAACGGCTATACCGTTGCGGTAGACGGCGGCTGGCTGGCACGTTAATACATTTTTTGAATAACAAACCCTGTCATCTGGCAGGTTTTTTTTTGGTTTTAAGTTATTTTAATCCATATTCTGTCTATAAATTAATCCATACATAATTATATATGTATGAATTTGTAATGTTTAATCCTCTTTAATATCAATAAATTAAATTTAATTGAGTGGTTGCTGATAAATTTTAAAATTGGAATATCCATCACATAACGAGGTGGTGTAGCTATTTAATCCATGTTTTTGCCGTTTCCCGCCTGACGCTTCATGTAAGGGATCCCTTACTTTCAGGGACATGGTTTACTCTGTATCTGGCAGGAAAAAATGGTCTCAATAAATAATGATGCTGCTTTAGCGCCGCGCCCTGTGCGCGATACGCGACGTATGAATATGTTTGTCTCTATCTCTGCGGCTGTCGCAGGATTGTTATTCGGCCTGGATATTGGCGTGATAGCCGGCGCGTTGCCTTTCATTACCGATCACTTTGTCCTGACCAGCCGCCTGCAGGAGTGGGTGGTGAGCAGCATGATGCTGGGTGCGGCAATTGGCGCACTGTTTAATGGTTGGCTGTCATTCCGCCTGGGACGTAAATACAGTCTGATGGCGGGCGCGATCCTTTTTGTCGTCGGCTCTCTGGGATCGGCGTTGGCATCCAGCGTTGAAATGCTCATTTTTGCCCGCGTGGTGCTGGGCGTTGCGGTGGGTATCGCGTCTTACACCGCGCCGCTGTATCTCTCAGAAATGGCCAGTGAGAATGTGCGCGGTAAGATGATCAGTATGTACCAGCTGATGGTTACGCTGGGCATTGTGCTGGCCTTCTTATCCGATACGGCATTCAGCTACAGCGGTAACTGGCGCGCGATGCTGGGGGTGCTGGCGCTCCCGGCGGTGTTACTGATTATCCTGGTGGTTTTCCTGCCGAACAGTCCGCGCTGGCTGGCGGAAAAAGGTCGCCATATCGAAGCTGAAGAAGTATTGCGTATGCTGCGCGATACGTCAGAAAAAGCCCGCGATGAGCTGAACGAAATCCGTGAAAGCCTGAAGCTGAAGCAGGGCGGCTGGGCGCTATTTAAAATTAACCGTAACGTGCGTCGCGCGGTTTTCCTCGGAATGTTGTTGCAGGCGATGCAGCAGTTCACCGGGATGAATATCATCATGTACTACGCGCCGCGCATTTTTAAAATGGCGGGCTTTACCACCACCGAACAGCAGATGATTGCCACGCTGGTGGTTGGCTTAACGTTCATGTTCGCCACCTTTATTGCCGTTTTCACGGTCGACAAAGCGGGGCGTAAACCGGCGCTTAAAATTGGTTTCAGCGTGATGGCCATTGGGACGCTGGTACTCGGCTATTGCCTGATGCAGTTTGATAACGGCACGGCTTCCAGTGGCCTTTCCTGGCTGTCAGTCGGTATGACCATGATGTGCATTGCAGGTTACGCGATGAGCGCCGCGCCAGTGGTGTGGATCCTGTGTTCGGAAATTCAGCCGCTGAAATGCCGTGATTTTGGTATTACCTGCTCGACCACCACCAACTGGGTGTCGAACATGATCATTGGTGCCACGTTCCTGACGCTGCTCGACAGCATTGGCGCGGCGGGTACGTTCTGGCTGTATACCGCGTTGAACGTCGCTTTTATCGGTATTACATTCTGGCTTATCCCAGAAACCAAAAACGTCACGCTGGAACACATCGAGCGCAAGCTGATGTCGGGTGAGAAGCTAAGAAATATTGGGGTGTAAGCCAGACATACGTGCCGGATGCGGCTCTGCCTTATCCGGCCTACGAATTAAGTCTCGTCCTGGCCGGGTAAGCGCAAGCGTTACTCGGCATTTTTTTTGAACACATTACCCGTGCAGAAAATCTTCTCGCACCGGGGTGAACGTATCGAGTAATGTTCCCGGTTTTAAGCAGACGCAGCCATGCATAATGTTGGGCTGTTTATACAGGGTGTCACCTGCGGACACGACATGCTTTTCTTCCCCAATCGTAAATTCAAACTCACCGGATAAAACGTAAGTCAGCTGTTCATGCGGATGGTTGTGCAGCGGACCAATCGCTCCCTGCTCGAAGTTCACCTCAACCGCCATCATTTTACCGTCGTGAGCCAGAATGCGACGGGTAACGCCATTGCCCAGATCTTCAAGCGTGGTCTCTTTATGAAAAATAAACATCCGGCATTCCTGTAAGTTAATGAAACACTGTTTCATTAAATTTATACCAGCAAAGTATAAAAAGAAATGCACACCAACAAATGTGGAAAGTTGATCACATCTTTGGTTCACTGGAGAGATAACAACGAATGAGGGGAAGCGATGAAGACGATCGGTCTGTTAGGCGGTATGAGCTGGGAATCCACCATTCCTTATTATCGACTCATTAATGAAGGGGTAAAACAGCGTCTGGGTGGCCTGCATTCAGCACAGATTCTGTTGCACAGCGTAGATTTTCATGAGATTGAAGCCTGTCAGTCCAGCGGCGACTGGCTGCGGGCCGGGCAGATCCTCGCGCAGGCCGCCAGAGGGCTACAGGAGGCGGGTGCTGAGGGAATCGTGTTGTGTACCAACACGATGCACAAGGTTGCTGAGGCGATTGCAACCGCCTGTGATGTACCGTTCCTGCATATTGCTGATGCCACTGGCCGCGCCATACAAAAGCAGCAGATGAGCAACGTGGCGCTGCTGGGTACGCGCTACACCATGGAGCAGGATTTTTACCGTGGGCGCTTACAGGCTGAATTTGGCATTAGTACACTTATTCCTGACGTTAACGACCGGCAAAAAATAAACCAGATTATTTTCGATGAGCTGTGCCTCGGCGAATTCAATGAAACGTCCCGCGATTATTATCTCAGTGTGATTGCTCAACTGGCTAAGCAGGGCGCGCAAGGGGTAATTTTTGGCTGTACCGAGATTGGTCTGTTGGTGCCAGCCGAGCTAAGCCCACTACCGGTTTTCGACACTGCGGCTATCCATGCGCAAGATGCGGTGGAGTTTATGCTTTCGTCTGTGGATGCAAAATAGCGTTCAGCGGATCGATAAGCCTCGGGAGATGGGTTTGCAGATGCGCACTAAAAGCATCGACCAACGCCGAGGCGGGGCGATGAAGCGGGTGAATCAGGCTGACCGTAAACGGTACCGAAATACTGAAGCGGCGGATAACGATCCCGCTACTGGCGTAATCCAGCGCCGTTAAGGGATTGACCACCGAGATCCCTACGCCCGCCCGTACCATTGCACAAATTGAAGCGGCGCTATGGGTTTCTATTACCATGCGACGTTTCACCTGATGCTCATTAAACAGGGTATCCAGAAGCTGACGGTAACTGTCGGTCCGCGACAGGCTGATGTAGTTTTCGCCCTGAAAATCCTGGGGGGTGAGCACGGATTTCTCGGCCAGCGGATGTCCCTGTGGCAGCACGCATACTTCATCCAGCGCCAGCAATTCTGTACGTTTAGTGCCGGCGGGAGTATGCAGGGTTTCTGTGATCCCCAGATCGTGGCGTTGCGCCGACAGCCACTCTTCCAGCAATGGTGACTCCTGCGGCACTATCTGAATATTGACCTGCGGGTAGCGTGTGAGGAATGGCTGCAGCAGCGGCGGTAAAAAAGATTGTGAGAATACCGGCAGGCAGACAATCGATAATTCGCCCTGACGAAATTCGCGCAGACTTTCGGCGGCGCTCACAATCCTGTCCAGACCATACCAGGAACGTTGTACCTCTTCAAACAGACGTAACCCTTGCACGGTCGGATGCAATCTGCCACGCGAACGTTCGAACAGCGTTAATCCCAGCACTTTCTCGAATCGGGCCAGTTCCCGACTGACGGTCGGCTGCGAGGTATGTAGCATCCGCGCGGCTTCCGTCAGATTACCTGCGGTCATGATGGCATGAAAAATTTCAATATGGCGCAGGTTAACGGCGGGCATGAGTAATCCTCGAATGATGTAAGCCATATCATTTTTGCATAGACTCACGATAAAACGATATTTTTTATTCTTTCTGGCCTGTGGCGTAATCATAAAAAAGCCAATACCGGAGCACATCATGCCACGCCCACTCAACAGCACTGATACCGATCTCACCGCCGCCAACCTGCTACGCCTGCCCGCTGAATTTGGCTGCCCGGTGTGGGTGTATGATGCACAGATTATCCGCGCGCAGATTGCCAAACTGAGCCAGTTTGACGTGGTGCGTTTTGCCCAGAAGGCATGCTCAAATATTCATATTCTGCGCCTGATGCGCGAGCAGGGCGTGAAGGTCGATTCCGTCTCGCTGGGCGAAATTGAACGCGCGCTGGCGGCGGGCTTTGAGCCGGGACAAGATGAGATAGTCTTTACCGCCGATATGATCGATGACGCGACGCTCGCCCGGGTGCATGAATTGAGCATTCCGGTAAATGCTGGATCGGTGGATATGCTGGAACAACTGGGCCAGCTTTCGCCGGGCCATCGCGTGTGGCTGCGCGTGAATCCTGGTTTTGGTCATGGACACAGTCAAAAAACCAACACCGGCGGCGAGAACAGCAAGCACGGTATCTGGTACAGCGATCTTCCGGCGGCGCTGGAAGTGATCCAGCGCTATCAGTTGAAGTTGGTGGGTATTCATATGCATATTGGATCCGGCGTGGACTACGGCCATCTGGAACAGGTATGCGGCGCGATGGTGCGTCAGGTTGTCGAGTTTGGTCAGGATCTGGAGGCGATCTCCGCGGGCGGCGGGCTGTCGATCCCGTATCGTGAGGGCGAAGAGGCGATCGATACCGATCATTACTTTGGGTTATGGAACGCCGCGCGCGATCAAATTGCGCATCATCTGGGTCACGCTGTCAAACTGGAGATCGAACCGGGCCGTTTTCTGGTCGCGGAAGCTGGCGTGCTGGTGGCGCAGGTGCGCAGCGTAAAAGCGATGGGCAGCCGTCACTTTGTGCTGATTGACGCAGGCTTCAACGATTTGATGCGCCCGGCGATGTACGGTAGCTATCACCATATCTCTGCACTGGCGGGAGATGGCCGTTCTCTGGAGCAAGCCGCGCAAATAGAAACCGTAGTAGCTGGGCCGCTGTGTGAGTCCGGCGACGTCTTTACCCAGCAGGAAGGCGGAAATGTGGAAACCCGTCTGTTGCCAGCGGTAGTGCCGGGGGATTATCTGGTGCTGCACGATACCGGGGCGTACGGCGCGTCAATGTCGTCAAATTACAATAGCCGTCCGCTGCTGCCGGAGGTGTTGTTTGATAACGGCGTGGCGCGACTGATCCGTCGTCGCCAGACGATTGATGAGCTACTGGCGCTGGAGTTAATCTGAATATAGCGTTGTGAAACGCCGGATGGCGCTTGCGCCATCCGGCACTATTCGTAATACGGCCCCGTTGTCACCGATTCCCGCAACACCAGTTTGCCGGTAAACGGTGGGATCGGCTCTACGCTCTCACCGTTGGCCAGACGGATAGCCTGGTCAATTGCCGTTGTTATCATGGCGTCAATCGGCAGATAAACGGTAGAAAGCCCCGGTTCCAGCCATTTGGCGCTGGGCGCATCATCAAAACCAAACAGCGAGACGTCCGTTGGGATCTTCAGGCCAGCCTGATGCAACGCTTTTGATGCACCTAATGCCATGTCATCGTTACAGGCGAACAGGGCGCTGAATGTCACCCCTTCCTCCAGCAGTTCACGGCAGGCTTCATAGCCTCGCGTCATTGTGGAGTCGCCGTATTTGACCTTGTCGGGATCCCAGGGAATACCGTTTTTTTCCAGCGCCTTACGATATCCCATCAAACGTGATTTACCGGTAGGGGTATGGCCCGGCACGGTGATGCAGGCAATATCGTTATGCCCCTGGGAGATCAGATAATTGACCGCCTGGAACGCGGCTTCTTCCTGTTCAAAGAAAATCGCGCGATCGCGGGCCTGACTGACATCACGGTTAATGACCAGCAACGGCATAGCAATGCTGTTCATTAGCGACATAATCGCCTGTTCACTCATATAACGGGTATAGAGAATAATGGCATCACACTGCCTGTCGGCCAGCATTTGCACGGCTTCCTGTTCACGCTCCGGCGTGTCGTGGCCGTCGGTGACGATCAACTGCTTACCGTGAGATTCCGTCTGGCGCGAAGCTTGTTGCAGCAGGCGTCCAAAGTAGAATCCATCAAACGTGGAAACCACCAGGCCAATGCTGTTGCTGGTACGGTTCGCCAAAGAGCGCGCTAAAAAATTGGGTCGATAATCAAGTGCCTGCATGGCCTTAAACACTTTCTGGCGCGTACTCTCTTTTACCTGACCCGTACCATTCAGCACGCGCGAAACGGTCGCTTTTGAGACGCCAGCGTGTCGTGAAACGTCCAACATCGTGGTCATGACGCTATCCTGGTTAATCGTTTGACGAAGAATTGCCCGGCTCTGTCAGCGTCGAAACGGAATGGCGGCGCACCAGAGTTGGGTTAAATACGTGGGTGATTTCAGGCGTGGGTCGCTTTTCCGCCAGCGCCAGCGCCAGTTCAGCGGCCTGGGTTGCCATCGTCACTATCGGATAGCGTACCGTGGTCAGACGTGGTCGCACATAGCGGGAAACCAGCACATCATCGAAGCCGATCAGGGAAATTTCGCCTGGTACATCAATGCTGTTATCATTTAACACGCCCATCGCGCCAGCCGCCATGGAGTCGTTATAGCAGGCTACTGCCGTGAAGTTTTTGCCACGTCCAAGCAACTCGGTCATGGCCTGCTCACCGCCGCTCTCATCCGGCTCGCCAAAGGTCACCAGCCGATCGTTAATCGGTATATTGCTCTCCGTCAGCGCATCGTAATAGCCTTGCAGGCGATCCTCCGCATCTGAAATGGTGTGATTGGAACACAGATAACCGATACGCGTATGGCCCTGCTGAATAAGGTGTCGGGTAGCCAACCACGCGCCGAAGCGGTCATCGAGGGCAACACAGCGTTGTTCGAATCCCGGCAGAATTCGGTTGATCAATACCATGCCGGGGATTTGCTTCATTAATGAAGCGAGGTCTGCATCCGGGATGATTTTGGCGTGGACAACAAGCGCAGCGCAGCGGTGGCGAATGAGCTGTTCAATCGCCTGACGTTCCTTCTGTTCATTATGGTAGCCGTTGCCGATCAGTAAAAAATTACCGGTGTTATAGGCCACCTGCTCGACAGCTTTAACCATTGCCCCAAAAAATGGATCTGACACATCACCAACCACCAGTCCGATGGTTTCGGTAGATTGTTGCGCCAGCGCACGCGCGTTGGCGTTGGGGTGGTAGCTGAGTGATTCCATTGCACTCGTTACGGCCAGACGCGATGCTTCGCTGGCTTTGGGGGAGTCATTAATCACTCGAGAAACGGTGGCGACTGATACACCAGCTAGTCGGGCTACATCCTTTATGGTCGCCATGATAGTACCTGTTGTGGGTAAACGCTTACATTATGTCAGTGTTACGGAAAATGGCTGGCTGTTCAAGCAGATTGCCTGTCAGGACGTCGCAAATGTGAGCGCGCACGAGCGAAGTAAGACAAAAAATAGAAAACGCTAATTTTTACTTACACTTTGCGATGTGCTGTTGCGATTGTTCGCTGGTGAGGGCACTGAGCAGATTGCTAGAGTTGGGATCCCAGAGGTATTGATAGGTGAAATCAACTTTCGGGTTGATCACTAGAATTACACCAGCCTGCGCAGATGCGCAGGTTTTTTTTTGTCTTCGGCCTATCTGTAACAGTAACCGATAATTTACACAACTCGTTGCATTTGGGTTCATTCCTTTGCGTTTTCGCACTGGCGTATCTGGCTGCTGACGACCACAATCAAGATCCCAGAGGTATTGATTGGTGAGATTATTCGGTACGCACTTCGTACCTGTCTCTTGCACCGACCTGCGCGGATGCGCAGGTTTTTTTTCGGATTGTATTCACCAGTTACCTGTCGCGCCCACTCTCCAACTCGTATACTCTCCCAACATTAATGTTTATGTAATTAATGGCACAGGGAGTTGAGATGCTATTTGGCTTTTTTCGTAATCTGTTTCGCGTGCTTTTCCGCGTTCGCGTCACGGGCGATATCAGCGCGCTACAGGGAGAACGCGTTCTAATTACTCCCAACCATGTCTCATTTATCGACGGCATCCTGCTGGCGCTTTTTTTACCGATCCGCCCCGTTTTTGCTGTTTACACCTCTATTAGTCAGCAATGGTACATGCGCTGGCTGACTCCGCTGATTGATTTCGTGCCGTTAGACCCGACCAAACCGATGTCGATTAAACATCTGGTTCGCCTGGTCGAGAAGGGGCGTCCGGTGGTTATTTTCCCGGAAGGGCGTATTTCGACCACCGGTTCATTGATGAAAATCTATGACGGCGCCGGGTTTGTCGCGGCAAAGTCAGGGGCCACGGTGGTTCCTGTGCGCATCGAAGGCGCGGAGTTGTCACGCTTTAGTCGCCTGAAAGGTCTGGTTAAACAGCGATTCTTCCCGCGTATTCGCTTGCACATCCTGCCGCCGACCCACATGCCGATGCCGGAAGCGCCGCGTGCTCGCGATCGCCGCAAAATCGCGGGTGAGATGCTGCATCAAATTATGATGGAAGCGCGCATGGCGGTACGTCCGCGTGAAACACTTTACGAATCTCTGCTGGCGGCGAAATATCGCTTTGGCGCAGGCAAAAACTGCATTGAAGATGTTAACTTTACGCCGGACAGCTACCGTAAACTGCTGACTAAGACGCTGTTTGTGGCCCGTATCCTGGAAAAATATACCGCCGAGGGTGAAAAAATAGGCCTGATGCTGCCAAACGCGGGGATCAGCGCGGCGGTCATTTTTGGCGCTATTGCGCGTCGGCGTATTCCGGCGATGATGAACTATACAGCAGGTGTAAAAGGGCTAACCAGCGCCATTACTGCTTCAGAAGTCAAAACTATCTTCACTTCCCGACAGTTTCTCGATAAAGGCAAACTTTGGCATTTACCGGAACAGCTCACCCAGGTGCGCTGGGTTTACCTGGAAGATCTGAAAGCCGATGTGACGTTTAGCGATAAGCTGTGGATTTTCTCGCATCTGCTGGCGCCGCATCTGGCGCAGGTGAAACAGCAGCCGGAAGAGGCTGCGGTGATCCTCTTTACCTCTGGCTCGGAAGGTCATCCTAAAGGTGTGGTACACAGCCACAAGAGCATTCTGGCGAACGTCGAGCAGATTAAAACCATCGCTGATTTCACCGCCGACGACCGCTTTATGTCTGCGTTGCCGCTATTCCACTCCTTTGGTCTGACGGTGGGATTATTCACGCCGCTGCTGACCGGCGCAGAAGTGTTTCTTTATCCCAGCCCGCTGCATTACCGCATTGTGCCGGAACTGGTCTACGACCGGAACTGCACCGTACTGTTTGGTACGTCAACGTTCCTTGGCAACTATGCTCGTTTCGCGCATCCCTATGATTTTCACCGTCTGCGCTATGTGGTGGCGGGAGCGGAAAAACTGCAAGACACCACAAAACAGCTGTGGCAGGAGAAATTTGGTCTGCGCGTCCTTGAAGGCTATGGCGTGACGGAATGTGCGCCGGTGGTGTCGATCAACGTACCGATGGCTGCGAAATCAGGAACGGTAGGGCGCATCTTACCCGGTATGGATGCCCGACTGTTAGCTGTTCCTGGCATTGAGGACGGAGGGCGTTTACAGCTGAAGGGCCCTAATATTATGAGCGGCTATTTGCGTGTCGAAAAACCCGGCGTGCTGGAAGTGCCGACGGCAGAAAATGCACAGGGTGAGATTGAGCACGGCTGGTATGACACCGGAGACATCGTGCGCTTTGATGAAAACGGCTTTGTGCAGATCCAGGGACGCGCCAAGCGTTTTGCTAAAATTGCCGGAGAGATGGTCTCGCTGGAAATGGTTGAGCAACTGGCGCTGGCGGTATCTGCAGACAAAATGCACGCCACGGCGATCAAAAGCGATGCCAGCAAAGGCGAGGCGCTGGTGCTGTTCACCACCGACAGTGAACTGACGCGCGAAAAACTGCAGCAGTATGCGCGAACGCATGGCGTGCCTGAACTTGCCGTGCCGCGTGATATTCGCCATCTGAAACAACTCCCATTACTCGGCAGCGGTAAGCCGGATTTTGTTACGCTGAAAAGCTGGGTCGATGAGCCGGAAAAACAACATGAGTGAGTCAGTGCACACTAACACTTCTATCTGGTCCAAAGGGATGATGTCCGTTATCGCCGCGCAGTTCCTGTCGGCGTTTGGCGATAACGCCTTACTGTTCGCCACGCTGGCTTTGCTTAAGGAACAATTTTATCCGGACTGGAGTCAGCCGATCCTGCAAATGGTGTTTGTGGGCGCTTACATCCTGTTTGCGCCCTTTGTCGGGCAGGTGGCAGACAGCTTTGCCAAAGGCCGGGTGATGATGTTCGCTAATGGCATGAAGCTGCTGGGCGCGGCGAGTATTTGTTTCGGCGTGAATCCATTTCTCGGCTATACGCTGGTGGGGATCGGCGCGGCGGCGTATTCACCAGCCAAGTATGGCATTCTCGGTGAACTGACCACTGGCGACAAACTGGTGAAAGCTAACGGCCTGATGGAAGCCTCCACCATTGCCGCGATTTTGCTCGGTTCTGTGGCAGGCGGCGTGCTGGCCGACTGGCACGTGATTGCTGCGCTTTCTGCCTGTGCGCTGGCCTATGCGGGCGCCGTGGTGGCTAACCTGTTTATCCCCAGGCTGGCCGCGGCTCGCCCTGGCCAGTCCTGGCATTTGGGGAAAATGACCCGCAGTTTTTTCTGTGCGGCCACTTCGCTGTGGCGTAACGGTGAAACGCGTTTCTCATTGGTAGGAACCAGCCTCTTTTGGGGCGCTGGCGTCACGCTGCGTTTTCTGTTGGTGCTGTGGGTGCCGGTGGCGCTGGGCATCACTGATAACGCTACACCTACTTACCTGAATGCCATGGTGGCAATCGGGATTGTGGTCGGCGCGGGTGCGGCGGCGAAGCTGGTGACACTGGAAACCGTGTCGCGCTGTATGCCAGCGGGGATCCTGATTGGCGTCGTGGTGCTGATCTTCTCGCTGCAACATGCGCTGCTTCCGGCTTACGCGTTGTTAATGCTTATCGGCGTGTCAGGCGGGTTCTTTGTGGTGCCGCTGAATGCGTTGTTACAGGAGCGGGGCAAGAAAAGCGTCGGTGCGGGTAATGCGATTGCGGTGCAAAACCTGGGTGAAAACAGCGCGATGCTGCTGATGCTGGGTATTTACTCGCTGGCAGTGCTGGTAGGGATCCCGGCGGTAGCGATTGGTATTGGATTTGGCGCGCTGTTTGCGCTGGCGATTGCGGCGCTATGGATTTGGCAGCGCCGCCATTAGTCTGTGACGTGTAGTTGCCTTATCCGGCCTACAGGGAATGCTTTCTGTAGGCCTGATAAGCGTAGCGCCATCAGGCACTAACCGCTATGGTGCAGGATAGGTATACACCTGATGCACCGCTTCAATCTCGGCCAGAACTTCTTCGCTCAACTCCAGATGCAGGCTTTCAACGTTTGTTTTTAACTGCTCCATCGTCGTTGCTCCCAGCAGGGTGCTGGCGACAAACGGCTGACGACGCACGAATGCCAGCGCCATTTGCGCAGGATCCAGATTATGGCGTTTCGCGATATCCACATAGGCTGCAACGGCCTTTTGCGTTTGCTCACCGCTGTAGCGCGTGAAACGGCTAAACAACGTATTACGTGCGCCGGCAGGCTTCGCGCCGTTCAGATACTTACCGGTGAGCGTACCGAAGCCCAGGCAAGAATAGGCCAGTAGTTCAACCCCTTCGTACTGGCTGACTTCTGCCAGTCCAACTTCATAGCTACGGTTCAGCAGGCTGTAGGGATTCTGGATAGTGGCGATGCGCGGCAGATCGTGTTTGTCCGCCAGATGCAGATAACGCATCACGCCAAATGCGGTTTCATTGGAAACGCCGATGTAGCGAATTTTCCCCGCGCGCTGAAATTCAGCCAGCGCGTCCAGCGTATCCAGCAGGGAGACGACCGGCGCGGAGTCCGTCCAGCTGTAGCCTAACTTACCAAAGCAGTTGGTGGGGCGCTGCGGCCAGTGAACCTGATACAGATCCAAGTAATCGGTTTGCAGTCTTTTCAGACTGTCGTGCAGCGCTTCACGGATATTTTTACGGTCCAGCGCCTGATTCGGTCGAATGCCGCTGTCGTTGTTACGTGACGGCCCACTGACCTTCGACGCCACGATTAGCTTTTCGCGGCTACCGTGTTTGGCTAGCCAGTTGCCCACGTAAGTTTCGGTGAGCCCCTGGGTTTCAGGACGCGGCGGTACCGGATACATCTCGGCAACGTCGATCAAATTTATGCCTTGTGCCACGGCATAATCGAGCTGTGCATGGGCGTCGGCTTCGCTGTTTTGTTCACCAAACGTCATTGTGCCCAGCCCCAGTGTACTGACTTCCAGCGAGCTGTGGGGTATACGGTGATATTGCATAGCCGTTTCCTTTTTATAATCACAACATAAGGATTATAAAAATGGCTGAGGGAAGGGAAAAAGGGAAGTAAAATTGTTAAGGCCAGCCTGTTGCTGACCTCAACCATCAGCGTTCAATGATTTGAGATACATCGTCGCGGTTGATCTGCATCGCGTTGCCTTGCTGATCGTGGTAGCTCACCAGACCGGTATCGTCATCAATTTCTGGTTTTCCGTCGGTCAGGATCATTCGACCATCTTTTGTCGCCATTACATAATCGCTGCTGCACCCAGAAACTACAAAAGCCAGTCCTACGGCGGAAATTAAAACTGCCCATTTTTTCATCTGCTTATCCTCACATGGCCTGCGTCTGACAATAGTTTAGTAATAACGCGAAGTTATGCATGACGAAAGCAGTAAAATCTTAAACTGTGAGAAGAGGTAGGTACGGCGCGGTATTCGCTCCCCTTGCGGGGAGCGACAGATTTCATCAGAGCGGATTTTTTTTATTGCGCCACAGATTCAGAGTCTCTACCGCGATAGAGAAGAACATGGCGAAATAGATGTATCCTTTCGGAACGTGGACGTCGAAACTTTCCAGAATCAGCGTAAAACCGACCAGAATCAGGAAAGAGAGCGCCAGCATTTTCACTGAAGGGTGACGATCGACAAACTCACCAATTGGGCGAGCAGCAAACATCATCACGCCTACGGCAATCACCACCGCCGCCATCATGATAAACAGATGGTCAGACAAGCCTACCGCTGTAATCACGGAATCCAGACTGAAGATAATGTCTAACAACATGATCTGCACAATCGCGCCCAGGAACGAAGAGACGCGGGTTTTCAGTCCCTCTTCCTCACCTTCAATGGATTCGTGGATCTCTTTGCTGGCTTTCCAGATCAGGAACAACCCGCCGAGCAGAAGGATCAGATCACGCGCGGATATCGCCTCGCCAAACACCTCGAACAACGGGTTTGTCAGTCGCGTGACCCAGGCGATAGAGGCCAGCAGCGCCAGACGCATAATCATTGCTGCCGCCAGCCCAATACGTCGGGCATGATTGCGTTGCGCTGTCGGAAGTTTGGCTACAACCAGAGAGAGGAAAATAATATTGTCGATCCCAAGAACGATCTCCAGCAGCGTCAGCGTACCGAGCGCAAGCCAGGCGTTAGGATCGGTTATCCATGCAAATAACATCGAGCAAAGTCCTGCCAAAAAAAAGAAGCGGTAATTATAGGCCCGTAACGCGGCGGGTGAAAGGCCGGGCAGTGCCTATTGCGGCTGGAATAAGAAATGCCGCTCAAGCAATGCGCGCGTGAAGTTCTTTTTCAGATAAAATCCGCGTGGCAGGGTCAGGATTGGTTCGCCATTGGCGCCAATCGCTTCGGTCAGCGCCCGGGCATTGGCGGCTTTGGGACGCAGCTGTAACACTTCCCCATGGCGAGCGGTGATGCGTTCGACGTGGCCTAGTACAATCATGTCCATTAGTTCTTCCCAGTCTAGCCGTAATTGCTGCTCTTCTTCGTCGTTCGGGCTCCAGAGCAAGGGCGAGCCGACGCGACGTTCAGCCAGTGGAATGCTGCGTTCACCCTCTACCGGGATCCACAGTACGCGTTTAAGTTTGTGTCGCACATGGCTGGTTTCCCAGGTGACGCCAGTATTGCCAGTTAACGGCGCCACGCACACGAAGGTGGTTTCCAGCGGTCTGCCAAGACTATCCACAGGGATCGTTTTCAGCTCTACGCCCAGCGCCGCAAAATCCTGCTCCGGCTTGCTGCCTGCGCTGGCGCCCAGCCAAATCTCCAGCAGGACGCCAATCCAGCCTTTATCACGCTTGAGATCCTTGGGGGTGACGAGTCCCGCCATGGTCGCCAATTCTCCCAACGAGTAGCCCGCAAGCTGCCGCGCCTGGGTCAGCAATTGGACTTCAGAATCAGGCGGAGAAAGTAACGGATGGAGTTCTGGCATCGGGTTAACCCTTAGGCGAAAAAATGAGCAATGATTTTATACCGTGTGGACAGAGTTTATCTTTTTCCACATGCTTTATTCAATTATTTGATTTATATTGGTTTTTATATTCGCGCGCGCGTTGTTGCGCAACAGCAATGTAGGTTTTCCAATTCTGGTCACTGACAATGAACAGGATCTTACACCATGTTATCCACAGAAAGATGGGATAACTGTGAAAAACCCCCACTACTGTTTCAATTTACAGCCTTGACGTGCGACGAAAATCGAATTTTTACACAAATTGTGCCTAACTTATTGGCATAATCTGTGGATAAAACCAACGCTGGTCGATCTTTCATCAGCCTGAAGATCGTGCGCGTGATACACATCACATTTATGTGTGTCTGTTGGTGGAGATCGTTTTTAACTTAATGAATAAAGAAGACTATTTTTTATATGTGACGAATGTCTTATTCGGTCTGTTCTGGGTTTTCCCATAGTAATTCCGTACTTCTTCACAACTATATCCACAGAAAAGGTGAATAAAATCGCCCTGAATGCTCTTCTTCTGTTTATAACTCGGGCCTTCGCTGTGAGTTATTCAATTGTTATTAGAATATCGCACCCTTAACAGAGTGGTTTACCGCCTCTCAGTAGTGTGAAACAATCATTTGTATATAAGGTTTATATTGAGGTAGTCCGGTGATTGATGACGATGGCTACCGCCCGAATGTAGGGATAGTAATTTGTAACCGCCAGGGGCAGGTCATGTGGGCCCGGCGATTTGGTCAGCACTCCTGGCAATTCCCTCAAGGTGGGATAAACGCAGGAGAGACAGCAGAGCAGGCGATGTACCGGGAACTCTTTGAAGAAGTGGGTCTCAGCCGTAAAGATGTACGGATCCTTGCTTCTACTCGTAACTGGTTGCGTTACAAGTTACCGAAACGTTTGGTGCGTTGGGACACAAAGCCGGTTTGTATCGGCCAGAAACAAAAATGGTTTCTTCTGCAATTGGTCAGCAGCGATGCTGAAATCAATATGCAAACCAGCAGTACACCTGAGTTCGACGGCTGGCGCTGGGTGAGTTACTGGTATCCGGTTCGACAGGTGGTGTCATTTAAACGCGATGTCTATCGCAGGGTGATGAAAGAATTCGCAAGTGTTGTTATGGCGCTTCAGGAGGCCACTCCTAAACCGCAAAGCGCACCTGCGTACAGACGTAAAAGAGGTTAAGCTACGCAAATTATGCTCACCCGCCTGCGCGAAATAGTCGAAAAGGTGGCCAGTGCTCCGCGTCTTAATGAGGCGCTTAATATACTGGTTACCGACATCTGTCTTGCGATGGATACAGAGGTCTGCTCGGTCTATCTGGCCGATCACGACCGACGTTGTTATTACCTCATGGCGACACGGGGTCTGAAAAAACCCCGTGGTCGCACTGTCGCACTCGCGTTTGATGAAGGTATCGTTGGCCTGGTTGGCAGGCTGGCGGAACCTATCAACCTCGCCGATGCGCAAAAACATCCCAGCTTTAAATACATCCCTTCGGTAAAAGAAGAGCGCTTTCGTGCGTTCTTAGGCGTACCGATTATTCAGCGTCGTCAGCTCTTGGGTGTGCTGGTGGTGCAGCAGCGTGAATTACGTCAGTACGACGAAAGCGAAGAGTCTTTCCTGGTGACGCTCGCCACGCAAATGGCGGCCATACTTTCCCAGTCGCAACTGAATGCGTTGTTCGGCCAATATCGGCAAACGCGTATCCGTGCATTGCCTGCTGCTCCCGGTGTAGCCATTGCCGAAGGCTGGCAGGATGCGACGCTACCGCTGATGGAGCAGGTTTATCAGGCTTCAACGCTGGATCCCGTGCTCGAACGTGAGCGGCTGACCGGCGCGCTGGAAGAAGCGGCGAACGAATTCCGCCGTTACAGCAAGCGTTTTACCGCCGGGGCGCAGAAAGAAACGGCGGCGATCTTTGATCTCTACTCGCACCTGCTTTCCGATACCCGTCTGCGCCGCGAACTGTTTGCGGAAGTGGATAACGGCTCGGTGGCTGAGTGGGCCGTTAAAACGATCATCGAAAAATTTGCCGAACAGTTTGCCGCGCTGAGCGATAACTACCTCAAAGAGCGGGCCGGAGATTTACGCGCGCTGGGCCAGCGTCTGCTATTTCATCTTGACGACTCGATCCAGGGACCGAATGCCTGGCCGGAACGTTTTGTGCTGGTGGCGGATGAGCTTTCCGCGACCACGCTGGCGGAACTTCCCCAGGACCGGTTAGTCGGCGTGGTTGTCCGGGACGGCGCAGCCAACTCTCATGCGGCAATTATGGTGCGTGCGCTGGGTATTCCTACCGTCATGGGGGCAGATATCCAGCCGTCAGTGCTACACCGGCGAACGCTGGTGGTGGATGGTTATCGAGGCGAAGTTCTGGTCGATCCGGAACCGGTATTGGTCCAGGAATACCAGCGTCTTATCAGCGAAGAGATTGAGCTGAGCCGCCTGGCGGAAGATGACGTCAATCAGCCTGCGCAGTTAAAAAGCGGCGAGCGCGTGAAGGTGATGCTCAATGCGGGTCTCAGCCCGGAACATGAAGAGAAGCTGGGCAGCCGGATCGATGGCATTGGTCTGTATCGCACAGAAATTCCTTTCATGCTGCAAAGCGGTTTTCCTTCGGAAGAAGAACAGGTTGCGCAGTATCAAGGGATGCTGCAAATGTTTAACGACAAGCCAGTGACTCTGCGGACGCTGGATGTCGGGGCCGATAAACAGCTGCCCTATATGCCGATCAGTGAAGAAAACCCATGCCTTGGCTGGCGAGGGATCCGCATTACGCTCGATCAACCGGAGATCTTTTTGATCCAGGTCCGGGCCATGCTGCGTGCGAACGCGGCAACCGGTAACCTGAGCATTTTGCTGCCGATGGTGACCAGTATTGATGAAGTGGACGAAGCGCGACGCCTGATTGAACGCGCCGGACGTGAAGTGGAAGAGATGATCGGTTACGCAATCCCGAAACCGCGCATCGGCATCATGCTGGAAGTTCCGTCGATGGTGTTTATGCTGCCGCATCTGGCTAACCGGATAGACTTTATCTCGGTCGGAACCAACGATCTTACCCAATACATTCTGGCCGTCGATCGTAACAATACGCGGGTGGCCAGCATTTATGACAGCCTGCATCCGGGGATGCTACGTGCGCTGGCGATGATTGCGCAGGAAGCTGAAAGAAGCGGTATCGACTTGCGCTTATGCGGTGAAATGGCGGGTGACCCGATGTGCGTGGCCATTCTGGTCGGCCTGGGTTTCCGTCATTTGTCAATGAACGGTCGATCCGTGGCCCGCGTGAAATATCTGCTGCGCCATATTGATTTTGGCGAGGCGCAAACGCTGGCCCAGCGCAGCCTGGAAGCGCAGATGGCGGCAGAAGTACGCCATCAGGTGGCGGCCTTTATGGAGCGCCGTGGCATGGGGGGATTGATTCGCGGGGGATTGTAGGCCTGATAAGCGTAACGCTATCAGGCATTATGGGGGTAAAGATTACCTATACAGATCTTTTACATCTTCCCGGCATCCGCTGCGATCCCCTTGTGCTATCATTCGCACCTTTGGAGCGCCTGCATTATGCAGGCGCGCTTATCAATTGCTGTCTGACTTCAGCGAAATAACAAGAACTTGTGGTGACAGATGACCAGTAGCTATCTGCATTTTCCGGATTTCGATCCGGTCATTTTCTCAATCGGACCCGTCGCGCTTCACTGGTACGGCTTGATGTATTTGGTGGGTTTTATTTTCGCGATGTGGCTGGCGACGCGCCGTGCTAATCGGCCGGGTAGTGGCTGGACTAAAAATGAAGTAGAAAACTTACTGTATGCAGGCTTCCTCGGGGTTTTCCTCGGTGGGCGTATTGGTTACGTACTGTTCTATAACTTCCCATTGTTCCTCGATAATCCGCTGTATCTGTTCCGCGTTTGGGATGGCGGCATGTCCTTCCACGGCGGGCTTATCGGTGTGATTCTGGTGATGATTATCTTCGCCAGACGCACCAAGCGTTCGTTCTTCCAGGTTTCTGATTTCATCGCTCCGCTGATCCCGTTTGGTCTGGGAGCAGGGCGTCTGGGCAACTTTATCAACGGTGAACTGTGGGGACGCGTCGACCCGAATTTCAAGTATGCCATGCTATTCCCGGGTTCCCGTACCGAAGATATTTTACTGCTGCAAAGTAACCCGCAGTGGCAGTCTATTTTTGATACCTACGGCTCGCTGCCGCGTCACGCATCTCAGCTTTATGAGATGGCGCTGGAAGGGGTTGTACTGTTTATCATTCTGAACCTGTACATTCGCAAGCCTCGTCCTATGGGGGCAGTGTCCGGTCTTTTCCTGATTGGTTATGGCGCGTTTCGTATTATCGTTGAATTCTTCCGCCAGCCGGATGCACAGTTTACCGGCACCTGGGTGCAGTACATCAGCATGGGACAGATCCTCTCTATCCCGATGATTGTCGCAGGCATTATTATGATGGTTTGGGCGTACCGCCGTAGCCCACAGCAACACGTTTCCTGAGGAACCATGAAACAGTATTTAGAACTGATGCAAAAAGTGCTGGATGAAGGCACACAGAAAAACGACCGTACCGGAACCGGAACGCTTTCCATTTTTGGCCATCAGATGCGTTTTAACCTGCAGGAAGGGTTCCCGCTGGTTACGACCAAACGCTGCCATTTACGCTCGATCATTCATGAGCTGCTGTGGTTCTTGCAGGGCGACACTAACGTTGCCTACCTGCATGAAAACAATGTCTCAATCTGGGATGAATGGGCGGATGAAAACGGTAATTTAGGCCCGGTTTATGGCAAACAGTGGCGCGCGTGGCCAACGCCGGACGGTCGCCATATTGACCAGATCACCACGGTGCTAAACCAGCTGAAAAATGACCCGGATTCTCGCCGCATCATCGTTTCGGCATGGAACGTTGGTGAGCTGGATAAGATGGCGCTGGCGCCGTGCCATGCTTTCTTCCAGTTCTATGTGGCGGATGGCAAGCTCTCTTGCCAGCTGTATCAACGTTCATGTGATGTGTTCCTCGGTCTGCCGTTCAACATTGCCAGCTACGCCTTACTGGTACACATGATGGCGCAGCAGTGCGACCTTGAAGTGGGCGATTTTGTCTGGACCGGCGGCGACACGCACCTGTACAGCAATCATATGGATCAAACGCATCTGCAGCTTAGCCGCGAACCGCGCGCGTTGCCGAAGCTGGTCATCAAACGTAAGCCTGAATCTATCTTTGATTATCGTTTCGAAGATTTCGAAATTGAAGGCTACGATCCGCATCCAGGTATTAAAGCGCCAGTAGCTATCTAACCGAGCTTCATGTTGTCATAACCGACGCCTTCGCGCGTCGGTTTTTTTGTCTGTCATTCCATTCTTCGGCGCCGGTTCCTGAAATATTGCAACGCTCTGCAACGCGTCAAATATTCCTCGTAGCTCGCCGTAGAAACCGAATTTCCCGCTCGTTATTCATTTTCCTCGCGCCATACTGGCGGCATGAAAAAACAACAAGGCTACACGCTTCTCGAAACCCTGATTGCGATGCTGATTGTCGCGGCGCTTGGCGCGTCCGGGTTGTATGGTTGGCAGTACTGGCAACAACAACAGCGCCTGTGGCAGACCGCCTGTCAGGTGCGGGATTACCTGCTGCAACTACGTGAAGATGCTAACTGGCGTAACCGCGATCACGTCATCAGCGTGATGCGGGATGGTTCATCCTGGTGTCTGGTCAGTTCTGCTGCTTTACAAGACGGGTGTAAACCAACTTCACCCCTGGTGTTTGCACCGCTATGGGACGATGTCGAAATGGCAGAGATAACACCTTCACTGGCCTTTTTTGGGCTGCGCAATACGGCATGGGCTGGACATATTCGCCTGAAAAATGCGACAGGGGAATGGCGCGTGATGGTGTCAGGCTGGGGGCGAATCAGACTTTGCGAACGCGATGAGGCCAGGTCATGTCAGTAAACGAGCGGGGTTTTTCACTGCTGGAGGTGCTCATTGCTATGGCGATCACCAGCATTTTACTGCTTAGCGCTGCGCGATTTTTACCTGCTCTGCAGCGAGATATTCTGCGCAACACGCGCCAGTTAGCGCTGGAAGATGAAATATGGCAGCGGCTCTATACCGTGGCAAAACATCTTCAGCGGGCAGGGTATTGCCGGGGAACCTGTGTCGGAGAGGGACTGGTGATGTCGGCTAAGGGCGACTGTGTCATTGCCCGTTGGGATGCCAACGGTAACGGCGTTTGGGAGAATAGTCCCGCGAAAGAGGCTGATGTCATCGGATTTCGTTTACAGGACAAAGTACTGGAGACCCTGCGGGGAGCAACTGGTTGTAATGGAAAAGGGTGGGATAAAATGACCGATCCGGCCACCATTCAGATTGAGGCATTTCAGGTTGAGCGCGTGAATATTCGCGGATTTCAACCACTCCTTACGTTGCGTTTGCGTGGAGTGAGCAACGTCGAACCACAAAAAGTCATTGAAGCCTTTTACAGTGTGACAGGTTTCAACCTGTGAATAGTGAGCGAGGTGTTTCATCCCTGGCGATGGTTCTGCTATTGCTGGTGCTCGGCAGCCTGTTACTGCAGGGGGTTAGCCGACAAGAAGCGAGCTTCGCATCGCGTGTTACATCGGAAAGTCGGTCTTTGCAGCGGCAGGCGGTAGTGCAATCGGCTATCGAATGGGGACGCATGCAGTCCTGGGGCTTACAACCGACGATACAGTGTCGGCGTTATACCGGGCAGGATGCCGCGGTTTGCCTGCGACGACTTACTGAGACTTCCGTGCTGCTTATCGCTCATTATGAAGAGGTATCGCTATGGCGTCAGGGAGAGGTTATCGATGGCAATATCAAATTTTCGCCGCATGGCTGGAGCGATTTTTGTCCGTTAAAGGCGGTAGCGTTATGCCAGATCCCCTGAACAGACAACGTGGTTTTAGCCTGCCGGAAGTGATGTTGGCAATGGTGCTGATGATCATGGTTGTGACCGCACTATCGGGATACCAGCGGGCGTTGATGAACAGTTTTATCGTCAGAAACCAGTATCAGCAACTCTGGCGTCACGCCTGGCAACAAACCCAGCTGTATCCGTTTTCACCACCTGTGAACTGGCAGGTTAACCGAATGCAGACAACGGGAGCAGGATGTGTCAGCATCAGCGTTAAAATTTCTTCACCCCTGGGCAGGCAAGGTCAAATGACACGTCTGCATTGCCCGAACCGTCAGTAGTCAGGAGCCGCTATGTTAAGGGTCTATCACTCCAATCGTCTGGATGTGCTGGAAGCGTTAATGGAGTTTATCGTTGAGCGCGAGCGGTTGGACGACCCCTTTGAACCGGAAATGATCCTGGTGCAAAGTACCGGTATGGCGCAGTGGCTACAGATGACCGTTGCACAGAAATTTGGTATCGCCGCCAACATCGATTTCCCGCTGCCCGCGAGTTTTATCTGGGATATGTTTGTGCGCGTGTTGCCGGATATCCCGAAAGAGAGCGCGTTCAGCAAACAGAGCATGAGCTGGAAGTTAATGACTCTGCTGCCGCAGTTACTGGATAACGATGACTTCGCACTGCTGCGACACTATCTGACGGACGACACCGATAAACGTAAGCTGTTTCAACTCTCCGCACGCGCGGCGGACCTTTTCGATCAGTATTTAGTTTATCGCCCTGACTGGTTAACTCAGTGGGAAGCGGAGCGCCAGATTGAAGGACTCGGCGAGGCTCAGGCATGGCAGGCACCGTTGTGGAAAGCACTGGTGGAATACACCGCTGAACTGGGCCAACCGCGCTGGCATCGTGCCAATTTATATCAGCGATTTATTCACACCCTGGAAAATGCGTCTGAATGTCCGCAGGGGCTGCCTTCTCGCGTCTTTATTTGCGGAATTTCGGCGCTACCGCCGGTTTACCTGCAGGCATTGCAGGCGTTGGGTAAGCATATTGATATTCATCTGCTATTTACCAACCCTTGTCGCTACTATTGGGGTGACATTAAAGATCCCGCCTGGCTGGCAAAGCTGCTGGCGCGTCAGCGTCGGCACAGTTTTGAAGAACGTCACCTGCCGCTGTTTCGTGATACTCAGAATGCGGCAGGATTGTTTAACAGTGATGGTGAGCAGGACGTAGGCAACCCGATGTTAGCCTCGTGGGGCAAGTTGGGACGTGATTATATTTATCTGCTTTCAGAACTGGAAAACAGCCAGGAGCTGGATGCGTTTGTCGATATAACCCCAGACAATCTTTTGCATAACATTCAGTCGGATATTCTCGAGTTACAAAGCCGGGCCGTGGCGGGCGTTACGCTGGACGAGTATTCCCGGAGCGACAACAAACGGCTGCTTGATGCGAACGACACCAGCGTGACTTTCCATGTCTGCCATAGCCCTCAGCGTGAAGTGGAAATTCTTCATGACCGACTGCTGGCAATGCTGGAAGCAGATCCCACGCTGACGCCGCGCGACATTATCGTGATGGTGGCGGATATCGACAGCTATAGCCCGTTCATTCAGGCGGTTTTTGGCAGCGCGCCAGCCGACCGTTACTTACCCTATGCGATTTCCGACCGTCGGGCACGCCAGTCCCATCCCGTCTTACAGGCCTTTATCAGTCTGCTTTCGCTGCCGGATAGCCGTTTTGTCTCTGAGGATGTGCTGGCATTACTGGATGTACCCGTGCTGGCGGCACGTTTCAATATTGATGAAGAAGGTCTGCGCTATCTTCGTTTGTGGGTCAATGAATCAGGTATTCGCTGGGGAATTGACGACGATAACGTGCGCGAGCTGGAACTGCCGCCAACGGGTCAGCATACCTGGCAATTTGGTTTAACGCGCATGCTGCTCGGCTATGCGATGGAAAGCGCCCAGGGCGAGTGGCAATCGGTATTGCCCTACGATGAGTCGAGCGGTTTGATTGCCGAGCTGGTAGGGCATCTGGCCTCGTTGCTGATGCAGCTTAATCTCTGGCGTCGTGGACTGGCGCAGGAGCGCCCGCTGGAAGAGTGGCTACCCGTTTGTCGGGACATGCTTAATGATTTCTTCCTGCCGGATGCGGATACCGAAGCGGCGATGACGCTGATTGAACAGCAGTGGCAGGCAATTATTAGTGAAGGACTGGGGGCTGAGTATGGTGATGCCGTACCGCTTTCCTTGCTACGTGATGAGCTGGCGCAGCGTCTCGACCAGGAACGCATTAGCCAGCGCTTCCTGGCGGGGCCTGTTAACATTTGTACGCTGATGCCGATGCGCTCCATTCCTTTTAAGGTTGTGTGTCTGCTGGGTATGAACGATGGCGTTTATCCGCGTCAGCTTGCGCCGCTGGGCTTTGATCTGATGAGCCAAAAACCGATGCGGGGCGATCGCAGCCGTCGCGATGATGACCGTTATCTGTTCCTCGAAGCGTTAATTTCGGCGCAGCAAACGCTCTACATCAGCTACATTGGCCGCTCAATTCAGGACAACAGCGAACGCTTCCCGTCGGTATTAGTGCAGGAACTGATGGATTACATCGGGCAAAGCCATTATCTGCCGGGCGATGAATCGTTGACCTGCGATCAAAGCGAGGCCAGGGTAAAAGCGCACATTACCCGTCTGCATACCCGCATGCCTTTTGACGCACAAAACTATCAGCCAGGCGAACAGCAAAGCTACGCCCGGGAGTGGCTGCCTGCGGCGAGCTTGTCAGGAAAAGCGCACACGGATTTTGTGCAGCCTCTCCCCTTTGAAATGCCCGCCATGATAACGCTGGAAACGCTACAGCGTTTTTGGGCTCATCCGGTACGGGCCTTTTTCCAGATGCGTTTGCAGGTCAACTTTCGCGCTGAAGAAAGTGAGATCCCAGAAACAGAACCTTTTGTTCTGGAAGGATTAACTCGCTATCAGCTTAATCAGCAATTGCTTAACACGCTGGTTGAAGAGAACGATGCTGAACAACTATTTCGCCGTTTTCGTGCGGCAGGCGTGCTGCCCTATGGGCCGTTTGGTGAAATTCTGTGGGATACGCAGCGTCAGGAGATGCAGTCGCTGGCTGAACGCATTATCGCCTGTCGTCAGCCCTGTCAGAGTATGGAGATCGATCTTAACTGTAACGGCGTGCAAATCACCGGTTGGCTACCGCAGGTGCAAGAGGACGGTTTGTTGCGCTGGCGTCCATCTTTGATAAGCATTGCGCAGGGAGTGCAACTTTGGCTGGAACATCTTGTCTATTGTGCCAGTGGCGGTACGGGAGAGAGCCGGCTGTTCCTGCGTAAAGACGGAGAATGGCGTTTTCCGCCACTGGAGGCAGAACAGGCGCTGTTGTATTTGTCGCAACTCATTGAGGGATATCGGGAAGGCATGTCATCGCCATTGTTGGTATTACCGGAAAGCGGCGGCGCATGGATAAAAACCTGTTATGACGCTGCAAATGATGCCATGTTAGATGACGACGATACGCTGCAAAAAGCGCGCAGTAAGTTTTTGCAGGCTTATGAAGGCAACATGATGGTTCGTGGCGAAGGCGATGATATCTGGTATCAGCGCCTGTGGCGTCAACTGGATGCCGAGACGCTGGAACGCATTGTTTTACAGTCACAGCGCTATCTGTTACCGATTTTTCGCTTTAACCAGTCCTGATGGTTGTATAAAAATTGCGCAATTCGATAGCTTCCACTATGATGCGCATTCTGTCACGGACTGATTCTTACAAAGAGAAGATGCTGACTTGTTCAGCACAAAGTCTTGCCCTGTTCAGGCCACGTATTGATACGTGGTTTGCAGTGAACAGGTGAATACGTTAATGATGAGGTTTGTGAATGCCCCGCAGCACCTGGTTCAGCGCATTATTGTTGTTCGTCGCCCTTTGGGTTCCCGTAAGTCAGGCAGATACCGGTTGGCAGCCTTTAGCTGAAACCATCCGTAAAAGCGATAAAGATACCCGCCAGTATCAGGCCGTGCGCCTTGATAACGGCATGGTCGTGTTACTGGTATCCGATCCGCAGGCCGTGAAATCCCTTTCTGCACTGGTGGTACCTGTTGGCTCGCTGGAAGATCCGGACGATCATCAGGGGCTGGCGCATTATCTCGAACACATGTGTCTGATGGGCTCGAAAAAATACCCGCAGCCCGACAGCCTGGCTGAATTCCTGAAAATGCATGGCGGCAGCCACAACGCCAGCACAGCGCCTTACCGTACGGCTTTTTATCTTGAAGTCGAAAACGACGCGCTGGTGGGGGCAGTGGATCGACTGGCGGACGCGATCGCCGATCCGTTGCTGGATAAAAAATATGCCGATCGCGAGCGTAACGCGGTGAACTCCGAGCTGACGCTGGCGCGTACCCGGGATGGGATGCGTATGGCGCAGGTCAGCGCTGAGACGATCAACCCGGCGCACCCTGGCTCGCGTTTCTCCGGCGGAAATCTGGAGACATTAAGCGATAAACCGGGTAACCCGGTGGTGCTGGCCTTACAAAAATTTCATGAAAAATACTACTCCGCGAACCTAATGAAGGCGGTGATTTATAGCAATAAACCATTGCCAGAGCTGGCGCGGATAGCCGCTGATACTTTCGGCCGCGTACCGAACAGAAATATCGAAAAACCGGAAATTACCGTACCGGTCGTTACCGACGCGCAGAAAGGCATCATCATCCACTATGTGCCGGCAATGCCGCGCAAAGTCCTGCGCGTCGAGTTTCGTATCGATAACAACAGCGCGCAGTTCCGCAGTAAAACGGATGAACTGATAACCTACCTGATTGGCAATCGTAGCCCTGGTACGCTGTCCGACTGGCTGCAAAAACAGGGGCTGGTGGAGGGCATTCGTGCCGATTCCGACCCGGTTGTTAATGGTAACAGCGGCGTGTTAGCCATTTCTGCGACGTTAACCGACAAAGGGTTGGCGAATCGCGATGAAGTTGTCGCGGCCATCTTTAGCTATCTCAATCTGTTACGTGAGAAAGGCGTCGATAAACGCTACTTTAACGAACTGGCGCACGTGCTGGATCTCGATTTCCGTTATCCTTCAATCACTCGTGATATGGACTACGTGGAATGGCTGGCTGATACCATGATCCGCGTTCCCGTCGAGCATACGTTGGATGCGGTGAATATTGCCGACCAATATGATGCGCAAGCCATTGCGCAACGTCTGGCAATGATGACGCCGCAGAATGCGCGTATCTGGTATATCAGCGCGAAAGAACCGCATAATAAAACCGCTTATTTTGTCGATGCGCCTTATCAGGTGGACAAAATCAGCGACAAAACCTTTGCTGACTGGCAGCAAAAAGCACAGGGCATTGCGCTGTCTTTGCCAGAGCTGAACCCCTACATTCCGGATGATTTCACGCTGATCAAGGCGGATAAAAAATACGCTCACCCGGAACTGATCGTCGATGAGCCGGATTTGCGCGTGGTGTATGCGCCGAGCCAGTATTTTGCCAGCGAACCGAAGGCTGATGTCAGCGTGATCCTGCGTAACCCGAAAGCGATGGACAGCGCGCGCAACCAGGTATTATTCGCCCTGAACGACTACCTGGCGGGAATCGCGCTCGATCAGTTAAGCAACCAGGCATCGGTGGGTGGAATAGGTTTTTCGACCAACGCTAACAATGGTCTGATGCTTAACGCTAATGGCTACACTCAACGTCTGCCGCAGCTTTTTCAGGCCTTATTGAGCGGTTATTTCAGCTACACCTCAACGGATGAACAACTGGCGCAGGCGAAATCCTGGTACGCCCAGATGATGGACTCTGCGGAAAAAGGTAAAGCCTACGATCAGGCGATTATGCCGGTGCAAATGCTGTCTCAGGTGCCCTATTTCTCTCGCGATGAACGTCGCGCGCTATTGCCATCCATTACGTTGCAAGAGGTGATGTCCTACCGCGATGCGTTAAAAGCGGGGGCGCGGCCTGAATTCCTGGTGGTTGGTAATATGAGCAAAGCTCAGGCTACAACCATGGCGCAGGATATTCAGAAACAGCTTGGCGCGAAAGGCTCGCAGTGGTGTCGGAACAAAGAAGTGGTCGTGGACAAGAAGCAGTCCGTCATCTTTGAGAAAGCGGGCAGCAGCACGGATTCTGCGCTGGCGGCGGTATTTGTGCCAACTGGCTATGACGAATACAGCAGTTCAGCCTACAGCGCCATGTTAGGGCAAATTGTTCAGCCGTGGTTTTACAATCAATTGCGTACTGAAGAGCAGTTAGGCTACGCCGTATTTGCTTTCCCGATGAGCGTTGGTCGTCAGTGGGGGATGGGGTTCCTGTTACAAAGTAGTGATAAGCAACCGTCTTACCTCTGGGAGCGTTATAAAGCATTTTTCCCGACGGCGGAAGCGAAGCTGCGGGCAATGAAACCGGAAGAGTTTGCACAAATTCAGCAGGCGATCATTGCGCAAATGCTACAGGCGCCGCAAACGCTGGGGGAAGAAGCCTCACAGTTAAGCAAAGATTTTGATCGCGGCAATATGCGCTTTGATTCACGTGATAAAATAGTGGCTCAGATTAAACTGCTGACGCCGCAAAAACTTGCCGACTTCTTCCATCAGGCGGTGGTTGAGCCGCAAGGCATGGCGATACTGTCACAGGTTTCCGGCAGTCAAAACGGGAAAGCAGAATACGTGCGCCCGGAAGGCTGGAAAGTGTGGCAGACCGTCAGCGCGTTGCAGCAAACCTTACCCCTGATGAGTGACAAGAATGAATGATGCCGCTGAGTCCCTTGATCCACTGCGCTTGCCCCTGACGGGCGAGCGCCTGATTGAAGCCTCTGCGGGCACCGGTAAAACCTTTACCATCGCCGCCCTGTATTTACGTTTACTGCTTGGACTGGGCGGCTCTGCCGCCTTTCCACGTCCTCTGACCGTCGAAGAACTGCTCGTGGTCACCTTCACCGAGGCGGCCACCGAAGAGCTGCGTGGCCGAATTCGTAGCAACATTCATGAGCTGCGCATTGCCTGTCTGCGCGAAACCACCGACAACCCGCTATATGCTCGTTTGTTAGATGAAATAGCCGATAAAAAACAGGCCGCCCAGTGGCTGCTATTGGCTGAGAGACAGATGGATGAAGCGGCGGTGTTTACCATTCACGGTTTTTGTCAGCGCATGCTCAGCCTCAACGCCTTTGAGTCAGGCATGCTGTTTGAACAGCAACTGATTGAAGACGAATCACTGCTGCGTTATCAGGCGTGCGCGGACTTCTGGCGGCGGCATTGCTATCCGTTGTCCCGCGACATTGCGCAGGTTATTTTTGAAACGTGGAAAGGTCCTCAGGCGCTATTGAGTGATATCAATCGCTATCTGCAGGGTGAAGCGCCGGTAATCAAGGCTCCGCCGCCAGATGACGAAACGCTGGCCTCCCGGCACGAACAAATTCTCGCCCGCATTAACCTGATTAAGCAGCAATGGCGTGATTCCGTTGATGAGCTTGACGGTCTGCTGGAAGCCTCCGGGATCGACCGGCGTAAATTTAATCGCGGTAACCAGGGTAAGTGGATCGAAAAGATCAGCGCATGGGCGCAGGAAGAAACCCAGAGTTACCAGCTTCCTGACGCGCTGGAGAAATTTTCACAGCGTTTTCTGCAAGAGCGCACCAAAGCGGGTGGCGTAACGCCTCAGCACCCGCTTTTCGTCGCCATTGATGAACTGCTTAGCGAACCGTTAACTCTCCGCGATCTGGTGATTACCCGGGCGCTGGCGGAAATCCGCACCGCGGTTGCCGAAGAGAAGCGCCGACGCGGAGAGCTTGGCTTTGACGATATGCTCAGCCGTCTGGATGCGGCGTTGCGCAGTGAAAGCGGCGATGCGCTGGCGACGGCTATCCGTACCCGTTTTCCGGTCGCGATGATCGATGAATTTCAGGATACCGATCCGCAGCAGTACCGCATATTCCGCCGGATCTGGCAGCATCAGCCAGAGACCGCGCTGCTGCTGATTGGCGATCCCAAACAGGCTATTTATGCGTTTCGCGGCGCGGATATCTTCACCTATATGAAGGCGCGCAGCGAAGTCAGCGCACACTATACGCTCGACACCAACTGGCGTTCTGCCCCCGGCATGGTCAATAGCGTGAATACGCTTTTCAGCCAGATGGACGACGCCTTTATGTTCCGCGAAATCCCCTTTAGCCCGGTAAAATTTGCAGAGAAAAACCAGTCGCTACGGTTTGTTTTACACGGTGAAACACAGCCCGCAATGAGTATGTGGCTGATGGAAGGGGAAAGTTGTGGCGTTGGTGACTACCAGAACTACATGGCGCAAGTGTGCGCAACGCAAATTCGCGACTGGCTGAAGGCCGGACACTCTGGTGATGCGCAACTGGTGAGCGGTAAAGCATCCAGGCCGGTACGCGCCTCAGACATCAGCGTACTGGTTCGTAGCCGCCAGGAGGCGGCGCTGGTCCGCGATGCCCTGACGCAACTGGCGATTCCCTCCGTCTACCTTTCCAACCGTGACAGCGTATTTGAAACGCTGGAAGCGCAGGAATTGCTGTGGATGCTGCAAGGTGTGATGACGCCGGAACGGGAAAACACGCTGCGTAGCGCGCTGGCGACCTCAATGATGGGGCTGAATGCGCAGGATATTGAAGCATTAAATAACGACGAGAATGCCTGGGATGCGGTAGTTGAAGAATTCGATGGCTATCGTCAAATCTGGCATAAACGCGGCGTCATGCCGATGCTGCGTGCGCTGATGACAAACCGCCAGATTGCGGAAAATCTGCTGGCGACGGCAGGGGGCGAACGCCGCCTGACTGATATTTTACATATCAGCGAACTGCTCCAGGAAGCGGGATCGCAACTGGAAAGCGAGCATGCGCTGGTGCGCTGGTTGTCCCAGCATATTCTTGAACCGGACAGCAATGCGTCCAGCCAGCAGCTCAGACTGGAAAGCGACAAGCATCTGGTACAAATCGTGACTATTCATAAATCGAAAGGGCTGGAATATCCGCTGGTCTGGCTGCCGTTTATCACGAATTTCCGCGTCCAGGATCAGGCGTTCTACCACGATCGCAGCTCCTTTGAAGCGGTACTGGACCTCAGTGACGCCAGGGAGAGCGTTGAGCTTGCAGAGGCTGAACGCCTGGCGGAAGACCTGCGCTTGCTCTACGTTGCGCTAACCCGTTCGGTATGGCACTGCAGCCTCGGTGTTGCGCCGTTGGTACGTCGTCGGGGCGATAAAAAGGGGGATACCGATGTGCATCAGAGCGCCCTTGGTCGTCTGTTGCAAAAAGGTGAGCCAATGGATGCCGTGGGACTGCGTGGCGCGATTGACGCGCTGGGTTGCGACGATATTGCCTGCCTGACGCCAGGTCAACCTGACGGTGAGCGCTGGCAGGTTGCGCAGCCGGTCAGCGCCACATTGAGTGCGAGAACACTGCAACGCACCCCCGGCGATGGCTGGCGCGTGACCAGTTATTCCGGCCTGCAACAGCGCGGACATGGAATCGCGCAGGATCTGATCCCGCGCCTGGATGTTGATGCCGCAGGCGTTGGCGAGGTCATTGCGGAGTCAGGACTCACCCCGCATCAATTTCCGCGCGGCGCCTCGCCGGGCACGTTTTTGCATAGCCTGTTTGAGGACCTTGATTTTACCCAACCGGTAGATCCGCGTTGGGTCGAGGAAAAACTGGCCTTGGGCGGTTATGACGCGCATTGGACGCCGGTTTTGACCGCATGGCTGGACGCTATTTTGCAGGCGCCTCTTAACGAGACGGGCGTCAGTTTGAGCCAACTTTCCGCCCGTGAAAAACAGGTGGAGATGGAGTTTTATCTGCCGATTTCGCAGCCGCTGATGGCCAGCCGACTTGATGCGTTAATCCGTAAATACGATCCACTCTCAGCGGGCTGCCCTGCGTTGGATTTTATGCAGGTACGCGGCATGCTAAAAGGGTTTATTGACCTGGTGTTTCGTCATCAGGGGCGTTATTACCTGCTTGATTACAAATCTAACTGGCTGGGTGAAGACAGCGCAGCCTACACGCAGCAGGCGATGGCCTCAGCTATGCAGGCGCATCGCTACGACCTGCAATATCAACTTTATACCCTGGCGCTGCATCGCTACTTACGCCATCGCATCAGTGATTACGATTATGAACGCCATTTTGGTGGCGTCATCTATCTTTTCCTGCGGGGCGTTGATGGTCAGGATCCGCAGCAGGGAATTTACGCCACCCGACCAGACGGCGAATTGATCGCTTTGATGGATGAGATGTTTGCCGGTGCGGAGCTGGAGGAGATGTCATGACAATCCAGAAACGATTACTGCAAGCCGTTGAGCAAAAACAGCTCCGGCCTCTGGATGCCCAGTTTGCGCTGGCAGTTGCCGGAAATGACAATCCTGCGGTTGCGCTGGCTGCGGCATTGCTCAGCCGCGAAGCGGGAGAAGGGCACGTCTGCTTACCGCTTTCGCGATTATCCTTACGCGAAGATGCTCATCCTCTGTTAAGCGCCTGGCTTGCTGAGATGGGCGAGCCTGAAGACTGGGCTGAATGTTTGCTGGCCTCCGGGGCAGTAAGCCGTGGCGAGCAACCGACCCCGCTGGTGCTGTACGGCGATCGTTTATATCTGAACCGCATGTGGCATAACGAACGCGCGGTGGCACGTTTTTTCAGTGAAGTTAACCACGCCATTGAGGTGGATGAACAACGGCTGACCGACACGCTGGAGGCGCTGTTTCCATCATCGGAAGGCGTTAACTGGCAAAAGGTGGCCGCTGCTGTGGCGCTGACCCGTCGTATATCAGTGATCTCCGGCGGGCCGGGCACCGGAAAAACGACAACGGTCGCGAGGCTTCTGGCGGCGTTGATCCAGATGATGGATGGTGAACGCTGCCGTATTCGTCTGGCGGCGCCAACGGGAAAAGCGGCTGCGCGTCTGACCGCCTCGCTGGGGGCGGCGCTGCGAGAACTGCCGCTTACCGATGAGCAAAAGAAACGCATTCCCGATGATGCCAGTACGCTGCATCGGTTATTAGGCGCTCAGCCTGGCAGCCAGCGTCTGCGTCATCATGCGGGGAACCCGCTGCATGTGGATGTGCTGGTGGTGGATGAAGCCTCGATGATTGATTTGCCGATGATGTCGCGCCTTATCGATGCCCTGCCATCGCACGGGCGGGTGATTTTTCTTGGCGATCGTGACCAGCTTGCCTCCGTCGAGGCGGGGGCGGTGCTTGGGGATATTTGTGCTTTTGTCAGCGAAGGATTCACCCCGGAACGTGCCCGGCAGCTTAGTCGCCTGACCGGTAGCGCTATTCCGGCGGGAACGGGTACCCAGGCGGCGGCGTTGCGTGACAGCTTGTGTCTGCTGCAAAAAAGCTACCGTTTTGGCAGTGACTCTGGGATCGGTCAATTGGCTGCTGCGATTAATCGCGGTGACAAAGCTGCGGTAAAAACGGTTTTCCAGCAGGGATTCAGCGATATCGAAAAACGCACGTTACACAGCAGTGAAGATTACGCCGCGATGCTGGATGAGGCGCTGGCCGGTTATGGGCACTACCTGGATTTACTGCACGAGGGCGCCGCGCCGGATGCCATCATTCAGGCCTTCAATGAGTATCAGCTGTTATGCGCTTTGCGGGAAGGCCCGTTTGGCGTTGGCGGTTTGAATGAACGCATTGAGCAGGTGATGACGCAAAAACGTAAAATTCGCCGTTCGACGCACAGTAGTTGGTATGAGGGAAGGCCGGTGATGATTTCGCGCAATGACAGTTCGCTGGGGTTATTTAACGGTGATATTGGCATTGCCCTCGAGCGTGGACAAGGGTTGAGGGTGTGGTTTGCGCTGCCGGACGGTTCGATTAAGTCGGTGCAACCCAGCCGCTTGCCTGAGCATGAAACCACCTGGGCGATGACGGTACATAAATCGCAGGGATCTGAGTTTGACCATGCGGCGTTGATTTTACCCAGCCAGCATTCCCCTGTGGTTACCCGCGAGCTGGTCTATACCGCCGTAACCCGCGCGCGCCGCCGTCTGTCGCTGTATGCCGATGAACGAATATTGGGCGGGGCAATTGTCATGCGTACCGAACGCCGCAGCGGGCTATCAGCATTATTTAATGACGGCCTGATGTAGCTGTAGGCCGGATGAGGCTGTTATGCCGCATCCGGCAACCACGCTTACCCCAAATCCGCCATCAGCACTTTTGAGCGCCGCTGATAGTTGTACATCTCTTTCTTGCTTTCCGGCAGCAGGTCGATATCCACTGGCGTGAAGCCGCGCTCCTGGAACCAGTGGATGCTGCGGGTGGTCAGTACGAACAGCTTACTCAGCCCCATTTGCCGGGCCTGCGCGGCGATCCGCTCCAGCAATACTTCCCCGCGTGACGAACTACGGTAGTCCGGATGTACCGCCACACACGCCATTTCGCCAATCCTCTCTTCCGGGAAAGGGTACAGAGCGGCGCAGGCGATAGTCAGGTTATCGCGCTGAATAATGGTGAATTTGTCGATCTCCATTTCCAGTTGTTCGCGGGAGCGGCGGACCAGAATGCCTTGTTGTTCCAACGGACGGATGAGCTCCAGAATGCCGCCGATATCGTTAATGGTGGCGCGGCGAATTTGCTCGGCGCTTTCCATCACGATTTGCGTACCGATGCCATCGCGGGAGAACAGTTCCTGCAGCAACGCGCCATCTTCCTGATAGCTGATCAGGTGGCAGCGGCGTACGCCACTGCGACAAGCTTTCACCGCACCGCGCAGGAAGCGCACCGTGCCTGAGCTGTAGTCACCTTTCTCTTCCTGTGACTCGACGCGCGCCTGGGCTTCGTTAGGGAACAATTCGGAAATAATATCGCCATCATCGTTGGTGACCCCCTGGGAGGAGCAAAAACCAATCATTTTCTCCGCTTTCAGTTTGATAGCCAACTGCGTGGCGACCTCTTCTGACGTCAGATTGAAGCTCTCACCGGTAACGGAAACGGCGACTGGTCCCATCAGGACTATCGCGCCACTGTCCAGTTGACGGTGAATGGCCTCTTCATCAATACGACGAATACGCCCGCTATGGCAGTAGTCCACGCCGTCATCAACGCCCAGCGGCTGGGAGATAATAAAATTCCCGCTGACCACATTGATATGCGCACCCTGCAATGGCGTATTATTCAGGCTCATCGACAGGCGAGCTGTAATATCAAGCTGAAGTAATCCCGCAGCCTGTTTGACCAGCTCCAGCGTTTTAGCGTCGGTGACGCGCGTATTTTTGTGGTACACCGGTTCATGATGATGCGCCGCAAGATTGGCATCAATCTGCGGTCGTGCGCCATAGACCACGACAAGGCGGATGCCGAGGCTATGAAGAAGCCCAATGTCATTGACGATACTGGAAAAGTTTTCATGCTCGATGGCTTCGCCGCCCAGCATAATGACAAACGTTTTTCCCCGATGGGTATTGATATAGGGAACAGAATGGCGGAATCCCTGTACCAGTTCGGTTCTACGCTCCTTCACCACGGCACACCCTCACTGCATGATTATTCGTAATTTGTGTATTTTTATTCTGTTTTGGCGCCGTGCGCAAGCGTAATTTTTACTCATGCCGCAGATTTTTTTCAGTAATGCCGTGAATATAAAAAGAATGTTTACCCTTTTATAGATGACAGATTATGCGTCATTCGCTAAAGTTTCCGGTCAATTCGGACGTTTTACGTATTACTTCAATAAAGATTTCTTTTGCTCGGGAGAAGCATGTCGGGATCCAATTCAGCAATTAGTCGCCGTCGTTTACTGCAAGGTGCGGGTGCTATGTGGCTTTTAAGCGTCAGTCAGGTCGGTCTGGCTGCCGTGAGTCAGGTCGTTGCCGTACGTATCTGGCCCGCGTCCAGTTATACCCGCGTCACGGTGGAATCTAACCGTTTGCTGAAATACAAACAGTTTGCCCTGAGTAATCCTGAGCGTGTGGTTGTCGATATTGAAGGCGTTAATTTGAACTCGGTGCTTAAGGGCATCGGCGCGCAGATTCGTCCTGACGATCCCTATATTAAGTCGGCGAGAGTCGGGCAATTTGACCCGCAGACCGTGCGGATGGTGTTCGAGCTGAAACAGAATGTGAAGCCGCAACTCTTTGCCCTGGCTCCCGTAGCCGGTTTTAAAGAGCGTCTGGTCATGGATCTTTATCCTGCCAATGCGCAGGATGTTCAGGACCCGCTGCTGGCGTTGCTGGAAGATTACAACAAGGGCGATCTGGATAAACAGGTGCCGCCTGCGCAAAGTGGTCCGCAGCCGGGTAAAGCGGGGCGCGATCGTCCGATTGTCATTATGCTGGATCCCGGGCACGGTGGAGAAGACTCCGGTGCGGTGGGGAAATACAAGACGCGTGAAAAAGATGTGGTACTGCAAATTGCCCGTCGCCTGCGAGCCCTTATTGAGAAAGAGGGCAACATGAAGGTCTTTATGACGCGTAATGAAGATATATTCATTCCGCTAAAAGTGCGTGTGGCGAAAGCGCAGAAACAGCGTGCAGACCTGTTTGTCTCTATTCACGCCGATGCCTTTACCAGCCGGCAACCCAGCGGATCGTCGGTGTTTGCGCTCTCCACGAAAGGGGCAACCAGTACCGCGGCAAAATATCTGGCCCAAACCCAGAACGCCTCGGATCTCATCGGTGGCGTTAGCAAAAGCGGTGACCGTTATGTCGACCACACCATGTTCGATATGGTGCAATCGCTGACCATCGCCGACAGCCTGAAGTTTGGCAAAGCGGTGCTGAATAAGCTCGGGAAAATTAACAACCTGCATAAGAATCAGGTTGAGCAAGCCGGGTTCGCGGTGCTGAAAGCGCCGGATATTCCCTCTATCCTCGTGGAAACAGCATTTATCAGTAACGTCGAAGAAGAGCGAAAGCTGAAGACGGCAACCTTCCAGCAGGAAGTGGCGGAGTCGATTCTGGCAGGGATTAAAGCCTACTTTGCCGATGGCGCGACGCTGGCGAGAAGGGGATAACAAAAAAGCGCTGAAAAGCGCTTTTTTTTACGAACGACAGATACAAAAAAACACCCGTTAAGGTGTTTAATATGTTGGTTGCGGGGGCCGGATTTGAACCGACGACCTTCGGGTTATGAGCCCGACGAGCTACCAGGCTGCTCCACCCCGCGTCCGTCTTTTTGCTTCGTATTTCAAACCACATCTGCGTTGGCTTTCCTCGTTCACCTCAGTCACTTACTGGAGTAAGCTCCTAAGGATTCACTGCGTCGCCGCCTTGCTGTGATTCGAACTACTTTGCAAAAATATTGCAGCAAATATGATTGGTTGCGGGGGCCGGATTTGAACCGACGACCTTCGGGTTATGAGCCCGACGAGCTACCAGGCTGCTCCACCCCGCGTCCGTCATTACTCTTCCATCGAGTAACGTTACTGCTTCTGATTTTAATTGGTTGCGGGGGCCAGATTTGAACTGACGACCTTCGGGTTATGAGCCCGACGAGCTACCAGGCTGCTCCACCCCGCGTCCGTCATTACTCTTCCATCGAGTAACGTTACTGCTTCTGATTTTAATTGGTTGCGGGGGCCAGATTTGAACTGACGACCTTCGGGTTATGAGCCCGACGAGCTACCAGGCTGCTCCACCCCGCGTCCGTCATTACTCTTCCATCGAGTAACGTTACTGCTTCTGATTTTAATTGGTTGCGGGGGCCAGATTTGAACTGACGACCTTCGGGTTATGAGCCCGACGAGCTACCAGGCTGCTCCACCCCGCGTCCGTGGATGCGCACTATACTCTGCTCGCATTTTCATGCAACCCTTTTTTCACCTTGATCACGTTTTAAGGGTGAAAATGAACAAAAACAACGTATTCTGGATTATTTTTTGCGCAAAATTTGCGTTCGGGTATGCATACGCATTTCATTAGGTACGGGGGTTTGTTATCTTCGTCTCGCATTCAGGCAACATAAGACGAGAATAATGAAAGGACGTTGGGCAAAATATCTTCTGGCGGGAGCTGTCGTTGCGATGCTCGCCGCGTGTTCCTCAAAACCCACCGATCGTGGGCAGCAGTATAAAGACGGGAAATTTACCCAGCCTTTCTCTTTGGTGAACCAACCTGATGCGGTTGGCGCGCCAATCAATGCCGGTGATTTCGCCGAGCAGGTTAATCAAATCCGCAGCGCTTCGCCGCGTTTGTACGGTAACCAGAGCAACGTCTACAACGCTATCCAGCAATGGTTACGTGCGGGCGGTGATACGCGCAGCATGCGTCAGTTTGGTATTGACGCGTGGCAAATGGAAGGGGCGGACAACTACGGTAACGTCCAGTTTACGGGTTATTACACTCCGGTTATTCAGGCGCGCCACACGCGTCAGGGTGAGTTCCAGTATCCTATCTACCGCATGCCGCCAAAACGCGGGCGTTTACCGTCTCGTGCCGAGATCTACGCAGGCGCGCTAAGCGATAATTACATTCTGGCGTACAGCAACTCCCTGATGGACAACTTTATTATGGATGTTCAGGGCAGTGGATATATCGATTTTGGCGACGGCAGCCCGCTTAACTTCTTTAGCTATGCCGGGAAAAACGGCCATGCCTATCGCAGTATCGGGAAGGTGTTGATCGACCGTGGCGAAGTGAAAAAAGAAGATATGTCGATGCAGGCCATTCGCCACTGGGGAGAAACGCACAGCGAGGCCGAAGTGCGTGAGCTGCTGGAGCAGAACCCATCGTTTGTCTTCTTTAAGCCGCAATCTTTTGCGCCGGTGAAAGGGGCCAGCGCGGTACCGCTGATTGGCCGTGCATCCGTGGCTTCTGATCGCAGTATCATTCCTGCGGGTACCACGTTACTGGCGGAAGTTCCCTTGCTGGATAATAACGGTAAGTTCACCGGTCAGTACGAACTGCGCCTGATGGTGGCGCTGGACGTGGGCGGTGCGATTAAAGGCCAGCACTTTGATATCTATCAGGGCATTGGCGCTGACGCCGGACATCGTGCCGGGTGGTATAATCACTACGGCCGCGTATGGGTGCTGAAGTCATCCGGCAACGCGGGTAACGTGTTCAGCGGTTAATTGTCTGATGGCGGCAGCGCCATCCGGCAGTCATACTGCTCGGTATTAATGAATTTGAGGTTCTATGTCTGTGGTTATCAGTGACGCCTGGCGTCAGCGTTTTGGCGGCACGGCGCGGCTGTATGGCGAAAACGCGCTGCAGTTATTTGCCGGAGCGCATGTTTGCGTGGTCGGGATTGGCGGTGTGGGATCGTGGGCGGCGGAAGCGCTGGCGCGTACCGGCATTGGCGCGATTACGCTCATTGATATGGATGATGTTTGCGTCACCAATACTAACCGTCAGATCCATGCGCTGCGCGATAACGTTGGTTTAGCGAAAGCTGAGGTGATGGCGGAACGTATCCGCCAGATTAACCCGGAGTGCCGGGTGAACGTGGTCGATGATTTTGTTACGCCAGATAACGTTGCTGAATATATGAATGCGGGATTTTCGTATGTCATCGATGCGATTGACAGCGTGCGCCCGAAAGCGGCGCTCATTGCGTACTGTCGGCGCAATAAGATTCCGCTGGTAACCACCGGCGGTGCGGGCGGGCAGATCGATCCGACGCAGATTCAGGTGGTTGATCTGGCAAAAACCATTCAGGATCCGCTGGCGGCCAAGCTGCGTGAGCGACTGAAGAGTGATTTTGGCGTGGTGAAAAACAGTAAAGGCAAGCTGGGCGTGGACTGCGTGTTCTCGACCGAGGCGCTGGTTTACCCGCAGGCAGATGGCTCGGTGTGTGCCATGAAGGCGACGGCGGAAGGGCCGAAACGTATGGATTGCGCCTCAGGGTTCGGCGCCGCCACCATGGTGACGGCTACCTTTGGCTTTGTTGCTGTTTCCCATGCGCTGAAGAAGATGATGGCGAAAGCGGCGCGCCAGAGTTGATTGTGTCGGATGGCGCTATGCTTATCCGACCTACGGTTCGTGCGGTGTTGTAGGCCGGATAATACGCATCAGCCGTTGTTATCCGGCTTGCCGGGCAGCATCAAGAATCGCCTCGTTCAACGCATGCAGGCCCTGGCTCCGCGAGGCGCTGAGCTGCGCGCTTAACCCTAACTCGTCAAATAACGCCATGGGTGAATGCACCAGCAACTCCGTTGCGGTTTTACCTTCTGTGGCGGTGAGCAATACCGCCAACAGCCCGCGAACAATACGGCCTTCGCTGTCGCCGAAGAAATGCAGAGTGCCATTCTGGTGCAGGGTATATCCCAGCCAGACGCGGTTTTCGCATCCCGCAATCTCTTTTGCCTGCGCCCTTAGCGCCTCCGGCAGCGCCGGAAGCTGCTTGCCCAGCAGAATTAGCTGACGATATTTATCCTCCCACTGGGTGAGCGGGGCAAACGTAGTACGCAACGTATCTTCAGTTACGGTTGTGCCAAACGGGTGTCCGGCGAATAAAGGGCTTGTCATTAATCCACCAATATTTCCAGCGCGCGGTCAACGGCTGCGACCAACGCATCCACATCACTTTGCGTATTATAGGGCGCAAAAGAGGCGCGTAGGGTCCCGGATACGCCCAGCTCCGCCAGCAGTGGTTGTGCGCAGTGTTGCCCTGCGCGCAGCGCAATGCCATATTCGGCCAGCAGCGTCACCATATCACTGTGATGAACGCCAGCGAAATCAAAGGCTAACAGACTAGAGTCCTGACAACGGAAGGAACGAAAACCGGGACGTTTCGCCAGGGCGTCTTCTGCCAGCGTCGCCAGACCCCGGCTCCAGTTTTCGGCCTGCGCAACATCGACATCCGCCAGCCATTCGAGCGCCGCGCTTAACCCGATGACGCCAGCTACGTTAGGCGTACCGGCCTCCAGCTTCCAGGGGGCCGCCTGGGTAGTGAAACCGTCAAAGCTGACTTCGCTAATCATCTTGCCGCCGCCGAGCCATGGTGACATGGCCTCCAGTAATTCTGGCTTACCATACAGTACGCCAATACCGGTAGGGCCATACAACTTGTGGCCCGAGAAGGCATAGAAATCAATATCTAACTGCTGCACGTCGGCGGGGAAATGCACAATTCCCTGCGCGCCATCAACCATTACCACCATGCCAGCCGCATGGGCGAGCGTAATGGCGCGGGCTAAATCCGGACAACCACCGGTAACGTTCGACATCTGCCCCAGCGCCAGAATGCGACTGCGCGGAGTGATGAGTTCAACCAGACGCTCGACGTCCGGTAGCAAATGGGCGTTGAGCGGGAGTTTGACTACTCTGGCTCCCGTTTGCTCAGCCACCATCAGCCACGGAACGAGATTGGCATGATGTTCCGCCACGCTGACGATAATCTCATCGCCCGGCCGTAAGCGCGGACGCGCATAGCTTTGGGCAACCATATTGATAGCTTCCGTCGTGCCACGGGTCCAGACTATCGTTTTCTCATCCGGGGTGTTGATCAGGCGTGCGGCCTTTCCCCGTGCGGCCTCATAGCGCGCGGTCAGGCGTTGCGCTTCGGCAAACTGACTGCGATGCACGTTTCCGGCGCTCAAGCTATAGAATTGCTGGGTCGCCTCAATCACGGCTTGCGGCTTCAGTGCAGTAGCAGCGCTGTCGAGATAGACGCCGGCATCGTTGAGTGCGGGAAATTGCGCACGAAACTGCGCGGGATTAAATGCGTTCATGATCATCCTCAGTTCAATAAACCGATCGTCGCGCAAAACAGGCGCTGACACAAGAGTTGTGCTAACCATCGGAATACTCTGGATATCCTGGCAAAGTCCTCACAGTGTCTTATGCTAAATAGCGTTAGGCGAGCAATTTTGCCTGTTACGGAGTGTGTTTTTAATAGCATAAATCGCTTTAAGGAGAAGAAGATGAAAAAGACTGCCGCAATTATCTCTGCCTGTATGCTGACTTTTGCCCTGAGCGCCTGTTCTGGATCGAATTACGTGATGCACACCAACGATGGTCGATCAATCGTATCTGATGGCAAGCCACAGACTGACAATGAAACGGGAATGATTTCGTATAAAGACGCTAACGGCAACAAACAGCAGATCAACCGTACCGATGTGAAAGAGATGGTAGAACTGGATAACTAACCGGTCGCCATCGACATAAAGTCGGACAAAAAAAAGCACCGCAATTTGGCGGTGCTACATTAATCACTATGGACAGACAGGGTAAATGTACAGGAAGTGAAAAAGGGTAGCTTTGCTACCATGGTCTGAATCGCAGACCAATTGCAAACACAACAACACAACATCACAACCGTAAGCCAAAAGCCCACCAGAACACGCATTCCGATAAAACTTTTCGTTCCGGCTTCAGGAAGTGCCGCCACTATAGGTATTTGCTGGTAGAACCTCAACGGACAATTTATAATGGCTCAGATAAAAAAAACTAATAGGTTACAGCCTGTTAGATAATTGTTAAATTCATTTAACATCAAAGCCTAAAAGTCATGTCAAAACGATTACCACCCCTAAATGCATTGCGTGTTTTTGATGCTGCAGCGCGTCATTTGAGCTTTACCCGCGCAGCGGAAGAGCTTTTTGTGACGCAGGCCGCAGTAAGTCACCAAATCAAGTCACTCGAGGATTTCCTGGGGCTGAAGCTGTTTCGTCGACGCAATCGATCTCTGTTGTTAACAGAAGAAGGTCAAAGCTATTTCCTCGACATCAAAGAGATTTTTTCGCAATTAACTGACGCGACGCGTAAACTTCAGGCACGCAGTGCAAAAGGTGCGCTTACCGTTAGTTTATTGCCCAGTTTCGCGATCCAATGGCTGGTGCCCAGACTCTCTAGCTTTAACTCAGCTTATCCGGGAATCGATGTCAGGATCCAGGCGGTGGACCGTCAGGAAGACAAACTGGCTGATGATGTTGATGTGGCGATTTTCTACGGACGCGGCAACTGGCCGGGTCTGCGCGTTGAAAAATTGTACGCAGAATATTTATTGCCGGTCTGCTCGCCGCTGTTACTCACCGGTGATAAACCACTGAAGACGCCGGATGACCTGGCAAAACACACATTATTGCACGATGCATCGCGGCGTGACTGGCAAGCCTATACGCGCCAGCTTGGCCTGAATCATATCAACGTACAGCAGGGACCTATCTTCAGCCATAGCGCCATGGTGCTACAGGCTGCTATCCATGGACAGGGGATTGCGCTGGCGAATAACGTCATGGCGCAGTCCGAAATTGAAGCCGGACGTCTGGTCTGTCCGTTTAACGATGTTCTGGTCAGCAAAAACGCGTTTTATCTGGTTTGTCATGACAGTCAGGCAGAACTGGGTAAAATAGCCGCCTTCCGTCAGTGGATACTGGCGAAAGCGGCCTCGGAACAAGAAAAATTCCGCTTTCGTTATGAACAATAAATTACGTAGGGTATTAACATGACCAGCCGTTTTATGCTGATTTTTGCCGCCGTAAGTGGTTTTATCTTTGTGGCGTTGGGCGCCTTTGGGGCACATGTTCTGAGTAAAACCCTTGGTGTCGTAGAAATGGGTTGGATCCAGACTGGCCTTGAGTATCAGGCGTTTCATACGCTGGCTATCTTCGGGCTGGCCGTCGCCATGCAGCGACGCATTAGCATTTGGTTTTACTGGAGTAGCGTGTTCCTGGCATTAGGGACGGTGCTGTTTAGCGGCAGCCTGTATTGCCTCGCGCTCTCTCATTTACGCTTGTGGGCGTTTGTTACCCCCGTCGGCGGTTTCAGCTTCCTTGTAGGCTGGGCGCTGATGTTAGTGGGCGCTATTCGATTGAAACGTAAGGGCGTTAGCCATGAATAAGGTTGTATTGTTGTGTCGCCCGGGTTTTGAAAAAGAGTGCGCCGCAGAAATTACGGATAAAGCAGGACGTCGGGAAATCTTCGGTTTCGCCCGCGTTAAAGACAATGCGGGCTATGTGATCTTCGAATGCTATCAGCAGGACGATGCCGAAAAGTTAGTGAAAGAACTGCCGTTTAGCTCGCTGATTTTTGCCCGTCAGATGTTTGTTGTGGGCGAACTGCTGCAATATTTACCGCCGGAAGATCGTATTACGCCAATTGTCGGCATGTTGCAGGGCGTGGTGGAAAAAGGCGGCGATCTGCGGGTCGAAGTCGCCGACACCAATGAAAGCAAAGAGCTGGTTAAGTTCTGCCGTAAATTTACCGTACCGCTGCGCGCGGCGCTGCGTGAAGCGGGCGTACTGGCAAAATATGAAACACCGAAACGTCCGGTGGTTCATGTTTTCTTTATCGCCCCTGGCTGTTGTTATACCGGTTATTCCTGGCCTGACAATAACTCCCCGTTCTACATGGGGATTCCGCGCCTGAAGTTCCCGGCCGATGCGCCGAGCCGCTCAACGCTGAAGCTGGAAGAGGCGCTGCATGTGTTCATTCCAGAAGATGAGTGGGACGAGCGTCTGGCCAACGGCATGTATGCCGTGGATTTAGGCGCATGTCCGGGCGGTTGGACCTATCAACTGGTTAAACGCAACATGTGGGTTTATTCCGTGGATAACGGTCCGATGGCGCAAAGCCTGATGGATACAGGGCAGGTCACCTGGCTGCGCGAAGACGGATTTAAGTATCGCCCGAATCGTAACAACATCTCATGGATGGTGTGCGACATGGTGGAGAAGCCAGCGAAGGTTGCCGCGCTGATGGCGCAGTGGCTGGTCAACGGCTGGTGTCGCGAGACGATCTTCAACCTCAAGCTGCCGATGAAAAAACGTTATGAAGAGGTATCGCAGAATCTGGCCTATATCCAGGCACAGCTTGATGAGCATGGCGTCAATGCCCAGATGCAGGCACGTCAGCTGTATCATGATCGGGAAGAAGTGACCGTACACGTGCGTCGTCTGTGGGCGGCCGTCGGCGGTCGTCGGGACGAGCGATAACGCTAAACATAGATCGGATGGCGGCGTAAACGTCTTATCCGGTCTATGTTGTTTCAATCAGCTGTGTATCTGACACGATATGCGTCACATCATCCAGATGCCCAATCCGGGCCTCCCCGGAACGATTTAACTTACTTTTATCGATCAGCAATAAAGATTGCGATGCGCGCTTAAGCATAATGGATTTGAATTCTGCGTTGGTGGCATTGGAGTCCCAGAGCGCGCCATCGCTGTCGATCCCTTCGCAGGAAAAAATAAACAGATCGATATCGAGGGATTTTAGCTGCGAGATGAGCGCGGAATTAACATAACAGCCGTATTTACGTTCAAGGCGGCCGCCAGAGCTGATGAGCTGAATGTGTTCGCGTTTAGCCAATTCCTGACAAATGGGGTGGCTGTTGGTGAAAACGAGAATGTCGATGTCCGGTAGCTGACGCGCCAGATACCAGCAGGTTGAGCTGGCGTCTAAGGCGATCACCATTCCTTCTTCAATCCATGCCAGCGCTTCCCGCGCAATATCCGCTTTGTGCGCATAGTGACTTTTGAGTCGAATATGAAACGGGTCGCCACTGTCCTGATTTTTCCGGTGAATGGCCTTGGCCCGCCCGTGATTGCGTAGCACTTTGCCCTGGGTTTGTAATTCACTGAGATCGCGGCGGATGGTCTCTTTGCTGACGTTTAGCTGCAAAGACAGGGCTTCGGTTGTCAGGCTTTTGTGGTGGGTAAGCAGATCTACAATTGCCTGCTGGCGCGCCGCTTTCATGTTCTGATCCTCATCTTATGCAGAATGCCCGTATCAGACGGGCATTCTGACCAGAGATTATGGCGTTACCCCTTTTTTTAAAAGAATATTCCCGTACTTTGCCCGCTCTCCTGTGATAACGATCGCAAACGCCTTTTGCGCGCGTTCGTAAAAGGCATAGCGGTCAATACGCGTGATGTCTGGGCAGGGGGCCTGCAAGGAAAGCGCCTGACGATAGCGAGCCTCGACGTCAGGATCGAGAGCGTCGCCTTCTACTGCGGCCATCATCACCAGCGGCGGGGCGTAGCTGTCCAGTTCAAAAAGCGGAATAATCGCCTGCAGCAGATCGCTGACCAGCAGACCGTCGGCGCGAATCACCTGCGGTCCCATGCTGTGAGCCGGAAAATGGGCATCGGAAAAGATAATCTCATCGCCGTGACCCATCTCAGCCAGCACCTTCAGCAGGTCGGGAGAAATTAAGGGTGATATCGTTTTGAGCATGTTACTCGACTCCTGTCAGTTCGGATTCGGTTTGCGGATAGAAGTAACGGTACTGGTAGCGCACCTGGGCACGAGCCTGTTCCGGGGAGGTAAATTCACCCATACCTGACCAGGCAAACATCGCGGCGCCTGCCACAGTGGTTTCGGCGTCATCCAGCACTTTTACAGGGATCCCGAGAACGTTCGCTTTAATCTGGTTCCACAATGCGTTACGGCTGCCCCCGCCAACCAATAACAATTCAGAGGCCTGGAAATGACCGATTTTTTCCAGCGTGTGCAAATTCCGCTGCAACTGTTCTGTCAGTCCTTCCAGTGCGGCGCGATAAAAATGCCCGCGGGTGGTATTGAGCGTAACCCCTTGCCAGCCCGCATTCTGAGAGGCCAGCAGGTTGCAGTGCATCTTGACGCCTTCTGCGCCAGCAGGAATGGACCGGGCTTCGTCAATCAGCGTCTGCCAGGGCGTTTCGGCAGTCCAAAACAGCTTACGCACCCATTCGAGTACACCGGAGGCCAGCCACTGCATGCCGGGATTGTACAGTCCGGCCTGGCTATCTAATTCACAAGTGGAACCCGCATAACGGCTGAGCAGAGAGGTGTCCACCTGCGCACTGCGCACCATCAGAATTTCCCATGTACCGGAAGAAAGCACCGGTTCGTCTGGCTGAGCTCCCGCACCAAACAGCGCAAACTGCGTGTCGTGCCCGGCAGATATCACCGGAATACCCACTGGCAGCCCGAGCAGGCTGGCGGCCTCGTGTTGCAGTACCCCAATCTGTTCGCCCGCTTCCACCAGACGTGGAAACAGTCGGCGCGGTATGCCGGTTGCCTGCAAAATGTCATCACTGAAATCGCGCTGCTGGATGTTCAGCATCTGGCTGGTGCCCGCCATAGTGATATCTGTGGTGAACTTGCCGGTTAAACGGTGGTTAATAAGCGACGAAATAAACAGCCAGGCGTGTGCCTGTTCGAGCAGTTGTGGATGGTTTTCTTTCAGCCACACCAGTTTATACAGCGTGTTGAAGCTGAACGCGCCGACGCCGGAGATTTCCTGCAGTTGCTGGGGCGACATGTAGCGATGGATGTTTTCCATCACTGCTGCGGTGCGCGGGCACTTCCAACTGATTACCGGATATAACTGCCTGCCGTGTTGATCGACCAGCGCACCGTCTACGCCGAAGGTGGTGACGGCGATCCCGCAGATACGGCAATTGACCAGTTGCGTGGAGAGCCGCTGACAGCAGTCGGCGAAGCGTTGCAAAATGGCTTCCAGCGACCACTGATGCCAGGCGCCATTCTCCGCGGCAATATCACTGGCGTTGGGCGTTGAGGCGCGGGCGATAATTTTTCCCTGTTGGTCAACGGCAATGGCCCGCACGTTGGTTGCGCCACAATCGAGGACCAGAATAACGTCTTGTTTCATAATCGCTCCCGAGACGTTGCCGGATGGCGGCGTAAACGCCTTATCCGGCCTACACGTTGTGCTCCTGTAGGCCCGGTAAGCTTGCGCCACCGGGCGGAGTCGCATTAACGCTTATACAGCGGGCCGTAGTTTTGGCAGGCACGATAATCCTGGCCTTCGCTATCCATACCGTGGGCCGCCCAGGCTGAAGGACGATAGATTTTTTCGTCTTCCACGTTGTGCATGCAAACCGGAATACGCAGCATGGCGGCAAGCGTAATAAAGTCTGCGCCGACGTGACCAATCGTCAGCACACCGTGGTTTGCACCCCAGTTAGCCATGACGGAATAGACATCGCTGAATGGACCTTTACCGGTTAAGCGCGGGGCAAACCAGGTGGTCGGCCAGGTCGAGTTGGTACGCGCATCAAGCTGAGCATGCACCTCTTTTGGTAACTCCACGCTCCAGCCTTCGGCGATTTGCAGTACCGGTCCTAACCCTTTGATAATATTGATGCGAGTCATGGTGAATGGCACACCGCCCTCGGTCAGGAAGCGAGAGGAATAACCGCCGCCGCGGAAGTATTCGTGAATAGCCGGACACCATTCGGTCGCCGCCAGACAATCATCAGCCTCTTTCTGTGAGATTTCCCAGTGCGGCTTCATGGTTGGTTTCCCTTCGCCATCGCGCTGCTTGCAGGAACCATCCAGTGCAGCCGAGCCGGAGTTAATCAGGTGAATAATGCCGTGCTCAGCCAGCCCGGTCAGCGGTTTACCCGTGACACGCTCCACCGCCTCTGGCGACCAGAAGGTGCGCACATCAGCAAAAACCTGTGCTGTACCGGTGAGCTGGTGACCAAACAGCATCGCTACGCCGTTGAGACTGTCGTTTTCAGTCGCGACAACGAACGGCTCACGCACGCCATTCCAGTCGAAGGAGCTATTCAGCAGTGCTTCGGCAGTGTCGCCGTTTGGATATTGATCCGTCCAGTGACGCTGGCCCTGGAATCCCGCGGCAATCGCGTTGTAACCCAGCGATTCTTCAACACGACCTTTGTCTGCTAGTTTCTGATTGCCTTGCATCATGTCGCGGATGCACATCGCCATCAGCAGGCTTTCTTTCAGTACCGCGCGGCTCTGTTCTTCGTTACGCTTATACTGTTGGGCGTTCTGATCTTCGCCGTAGCGGAAATGTTTGTCTGCCCACGCCAGTGCGATATCCAGTTCAGCTTCGTCATAAATTTTCTGGTCAATTCGACGGCGAAGTTCAGTCATATCAACAGGTTGAACCTTCATTCCCAGCCAGGATTCAAAGAAGTTATGATCGACAATAGAACCGGCGATGCCCATAGAAACGCCGCCTACGGATAAATAGCTTTTACCTTTCATACTGGCAACGGCTAAGCCCGCCCGGGTGAAACGCAGCAGTTTTTCTTCGACGTCGGCGGGGATGGTGGTGTCGCCGGCATCCTGTACGTCGTGACCGTAAATGGAGAACGCGGGCAGACCTTTTTGATTATGCGCAGCCAGCGCGGCAGCAAGATAAACGGCGCCAGGGCGTTCTGTGCCGTTAAAGCCCCAGATAGCTTTCGGACGCATCGGATCCATGTCGATGGTTTCGCTGCCGTAGCACCAGCAAGGGGTAACGGTAATCGTTACGCCAACATTTTGGCTGCTGAACTTTTCTTCACAGGCTGCGGATTCCGCCAGACCGGCAATACAGGTGTCGGCAATTACACATTCAATTTGTGCGCCACAGGCATGGCGAAGTTTTTCCGTAATAAGCGCGGCGGTGGCTTTCGCCATATTCATGGTTTGCTCTTCAAGCGACTCACGTACCCCCATACGACGACCATCAATAACCGGGCGGATACCAATCTTCGGTAAGCTATTTTTTCTCATTCGAGGTTCCTCATCTCACTTTGTGCCGTGCTGCAAAAGCGGATGTTGGACACCACTGTCGCAGTTGGCTGAATTACCCATTTTTGCTAACTCGAGTTAGCTTAGGTATTGGAGAGTTTTTTACACAACTTTTTTGTTATGGAACTGTGAGAGGCTTCACGAGAAGTGGTTAAAATTCGATCTGCGTCAAATAAACAAATACGCAGATTTTTAATAAAAACCTTTTAAATCATAAATATATAATAAATTGTCTGTTCAGCATCACAGTTTTAAACCAAATGATTTGGCTAATTTGAGTAGCTAAAATAGCTTTAAAAGGCACTTCGCTAACTCGAGTTAGCATGATTGATATAACGCATATGAACTTGTAAGTAGTATTCGCATTAACGGTGACGATGGCTCTCTGGCAATCTTGTTTTCGCCTGATTCACTGACTGCAGTTTCTGTATATTGAGGAAAGCAGCAATGTCTGAAACATTTTTACAGATGAGTCATATTACGAAACGTTTTCCCGGCGTATTAGCGTTGAGTAATGTGGATTTTGCTTTACGCAAAGGTGAGGTTCATGCGCTGCTGGGTGAGAATGGCGCAGGAAAGTCTACGTTGATGAAGATCTTATCCGGTGTTTATCAGCCTGATGAAGGGGATATTATTTTTGAGGGGCAGCCGGTTACTTTCGCTAACCCGTTAAGTGCACAAAGTGCAGGTATCACGATTATTCATCAGGAATTTAACCTCTTCCCTGAACTCACCGTTGAAGAAAATATATTTATTGGCAGGGAGTTTTGCAAAAATAATCGCTGGCGTCTGGATGAAAAACAACAGCGACAGGCTGCTATCGATATTTTGCAAAAGTTAAACCTGAATATCGCGCCAGATACGCTGGTTGCCGATTTGACCGTTGCTCAACAACAAATGGTTGAGATAGCTAAAGCGATATCGGTCAATGCCAAGATTCTTATTATGGATGAACCTACGGCAGCACTTACGGAAACGGAAATCGACAGCTTATTTCAGGTAACCCGTTTATTGAAAGAACAGGGGACTGGCATTGTTTACATCTCGCACCGACTGGAGGAGCTGGCGCTGATAGCCGATCGCGCTACGGTAATGCGCGATGGGCAGTTTATTGCCACCGTGGATTATGATGCGGTCAAAATTAGCGACCTGATTGCCATGATGGTCGGGCGCGACCTCGGTAATATTTATCCTCGCCGTAAACCTTTGGCTCAACGTAAGCCCGTGTTGGAAGTGAGTGGGCTAACGCGCAATGGGGTATTGAACAATATCGATTTCACGCTTTACCAAGGAGAAATCCTGGGCTTCGCCGGCCTGATGGGCGCAGGGCGTACTGAGCTGGCACGGGCGATTTTTGGCGCGGATCCCATTGATGGTGGGACCCTCAAGCTGAACGGTAAAGTTACGGTGATTAAAGATATTCCTGATGCTATCCAACAGGGTATCAGCTATTTAACCGAGGACAGGAAAAAAGAGGGGCTGGCATTAGGACTGTCCGTTGAGCGCAATATTATGTTGGGCAATTACCCTGAGTATTCCGATCGTTTTGGCAATGTGGACAGCACACGTTGCCAGAAAACCAGCGAGGAACAGGTTAAAGCCCTACGCATTAAAACACCACATTTAGAGCAAGCTGCCTTGAATTTAAGTGGTGGTAATCAGCAGAAAATTATTATTGCCCGATGGGTGTGTAAAGACACCGATATTCTCATCTTTGATGAACCCACTCGCGGGATTGATGTGGGGGCCAAACTTGAAATTTATGAATTAATGAATCGGCTGGTGGCAAAAGGGAAATCAATTATCATGATCTCCTCTGAATTACCGGAAGTGCTGGGTATGTGCGATCGCATTTTAGTGATGCGTAATGGGCGTATTACCGGAGAGCTAGCTTCTGATGACGCCACACAAGAAAAAATCATGCAATATGCGACGTTAGAGGACTAACTTATGACTATCTCTGTAACCTCTTCAGACAGCAATAATAAGAAAATAAAAATTAACAAAGAACTTTTAATGCGCCTTGCGCCACTTTTAAGTCTGATTATTTTGGTGATATTTTTTAGTTTTGGTTCGCCATTTTTCTTTAACACTGAAAACATTATGACAATTGCCCTGCAAACCTCGGTGATTGGCATTATGGCGATTGGCGTTACCTTCGTCATTATCACTTCAGGGATCGACCTTTCTCTCGGTTCAGTCGTGGCATTTTCTGGTGTCGCGGTAGGTATCTGCGCCACGCTAGGTCTGCCTCTGCCCGTCTGTATTTTTGCGGGGGTACTGGCTGGAGGATTATGCGGCTATATCAATGGCCTGCTGGTCACCAAAATGACTATCCCGCCTTTTATCGCCACGCTGGGTCTGATGATGTCCGTCAGAGGTATCAATATGGTGATGACCGATGGCCGCGCGATTTACTTCGCTGATTACCCCACCTTCAAAATGCTGGCCCAGGGACGGTTGTTTGATGTGCTGCCATATCCTGTCTTTTACCTGGTGGTGGTGGCGCTCATCGCCGCCTACATCCTGAAGAAAACGGTGATAGGCCGCTATGTTTACGCAGTGGGCAGTAATGAGGTGGCGGCACATCTTTCCGGGATTAAAGTGCAACGCGTCAAAATTTTCGTCTACGCCTTTTGTGGTCTGCTGACCGGGATTGCCGGGGTCATTCTGGCCTCTCGTTTAAACTCCGGGCAGCCGACGGTCGGCGTGGGATATGAGCTGGAAGCTATCGCGGCGGTCGTTATTGGCGGTACCAGTCTGATGGGCGGGATTGGCACCATCGGCGGCACCATCATTGGCGCATTCATTATGAGCGTGTTGAAAAATGGTCTGAACCTGATGGGAGTTTCCCAGTTCTGGCAAATGGTGGCCATGGGTGTAGTGGTCATTGCTGCGGTTTATCTCGACACATTACGCAAAAAAATTCGTTGATTTACGCTCCCGGAAGTCACGGGACATCATAACCCTGACGTTTAGGGTGACTCACTCAGAACGGAGTAAAACAATGAGAACCAGGAATTTTGTCTATGCGTTATCCCTGCTGGCCTGTATGACATCCAGCGTTTTGGCTAAAGATATGAATCTTCCCGTGGTCAGTAAAGGTTTCCAGCATGAATTCTGGCAAACCGTAAAAATGGGGACGGAGGCGGCAGCAAAAGAGTTGGGTGACAAAACCAGCTATGTGGGCCCGGCGGATGAAACTCAGATTGCCGAGCAGATTCAGTTAGTTGAAAACGCGATGGCGCAAAAACCCAATGGACTATTGCTGGCCGCGTTAGATGCCAATGCACTGGCGCCATTAGTTGAGACCGCAAATTCACGCGGCATTAAAGTTGTGACCTTTGACTCCGGTGTGAATTCTGATATTCCGGTCAGTTTTGTCGCCACGAATAACCGTAAAGCCGGGGCTGAAGCGGCAGACGCGCTGGCAGCAGAAGTGGGCAACAAAGGAAAAGTGGGCATTATTGCGCACGTAGCAGGGACCTCCTCAGCGATTGAGCGTTCGGAAGGATTTATTGCCCGCATGAAGGAAAAATATCCGGATATCCAGGTGCTACCAGTCCAGTACAGTGATGGCGATCCGCAAAAAGCGATGGATAAAACCATCGATATGATCCAGGCCAACCCGGATATTGCAGGGATTTATGGCACTAATGAAGGCTCAACACTCGGCGTAGCAAACGCAATTGATAGTCAAAACCTGAAAGGCAAAGTGAAGGTGATTGGTTTTGATAGCACCGAGGCCATTATTGCCTTCCTGAAGTCCGGAGTGATTCAGGGCTTTGTTGTGCAGGACGCCTACCAGATTGGCTATCAGGGTATCAAGACGCTGAATGCGGCGGTATCCGGTCAGTCTGTACCAAAAGAGATTGATATTCCGGTGAAATTCGTTAGTGCGAAGAACATTGATACCCCAGAAATTGACAAGCTGTTACACCCATTCGGTAAAAAATAAGAGCGTTGGGGCGAGGTACTCGCCCCACTATTAGCTAACGTCAGGGAGTTACTATGAGCAGTGGATATTTCCTCGGTGTGGATGTCGGCTCTGCCAGTGTCAGGGCGGGTGTTTTCGATTCCAGCGGCAAACGTCTGGCCTTTGCGACACGCCCTATCTCGCAGTTTCGACCCGGCCCCGCTCGGGTTGAGCAGTCATCTGCAGAAATCTGGCAGCAGGTTTGCGATGCAGTTAAGGGGGCGGTATCGTCATCCGGGATCTGCATTGAGGATATCCGTTCACTGGGATTCGATGCCACTTGTTCATTGGTGGCTCTCGACGAGCAAGGGCAGGGCCTGGCGGTTTCACCAGGCGAACCATCAGACCATAACATCATCATGTGGATGGACCATCGCGCGGTGCAGGAAGCTCAGCATATTAATGCTACACAGGATCCGGCTCTGCGTTACGTTGGCGGTGAAGTCAGCGTCGAAATGGAGCTTCCCAAGGTGCTGTGGCTAAAAAAACACTTTCCTGCAACCTGGCACAGTGCGCATCGTTTTTACGATTTGGCTGACTACCTTGTCTGTAAAGCCACCGGGAGCGACGTGGCCGGTCTGTGTACGCTGACCTGTAAATGGAACTATCTGGCCCATGAACAACGCTTTAGCCACTCTCTGCTCGACGCCGTAGAGTTAACGGATTTAACGGGCAAAATTCCGTCGCATATTCTTCCGCCTGGTGCCGCCGTGGGAACGCTTAGCGCCGATGCGGCCCAGGCGTTGGGGCTGACGACTGCAGTTGTCGTCGCCAGTGGGATGATTGATGCCCATGCAGGCGGTTTGGCGCTTGCTGGCGTTGAGCCAGCGGGAACGTTAGCGTTGATTAGCGGAACGTCAAACTGCCATATGCTGTGCAGCGAACAGGAAATTTATACGCCGGGCGTATGGGGACCGTATTGGTCTGCCATGCTGCCAGGCTACTGGTTGACGGAGGGAGGGCAAAGCGCCGCTGGGGCATTGGTCGACTGGACGCTCCAGGAATCAGGCGCAAGTGCGGAGCTGTTTCATAAGGCCGAGGCGCGGGGTTGCCATCCGATCGTTTTAGTCAACGAATGGGTTGCGGAACTTGAGAGGAAGGAGTCTGAACCTGGTCGTTATTTGCATGTGCTGGCCGATCACCATGGCAATCGCTCCCCCCGCGCGCGACCCGATGCCCGGGGCAGCGTCTGCGGCTTGACTCTTGAGCGAGGCGAGATGCAGGTGGCTCGCCTGTACCTGGCGACATTACAGGCGATTGCCTGCGGTACGCGGCATATTATGGAAGTGATGCGTGAAAACGGCCATACCATTTCCCGACTGGCGCTGTGCGGCGGCGCAACGCATAACCCGCTGTGGATGCGGGAGTATGCCGATGCTACCGGATGCGATATTCATCTTATGCAGGAGGAAGATGTAGTGACGTTAGGGGCAGCTATCACCGGCGCGGTAGCAAGCGGCGCGTGGGCAAATATTCCATCTGCATGCCAGGCGATGGTTCGCTCCGGCGAGGTTATTAAGGCTAATCCGGCACGGCGGGACTTCTATGAGCGCAAATACCAGGTCTATCTGATGATGTGGGATCAGCAGCAGGCGATTAACCAGCTTATGCAGTAAGACAAAAGTTTAAAATACTTTTATGATTGGAGATTGACGTTTTTGGATGTGGACTGGGGCATATAAATGGCTAAAACAGTAGAACAGATAGCCAGCGATCTGAATTTATCGGTTACGACCGTACGACTGGTGCTGAACGGGAAAGCAGAGCAATATCGAATCAGTGTCAAAACCCAAACGCGTATTAATGAATATGTTGAGCGTTATGGTTACGTCATAAACCATTCGGCCCGCAGCCTGAAATTGAATAAAACGGATACATTGGGACTGATTGTTCCAAATATTTCCAACGTTTTTTTTGCCACTCTCGCCGAGAAACTTGAGCAACGCTGTCGTCGCTCCGGTTATCAGTTAATGATTAGCTGTACCTATGATGATGTTGATTACGAAAATAAATTGACCAAAGCGTTAATCGCTCGCAATGTTGATGGCCTTTTTATTGTTCCCTCAACATTGGAGAATCAGCAACACCATTTACGCCAGGTCAGAAAACCGATGGTGTTACTGGACCGTGATTTTAAGTATACCGATAACGCACTGGTTGAAAGTCATAATATTTTAGGCGGCGAAAAGTTGACGCAAAGTTTGTTTGATGCCGGAAAGGCTCCGATCTGGTTTTTAGTCGGAGATACCGGATTACCCAGTATTGGCGATCGTTTGCAAGGTTACCTTAATTCTTTGAAGAATAATGGTATTCATCACCGTGATTGGGTGCGTGAAGGTCCTGACAACACCCCTGAAGGTGGTTTTCAACTGATGGATAGATTGATTGGTGAACAGGGGCAGCCGCAGGCGTTTATTGCCTCATCATTACCCGTGCTGGAAGGTGCTATTAACGCTATTCGCCATTGTTTCGGCACAATTTCACCTGATATTAATATTGGCACATTCGATGAACATCCGATGCTGGGATTTCTCGCCAATAATGTCTGGTCAATGCAGCAGGATGAAAATGTTTGGGCGGAAAAAGCATTCGATATGATGATGAGTGCCATTGACGACCAACCTATTAAAGAAACTGTAAAAGTACCGATGAAACTTATTAAGCGCGTAAGACAACAATAATACGTTGCTATAAATAAATCGGCCAACTGGATCTGAATAAACACATTCAGTGGCTGCCCATATCTGAAACCTGACCCGTCTTATTCTGCGGCTACATTTTTCGCAATTAAAGACGAGGAGAAACTGTACCCGGAGAATCATTATGGAAAGAATGCGTTTGTCACGAGAAATCATTGAAACCTGTCTTGAAATGACCAGCCTTGGATTAAATCAGGGGACGGCGGGAAATGTGAGTGCGCGATATGAGAATGGGATGTTGATCACGCCCAGCGGTATTCCTTATGAAAGACTTACTGAAAACATGATCGTGTATGTAGATAACGACGGAAAATATGATAAAGGTCAGTTACCCTCCAGCGAATGGCGTTTTCACCTGGCGGCTTACCAGACGCGTCCGGACGCCAATGCGGTTGTCCATAACCATGCTGTGCACTGTACGGCCGTTTCTATTCTCAACCGTCCAATTCCGGCAATCCATTACATGATTGCGGCGGCGGGGGGAAACTCTATTCCGTGTGCGCCTTATGCGACGTTTGGTACACGAGAGCTGTCAGAGCATGTGAGCGTCGCCCTGAAAAACCGTAAGGCAACGCTTTTACAGCACCATGGGCTGATTGCTTGTGAAGCGAATCTGGAAAAAGCACTGTGGTTGGCGCATGAAGTAGAAGTTCTGGCGCGCCTTTATCTGAGCACCCTGGCCATTGTTGATCCGGTTCCGGTGTTAGACGATGAGGAGATCGCGATTGTGCTGGAGAAATTCAAATCTTACGGATTACGAATTGAAGAGTAATTTCGCATAGCGAAAAGGAGAAATACGATGGCGAACAGAATGATTCTGAACGAAACGGCATGGTTTGGCCGGGGAGCTGTTGGTGCATTAACCGATGAAGTCATCCGTCGTGGTTATCGCAAGGCGCTGATTGTGACCGATGAGAATCTGGTGCGGTGCGGTGTTGTCGAGAAGGTGACGTCCCGGATGGACGCTGCAGGTCTGGCGTGGGAAATCTATTCAGGTGTTATTCCTAACCCAACCATTGCGGTGGTACAGGAAGGATTGGAGGTCTTTCAGCAAAGTGGCGCAGACTATTTGATAGCTATTGGCGGAGGCTCCCCGCAGGATACCTGTAAAGCGATTGGTATTATCAACAATAACCCTGAGTTTGCGGATGTACGCAGCCTCGAAGGGTTATCCCCGACGCGCTGCCCGAGCGTGCCGGTTATGGCTATCCCAACCACAGCAGGGACGGCGGCGGAAGTGACCATTAACTACGTGATCACGGATGAAGAAAACCGGCGTAAGTTTGTTTGTGTCGATCCACATGATATTCCGCAGGTGGCGTTTATCGATGCTGACATGATGGACGGTATGCCTGCGGCCTTAAAAGCGGCCACGGGTGTTGACGCCCTGACCCATGCCATTGAAGGATACATCACGCGAGCAGCGTGGGCGCTTACCGATGCGCTGCACATTAAAGCGATTGAAATTATTGCCGGGGCTTTACGCGGGTCGGTCGCGGGCGACAGCCAGGCGGGCGAAGCGATGGCGCTGGGCCAGTACGTTGCCGGAATGGGGTTTTCCAACGTTGGCCTGGGATTAGTGCATGGCATGGCGCACCCGCTGGGCGCGTTTTATAACACCCCGCACGGCGTCGCGAATGCCATTTTGCTACCGCATGTGATGCACTATAACGCCGAATATACCGGGGAGAAATTTCGCGATATCGCCCGGGTGATGGGCGTGAAGGTTGAAGGACTGACGCTGGCAGAAGCACGGAAAGCGGCAGTGGATGCGGTATTTGCCCTTAACCGTGATGTTGGGATCCCGCTGCACCTGCGCGATGTAGGCGTACGCAAAGAGGATATTCCTGCACTGGCGCAGGCTGCATTTGATGATGTCTGTACCGGCGGAAATCCGCGTGAAGCGAGCCTGGGCGATATCGTTGAGCTGTACCATACCGCCTGGTAATCACCCGGGGTTTATCCGGCCTACAGGGTTGTACGGTAAGTAGGCCGGATAAGGGGTTTGCCCCACCATCCAGTAATAAGACTACCGCGCCAGCCGTAGCTGCTGTAAATTCCCGTCGATATGTAAGTCCGTTTGCAGTCGCGCGATATCCCGACACAGAAACGCCATTTCCCGATGTTCTTCGAGTTTCTTGCGCCACTTTTCCGGCACCTCATCAAGATGCGCGTAAATGCCTTCCAGCGTTAGAAACTGCGTCAGCAATTGTGTGGCGCTTTTGGGGCCAATACCTGCGACCCCCGGTACTTTAGAACTGCTGATCCCAGCCAGCCCCCAGTAATCGGGCAGTTGTTGTGGCAGCACGCCGAACTCTTTCTCAATGAACGGCGCGTCCAGCCAGCGCTTCTGAAAATAGTCGCGAATACGCAGCGTCGGGGAGAGCAACTGACAGTAGCCTTTATCGGTGGAGACGATGGTGGCTTGATGTCCTGCCTGGCAGACTTTAATCGCCAGAGTAGCGGCTAAATCGTCGGCTTCATTACCGCTGGAGACCCAGCAGCAGACGCCGCGCTGTTCAAAAGCGGCGCGTAAGGCGGGCATTTCCTGATACAAGTCTTGTGGCATTGGCGGCCGACCGGCTTTGTAGTCAGGCAGTCTTTGGTGACGCCAGCCGCTGTTGCGCGCTTCGTCATCAAAGACCGCCACGGCGTGCGTGGGCTGACTGTGCACAATTAATTGATCGAGCGCGTGCTGGCACGTCTCCACGCAGGGGGAGCCCTGTACGGCGTGAATACGGCGGATAAGATTCAGTGCATCGACAATGAGCAGGTGGACGGCCACGGTGTTCTCCCTAACAGATCAGTCCGTAGGGTAACATTCACGGCGGGGGGAGGCGAATATCTGAAATCAACATTTTGCCAGATGGCGGCTGACGCCTTATCCGGCCTACAAATGACAATGGAACTGTAGGCCGGATAAGTTGGGCTTTAATCGCAGGTGACAATCTTCATCGCCAGACCGCCGCGAGAGGTTTCGCGGTATTTGGCATTCATGTCTTTCCCGGTTTCGTACATGGTCTCGATGACTTTATCGAGGCACACGCGCGGTTCACTGGTACGGCGCAGCGCCATACGCGCGGCGTTTACTGCTTTAACCGAAGCAATGGCATTACGCTCAATGCACGGTACCTGAACCTGGCCGGCAACCGGATCGCAGGTCAGACCCAGGTTGTGTTCCATACCGATTTCCGCCGCGATGCATACCTGCGTTGGGCTACCGCCCAGCAGCTCGGCCAGACCGGCAGCTGCCATGGAGCAGGCTACGCCGACTTCACCCTGACAGCCGACTTCGGCGCCAGAGATAGAGGCGTTCATCTTGTACAGCGAGCCGATGGCGCTCGCGACCAGCATGTAGCGTGCCAGCGAGTTAGCGTTCACTTCACGGATAAACTTGTCGTAGTACGCCAGCACGGCAGGAACAATCCCGCATGCGCCGTTGGTTGGCGCAGTCACCACGCGTCCACCGGCGGCGTTTTCTTCGTTCACGGCCAGCGCGAACATGTTGATCCAGTCAACAACCGCCATCGGGTCAGTGGTGGTTTTGTCACTGCTGACCAACATACGACGTAGCGCCGCCGCACGACGCGGAACGCGCAGTTTACCCGGCAATACACCTTCGGTGGTGATACCGCGCTCAATCCCGCTACGCATCACTTCCCAGACGTTGGCAAAGTGCTGTTCCAGCTCTTCTTTGCTGTGCAGCGCCAGTTCGTTTTGCATCATCAGACCGGAAAGCGACAGGCCGGTTTCCTGGCAATGACGTTGCAAGTCCGCCGCAGATTTATACGGATACGGTACGTTTACCGGAGAGTTGTTCGGTAAACCAAAGTGTTCTTCATCAACGATGAACCCACCGCCAATGGAATAGTAAGTCTGGCTGTAAATGGCTTTTTCACCCGCCAGTGCGGTAATACGCATCCCGTTTTCGTGCAGGGACAGATTGTCCGTATGGAAATTCATGCACTTGTCGACCGGGAATTCGACCTCATGTTGACCGTCCGCCAGCAGCAAACGCCCATGAGTGTTCACATCCTGGATAAAGGCCGGGATGGCATCAATGTCTACGGTATCCGGCAGATTACCCGCCAGACCCATAATAATCGCGATGTCGGTATGGTGACCTTTGCCCGTCAGGGACAAAGAGCCATAAACATCAACCACTACGCGGGTTACGTCAGTGAGAATTCCGCGTGCAATCAGGTCATCCGTGAATTGTTTGCCTGCTTTCATCGGGCCAACAGTATGGGAGCTGGAAGGGCCAATGCCGATTTTGAAAATATCGAATACGCTAATCATGAGGCGTCCATTGTGTATCGAGGTGCGCCGCCCCGAGGAGCGGCGCAGGGGAATTAACTGAACAGAGAGTAGAAAATAGCGGAGATAGCGATCAGGCCCATAATCACAACGAAGACGTTGCTGATATGGCCGCTGTATTTACGCATTGCCGGTACTTTCTGAATTGCATACATCGGCATCAGGAACAGAATCATCGCGATGATTGGGCCACCCAGGGTCTCAATCATACCGAGGATGCTCGGGTTCAGCGTTGCCACAATCCAGGTGGTTACCAGCATGAACAGCGCAGTGATTTTGTTCAGTTTGTTGATTTCGATGGTTTTGCCTTTGCCGCGCAGAGACTTAATCACCATCCCGTTGAAGCCTTCACGTGCGCCCAGGTAGTGGCCGAGGAAGGATTTGGTGATAGCGATCATCGCGATGATCGGTGCCATCCAGGCAATAATCGGCGCGTTAAAGTGGTTCGCCAGGTAAGACAGGATAGAGATGTTCTGCTCTTTCGCTGCGGCCAGATCTGCCGGAGTCAGGCTGAATACACAGCTGAAGACGAAGAACATAACGGTCAGTACCATCATGATGTGAGCGAATGCCAGAATCTTGGAGCATTTCTTCTCAGCTTCATCACCGTACTCTTCACGCTTCGCCACGGCGAAGGAGGAGATGATCGGGGAGTGGTTAAAGGAGAACACCATTACCGGAATCGCCAGCCACAGGGTCAACAGCAGGCCGTTGCCGGTGGTTGCCGCAGAGTCAAAAGACATGGTTTCCAGAATCGCACCGCTCCACTGAGGGATCAGATACAGCGCCAGCAGCATCAGGGCGGCAACAAACGGGAATACCAGGATGCTCATCGCCTTAACGATCATCTGCTCACCGAAGCGCACGATGGTCATCATACCGACAATCAGGATCAGAGACAGAATGGCACGCGGCGGCGGAGTAATCGCCAGCTGGTGAGCCAGGAAGCTTTCAACGGTGTTGGTGATTGCTACGCTGTAAACCAACAGAATCGGGTAGATAGCGAAGAAGTAGAGCAGGGTAATCAGTTTACCCGCGCCAACGCCAAAGTGTTCTTCTACAACTTCAGTAATGTCTTCACCCGGATTTTTACCGGACAACACGAAGCGGGTCAGGCCACGGTGTGCAAAGAAGGTCATCGGGAAGGCAAGGATCGCCATGATGATCAGCGGGATCATACCGCCTACACCTGCGTTAATCGGCAGGAACAATACACCCGCGCCAATCGCCGTGCCGTAAAGGCCCAGCATCCACATGGTATCTGTCTTGCGCCATGCGCTGCGGGTCTGACCCGTAACGATAGTGCTGGTTTGAGTGTTTTCCATCTATTTCTCCTGGAGGAAGCTTAAAAAGTCGGGTTTGGGGTCAATCCGATGAGAAAGAACCCGACTGTAAATCGAAATTCGTTGAGCGATTTTTTATATAATTTTTCGCCGTAATAATTTGCGGGCGGAAAGATACATTTTAGTAATGAATGTATCAGTGATCGCGATCCCAAATGCAATAATCCACCTTTTATGTGGATAAATTTGGACCATTAATCTGTTAAAAAATAGTCAAAGCGAATTTACGGGCGCAGAGGCTAACATTAACGACATATCTCATGAAAGCGAAGGCGCGAAGATACGAGCGTTGCGCTGTAAAAACTGTTGTTTTTAGAGGATTTTGGCGACTAATAATAATTTCCTAAGATAAATGACGGTTGGTTTTTAAAGGTAATCGTTTGCGTGGCGCGTTATATTTAACGATATATCATTGGTATTTATATAATCGTCTGAGCTATGTGACTGGTATCACTAAAAAAAGCCGGGAGGCGCATGCGCCAAACCCGGCTTTGATATGGACAAAATTGTCACCGCGGTAGCGTCTGCTATCGGGTGTTGAAGGTCAGGCGCAGATCTCGTAGCAAGGGATGTACGCGGAGCCTGGCAACTTCATGCGATGCTGCGCAACGAAGCCCTGCAGGAGATCGTCCATGCGACGCATCATTTCGCGGTCACCGTGGATTTTGTACGGGCCAAACTCTTCGATGGCGCGAATGCCGACCTCCTTCACGTTACCGGCCACAATACCCGAGAATGCACGACGCAGGTCGGCCGCCAGAACTTCAACGGGTTGATCCGGATACAGTTTCAGGTTAGCCATGTTTTCATGGGACGGCTCGAACGGCATCTGCAAATCAGGTGCGATACGAATCGACCAGTTAAAACTGTAGGCATCTCCGGTGTCGCGACGGTTCTCTTTTACCAGCGGCATCGCTTTTTTCATCAAACGCGCAACTTCCGCCGCATCGTCAATGATAATGCGATAGTGTCGGCGGGCTTCTTCCCCCAGCGTGTGCACGATAAATTCGTCCAGCACGCGGAAGTAATCGGCACTCTCTTTTGGTCCGGTCAAAATCAGCGGTAGCACCTGATCTTTGTTAGCCGGGTTCATCAGGATCCCCAGCAGATACAACAGCTCTTCCGCAGTCCCGACACCACCCGGGAAGATGATAATACCGTGGGCGATACGCACGAACGCTTCCAGACGTTTTTCAATGTCCGGCATGATGATCAGTTCGTTAACCAGCGGGTTAGGCGGCTCAGCGGCGATGATTGACGGTTCGGTCATACCAATAAAGCGGCTGTCTTTGTAACGCTGCTGGGCGTGACCGACCGCAGCGCCTTTCATTGGCGCTTCCATCGCTCCCGGACCGCAGCCGGTACAGATGTTCAACTCACGCAGGCCCAACTGGGTGCCGACGCGACGCGCATACAGGTATTCATTTTCGTTGATTGAGTGACCGCCCCAGCAGACAACCATGTTCGGCGCTTCACCGACGTGTAGCGCCCGGGCGTTACGCAGGATCGAGAACACCAGGTTGGTAATATGCACCGAACTTTCGAGATCCAGATGCTGAAAACGACCCGCGTTATGGATCTGACCATTGACGAACAGAATGTCGCGCAGCACGGCAAAAAGGTTGGCTTGTAGCGCACGAATGATGCGCCCATCAACAAACGCATCTTCAGGCGGATTAATCAGTTCCAGCTTCACGCCTCGTTCGCGGCGCAGCACGTTAATGTCGAAACTTTCAAAGCGGGACAGCAGTTCTTTGCTGTTGTCGGTCAGACTGCCGGAGTTCAGAACGGCAAGTGAACAGTTACGAAACAGTTGATACAGGTCGCTGCTGGCCGTGCGTTTAAGTAATTCGACTTCCAGCTGCGACAACATGTCCATTGAGCCAAGTGGGCTAATATGTGTAATCAAGTAGACTCCTTATGGGACGCAAAACGTCATTCCCTGGTAGTTACAATAGCCCTGGCTGATGGCCTTTCACAACCTTGCGCGCGGAATCCGACACGCAAAATTGAGAAAAAAGATTACTGACGTACCAGTCGGCCCGTAGCTGGCGTGAAATCGGTATTGGTGCGCCATGGGTTAATGTCCAGACCACCACGCCGCGTGTAGCGCGCGTAGACGCTCAGTTTCTCCGGCTGGCAGAAGCGCAGAATGTCATTGAAAATGCGCTCCACGCACTGCTCGTGAAATTCATTATGGTGGCGGAAGGAGACCAGATAACGCAGCAGCTTCTCCCTGTCGATTTTGCGTCCACGATACTGAATTTGTATGGAGCCCCAGTCGGGCTGGTGGGTGATCAGACAGTTGGATTTCAGCAGGTGGCTGACCAGCGTCTCTTCCACCGCTTTTTCGCCGCTCACGGCATTTTCCAGATATTCAGTGCTGAACTGGTAGTTATCAATGACGATATCCTGATTATCGATACAGGTGCCGTTAAAGTGGGCGATCGGTTGTCCTTCCAGTTCGTCAAGGCGGTATAGCGCCACGCTGACATCGCCCTGAGCGCAGGCGCGCAGATCGTTTTCCAGCGTCTGGCGTACCGCCTCCCAGGAGTCAAAACGCGTCTGGTTAAAACTGTTCAGGTACAGCTTAAAGCTTTTCGATTCAATCAGATTTACGCTGGTGTAATCCAGCTCCACATGACCGACCGCAACCTGCGGTAAGCCGTTAGCATTCAGCCATGACAGTTCATACAGCGTCCAGATGTCGGCTCCGTGGAAAGGCAAATTATCGGCCTTTAAATCCAGCGGGTCGCGGTTGAGGCTGCGCGGAACGCCTTGCAACAGACTGGCATCGTAATTGTCCCGATAATCCGTTGATTTACCGAGAGTCAGGCCGTCAAGCGCCCGATGATTTTCATAAGAAGACATGTTTCACCGTCATAAACCAGATACACTATGCGACAAGTGTATCCTGGCTTTTGTGAAGAGAGAAATCAGTGGACGAATTGACAGTGCAGGCGTTGACAGCCTTTACGACGCGTTATTGCGACGCGTGGCATGACAAAAACAACAGCTGGCCGCTCAGCGAAGAGCTGTATGGTGTACCGTCACCGTGCATCATTTCTTCCACTAACGATGCGGTTTATTGGCAACCTCAGCCTTTTGTAGGTGAAAAAAACGTCAATGCGGTTGAACGTGCCTTTGACATTGTGATACAACCTGCCGTTCACGCTTTTTACACCACCCAGTTTGCTGGGGATATGCACGCGCAGTTTGCGAATGAAAAGCTGACGTTGCTGCAAACCTGGAGTGAGGATGACTTCAGGCGCGTTCAGGAAAACCTGATTGGTCACCTGGTTACGCAAAAGCGACTCAAGCTCTCGCCTACGCTTTTCATTGCCACTCAGGACAACGAACTTGATGTCATCTCGGTGTGCAACCTGTCCGGTGAAGTTTGCAAAGAAACGCTGGGAACCCGTCAACGAACGGTGCTGGCAGCCTCGCTTGCGGAATTCCTCACTCAACTTAAGCCAGTTCTGTAATCCTGTTTGCCCTTAATCGTGTGAGAGATCTCTTACAAACCCTGTAGGACATTGCCAGGTAATAAGTGAAGACTTAATGAATTGAAAAACTATTAATTACTTACAATTCAACTTGTTAGTATTTTATTGTCAACTTTCATATGAAAATTACCTTAAGTGTTTGTCTGTAAGTATCTTGTAAGACAAAGCGAAACAGGCGATTCTATATCTGTCGACAAGGAGTCGCACAACGAAGTGAACATCAGGATGATGGCTCTTCGGCAGGACACACCAGGATGGTGTTACAAGGACAGGCTTCAGGATGAAGCAAAGCGGAAAGCGCGGGATGCGTTAAAGGACACCTCCAGGATGGAGAATGAGAGCCGGTCAGGATGTTCGGCGGGTCAGGATGGCCAGGACACTTCAGGATGAAGTTTTCACATCGGGGTGATGTGAGCAGGATGCAAAAGTTCAGGATGAACAAGGTCGCAAGACCACAGGAAAAGTTGTCACGGATGAGCAGGGAGCACCAAAAGTAGCTGGAATGCTGCGAAACGAACCGGGAGCACTGTTTTTACAGTGCTCCCTTTTTTTATTTCCTCTTCACTAGTGCTATTCTTCGCGCCAGATTTTTCATCATTGAGGTTAATTTCATGACGACTCATGACCGTGTGCGCCAGCAGTTACACGCGCTTGAAGCGCTACTGCGTGAACATCATCACTGGCGGATGGACGAGCCAGAGGAGCATTTGTTTACCAGCACGCAGCCTTTTTGTATGGATACCATGGAGCCGGTCGAATGGCTGCAGTGGGTGTTGATTCCCCGCATGCATAGCCTGCTTGATAATGCGCAGCCGCTGCCGCAGGCTTTTGCCATCGCACCGTATTACGAAATGGCGCTGACGGCCGATCACCCGCAACGCGACATTCTCCTGACGGCATTGCAGGAACTGGATGCGCTATTTACAAGTGATAACGCCTGATGCTGGAGATCCTCTATCAGGACGAATGGCTGGTTGCGGTCAATAAACCTTCTGGTTGGCTGGTTCACCGCAGTTGGCTCGACCGCGATGAGAAAGTGGTGGTGATGCAAACGGTGCGCGACCAGATTGGTCAGCACGTGTTTACCGCCCACCGGCTCGACAGACCGACCTCCGGCGTGCTGCTGATGGGGCTGTCCAGCGAAGCCGGGCGTTTGCTGTCTCAGCAGTTTGAACATCATCAAATGCAGAAACGCTATCATGCGATTGTGCGTGGCTGGCTGATGGACGACGCCGTGCTGGATTACCCGCTGGTGGAAGAGCTGGATAAGATAGCCGATAAATTTGCCCGCGAGGATAAAGAGCCGCAGCCTGCGGTCACCCATTATCGCGGTCTGGCGACGGTTGAAATGCCGGTGGCGACCGGGCGCTATCCCACCACCCGTTACGGGCTGGTGGAGCTGGAGCCTCAGACCGGTCGTAAGCACCAGCTCAGACGCCATTTGGCTCACTTGCGCCATCCGATAATTGGCGACAGCAAGCATGGTGATTTACGGCAAAACCGCAGCGCCGCAGAGCATTTCGGCTGTCAGCGCTTGATGCTGCATGCTAGTCAGCTTGAGCTGACTCATCCCTTTACTGGCGAACCGCTGGTTATTCGCGCCGGGCTGGATGAGGTCTGGATGCAGGCGTTATCACAGTTTGGCTGGCGCGGACTTCTCCCTGAGAATGAAAGGGTTGAGTTCAGCGGGCTGTCAGGTCAGGATGAACAGATAGATTCTTAAGTCCCTGGAGATAAAGGTTATGGCGGAAATTGGAATTTTTGTCGGCACGATGTATGGAAACGCGCTGTTGGTTGCCGAAGAGGCCGAGGCGATTTTAACTGCGCAGGGCCATAAAGCCACGGTATTTGAAGACCCGGAGCTTACCGACTGGCAGGCTTATCAGGATAAATATGCATTGGTGGTGACCTCAACGACCGGGCAGGGCGATCTGCCGGATAGCATTGTGCCGCTGTTTCAGGGAATCAAAGATAATCTCGGTTTCCAGCCTAATCTGCGTTATGGCGTCATTGCGCTTGGCGACAGCAGCTACGTTAATTTTTGCAATGGCGGCAAGCAGTTCGATGCGCTGTTACAGGAACAAAGCGCGCAGCGCGTAGGTGAAATGCTGCTGATTGATGCCAGCGAGCATCCTGAACCGGAAAGCGAATCTAATCCCTGGGTAGAAAACTGGGGAACCTTGCTTAAATAATCCCTCGCCCGCACGGGCATGCAACCCCACTCATTAGAAAACCGTAGGCCGGGTCAGGCGAAGCCGCCACCCGGCAATAAAACCCCAATTACGTGAACTAACTTCCACTGCTTTGGGCTTATGCCCCAAACAACTTCTCACTGCCTCCCTAATGTTGTGTTCATGCACGGTGAGGGAAAGTGGCACTCCTTCATATACTTTTCCCGTCAGTTCCCGGAATGGCAGCGAGTCAGAATAAAACGGCCCTGAGCTGTACCAAAACTGCCACACACTAACCTCTCATTCTGATCACCCTACAGGTGCTGTACAGAATGAACTGGCGCAAGCCAGGATTCAGGAGTGCAACAATGAGTTCATTAAGTCAGGCGGCGAGCAGCGCGGAAAAACGCACTAACGCTCGCTACTGGATAGTGGTGATGCTGTTTATCGTCACATCCTTCAACTACGGCGATCGCGCCACCTTATCCATTGCCGGTTCGGAGATGGCCAAAGACATTGGCCTGGATGCGGTAGGCATGGGGTATGTATTCTCCGCTTTCTCATGGGCGTATGTCATCGGCCAGATCCCCGGCGGCTGGTTGCTCGATCGCTTCGGCTCCAAACGTGTTTATTTCTGGTCCATTTTTATCTGGTCCATGTTTACCCTGCTGCAGGGCTTCGTCGATATCTTTAGCGGCTTCGGAATTATCGTCGCGCTGTTTACCCTGCGCTTCCTCGTGGGGTTAGCCGAAGCCCCCTCCTTCCCCGGCAACAGTCGTATTGTGGCGGCGTGGTTCCCGGCGCAGGAAAGGGGCACGGCGGTCGCTATCTTTAACTCGGCGCAATACTTTGCCACCGTTATCTTCGCACCAATCATGGGTTGGCTGACCCATGAAGTGGGTTGGTCACATGTGTTCTTCTTTATGGGTGGTCTCGGGATTGTTATCAGCTTTATCTGGTTAAAGGTGATTCATGAACCAAACCAGCATCCGGGCGTAAACCAAAAAGAGCTGGAGTACATTGCCGAAGGCGGGGCGCTGATCAATATGGATCAGGCGGCCGCCAAAGCTAAAGTACCGTTCAGCGTGAAGTGGGGGCAGATCAAACAGCTGCTGGGTTCACGGATGATGATTGGTATTTATATCGGCCAATACTGCATTAACGCGCTGACCTACTTCTTTATCACCTGGTTCCCGGTTTATCTGGTGCAGGCGCGCGGTATGTCTATTCTGAAAGCCGGTTTTGTTGCCTCGGTCCCGGCCATTTGCGGATTTGCGGGCGGTGTGCTCGGCGGCATTATTTCCGACTGGTTGATGCGCCGTACCGGTTCACTGAATATCGCGCGTAAAACGCCAATCGTCATGGGGATGCTGCTATCGATGGTGATGGTGTTCTGTAACTACGTCAACGTCGAGTGGATGATCATTGGCTTTATGGCGCTGGCCTTCTTCGGCAAAGGCATCGGCGCGTTGGGATGGGCGGTGATGGCCGACACCGCGCCAAAAGAGATCAGCGGTCTGAGCGGCGGCCTGTTCAATATGTTTGGCAACATTTCCGGCATCGTCACGCCAATTGCCATTGGCTACATTGTGGGCACTACCGGCTCGTTTAACGGCGCGTTGATTTACGTAGGGGTACATGCGCTGATTGCGGTCGTCAGCTATCTGGTGCTGGTGGGTGATATTAAACGTATCGAACTGAAACCTGTCACAGGACAAGGACGATGACAACACAATCGAGTCCCGTTATTACCGATATGAAGGTCATCCCAGTGGCCGGGCATGACAGCATGCTGCTCAATATTGGCGGTGCGCATAACGCATACTTTACCCGCAATATCGTGGTACTCACCGATAACGCTGGCAATACCGGGGTTGGTGAAGCGCCGGGCGGTGAAGTGATTTATCAGACGCTGGTGGATGCAATCCCACAGGTGTTGGGACAGGAAGTCGCGCGTCTGAATAAAGTGGTTCAGCAGGTGCATAAAGGCAACCAGGCCGCTGATTTTGACACTTTCGGTAAAGGCGCCTGGACCTTTGAACTGCGGGTTAATGCGGTGGCCGCGCTTGAAGCCGCATTGCTCGATCTGCTGGGCAAGGCGCTCAACGTGCCGGTCTGTGAACTGTTAGGACCCGGCAAACAGCGCGATGCGGTCACTGTGCTCGGCTATCTGTTCTACGTAGGCGATCGCACGAAGACCGATCTGCCGTATCTGGAAAGCACGCCGGGCAACCATGAATGGTACCGCCTGCGTCACCAGCAAGCGATGACCCCGGATGCGGTGGTGCGTCTGGCGGAAGCCTCGCAGGATCGCTACGGTTTTAAAGATTTCAAACTCAAAGGCGGCGTACTGCCAGGAGAGCAGGAAATCGACACCGTACGCGCGCTGAAAAAAAGCTTCCCGGATGCGCGTATTACGGTTGATCCCAACGGGGCCTGGCTGCTGGATGAAGCCATCTCTCTGTGTAAAGGGCTGAACGATGTTCTGACTTATGCCGAAGATCCGTGCGGTGCCGAACAGGGTTTTTCCGGTCGCGAAGTGATGGCCGAGTTCCGCCGTGCGACCGGCCTGCCGGTGGCGACCAATATGATCGCCACCAACTGGCGTGAGATGGGCCATGCGGTAATGCTGAACGCTGTGGATATTCCGCTGGCCGATCCGCACTTCTGGACCCTTTCCGGCGCGGTGCGCGTGGCACAGTTATGCGATGACTGGGGCCTGACCTGGGGCTGCCATTCCAACAACCATTTTGATATTTCGTTGGCGATGTTTACCCACGTCGGCGCAGCGGCACCGGGCAACCCGACGGCTATCGACACCCACTGGATCTGGCAGGAGGGCGATTGCCGTCTGACCAAAAATCCGCTGGAGATTAAAAACGGAAAAATTGCGGTACCTGATGCGTCCGGTTTGGGCGTGGAGCTTGACTGGGATCAGATACAGATAGCCCATGAGGCCTATAAGGCGCTGCCCGGCGGCGCGCGTAATGACGCAGGCCCAATGCAGTATCTGATTCCCGGATGGACTTTTGACCGTAAACGTCCCGTTTTCGGCCGCCACTAATTTTGAATAAGGATTTAATTATGAGCGCACAATTTACTACCCCCGTCGTGACCTCTATGCAGGTGATCCCGGTTGCAGGCCATGACAGCATGCTGATGAACCTGAGCGGTGCCCATGCCCCGTTCTTCACACGTAATATTGTGATTATTAAAGATAACTCTGGTCATACCGGGGTAGGGGAAATTCCCGGCGGCGAGAAAATTCGTCAGACTCTGGAAGATGCCATTCCGCTGGTGGTGGGGAAAACGCTGGGTGAGTACAAAAACGTGCTGAACGCGGTACGCAATACGTTTGCCGATCGTGATGCCGGTGGCCGTGGTTTGCAGACCTTCGATTTACGTACCACTATTCATGTGGTTACTGGGATCGAAGCGGCGATGTTGGATCTGTTAGGTCAGCATCTGGGCGTCAACGTCGCATCTCTGCTGGGCGATGGTCAGCAGCGTAGCGAAGTCGAAATGCTGGGTTATCTGTTCTTCGTTGGCAACCGTAAAGCGACGCCGCTGCCGTATCAAAGCCAGCCGGATGAGAAATGCGATTGGTATCGCCTGCGTCATGAAGAGGCGATGACCCCGGATGCGGTAGTACGTCTGGCGGAAGCCGCGTATGAGAAATATGGTTTCAACGACTTCAAACTGAAAGGCGGCGTACTGGCCGGGGAAGAAGAAGCGGAGTCTATTGTCGCGCTGGCGAAACGCTTTCCACAGGCGCGCGTCACGCTCGATCCCAACGGCGCATGGTCGCTGAATGAAGCGATTAAAATTGGTAAGTACCTGAAAGGATCGTTGGCCTATGCGGAAGATCCGTGCGGCGCCGAGCAGGGCTTCTCCGGTCGTGAAGTGATGGCGGAGTTCCGTCGTGCTACCGGTCTGCCGACCGCCACCAATATGATCGCCACCGACTGGCGTCAGATGGGGCATACGCTGTCGTTGCAGTCCGTGGATATTCCGCTGGCGGATCCGCACTTCTGGACGATGCAGGGTTCTGTTCGCGTGGCGCAGATGTGTCATGAGTTCGGGCTGACCTGGGGTTCTCACTCTAACAACCACTTTGATATTTCGCTGGCGATGTTTACTCATGTCGCGGCGGCAGCGCCTGGGAAAATTACCGCTATCGATACCCACTGGATCTGGCAGGAAGGTAACCAGCGGCTGACCAAAGAACCTTTTGCAATCAAGGGCGGTATGGTGCAGGTTCCGGCGAAACCGGGCCTGGGCGTGGAGCTGGATATGGATCAGGTGATGAAAGCGCATGAGCTGTATCAGCAACATGGACTGGGTGCACGTGATGATGCGATGGGAATGCAGTATCTGATCCCGAACTGGAAGTTTGATAATAAGCGCCCGTGCATGGTACGCTAAGCGAACTGGGACCGCTCCCATGAAGTGGAGTGGTTTTCCTCCTGGTGTATGCTTAACACAGTCAACATGCGTAAGGATGCTTTATGAAAATAGTGATCGCACCGGATTCCTATAAGGAAAGTTTGAGTGCGCTTGAAGTGGCAACGGCTATTGAACTGGGATTCCGTGAGATTTGGCCTGAGGCGGAATACGTGAAGATCCCGGTTGCGGATGGCGGTGAGGGAACGGTCGAAGCGATGGTTGCCGCAATGCAAGGTCACCTTGTGCATGTTGATGTTACCGGCCCTTTGGGCAATACAATTCAGGCTTTTTATGGTTTATCCGGCGATGAGCGCTCGGCGTTTATTGAAATGGCAGCCGCCAGCGGGCTGGAGCAGGTTCCTGCGAATTTACGCGATCCGCTGAAAACCACCTCCTGGGGAACCGGGGAGCTAATTCGTCATGCGCTGGATGCGGGCGTGGAACATATCATCATCGGGATTGGCGGTAGCGCCACCAATGATGGCGGTGCTGGTATGGTGCAGGCGCTGGGCGCAAGGTTGCTGGATGCGCAAGATGAAGATATTGCCCATGGCGCGATGGGCCTGGAATCGCTCGCCCGAATTGATATCTCGCAGTTAGATCCGCGTCTTGCCGGATGCCGTATCGAAGTGGCCTGCGACGTCACTAACCCGTTGACCGGTAAAGAAGGAGCCTCAGTGGTCTTTGGTCCACAAAAGGGGGCGACGGCGGAGATGATTCCGCGTCTTGATCGGGCGCTTACGCACTATGCGCAACTGATCGCGCGCGATCTGGACGTAAATGTGCTGGAGCTGGCCGGCGGTGGCGCTGCTGGCGGTATGGGGGCGGCGCTGTATGCGTTTTGCGGCGCACAGCTACGCCGCGGTATTGAGATCGTGACGGATGCGTTACGCCTGGATGCCTGCGTTGCGGATGCGGACTTAGTGGTGACGGGGGAAGGGCGTATCGATAGCCAGACTATTCACGGTAAGGTTCCGGTTGGCGTGGCGAAGATCGCAAAGCGTTACAACAAACCGGTGATCGGCATTGCCGGTAGCCTGACGGCGGATGTCGGTGTCGTACATGAGCATGGGCTGGATGCGGTTTTTAGCGTCATCTATACCATTTGTTCGCTGGATGAGGCGCTGAAGAATGCGAGTGAGAACGTACGAATGACCGCACGAAACGTGGCTGCGACGCTGAAAGCGGGGCAACAGTTACGCTGAGTTGTAGGCCGGATAGGGCGGTCACGCCGCCATCCGGCAAATATCAGCCCAACAACTTTTTCGCTTCGCGCGCAACGTTGTCCATTTCATCCAGCAGCTCTAAAAATTCAGGCTCCAGCTCTTCTTCTTTAGTCCCGCTACGTAATTGTTGCTCAATGAGCTGGCACAGGTTTTTCATGCGGGGGACGCCGCTATAGCCGCAACTACCGTGCAGCTTATGAATCATATCCACCAGACCTTCAGGGTTTTCGCCTACCAGCTGTTCTTCAATTTTGTTGCGCACTTCGGGTAGGAAATCGAGCAGCATTTGCAACATATCCCGCGCCAGATCGTTTTTCCCCGCGGCTTGTCTTAATGCCAGTTGCCAGTCGAGCGTGGTATTCAGATTGACGACCGGCTCCAGAGGTTCAACTGCGAGCGCCCTAAGCGATGTGGTCGCGCCGGGTTTGTAGCGTAACAGGAGATTGTGCAGCTTATCTTCTTCGATAGGCTTCGCCAGGTAATCGTTCATCCCGGCGCTGAGCAGCTTCTCTTTTTGCCCCGCCATGGCATGCGCGGTAACCGCAATAACCGGCGTCTGTTGTTGATGAGGCAACTGGTGGATTAGCTCGCAGGCGCGAATACCGTCCATGTCGGGCATCTGAATATCCATCAGGATCAGATCAAACTGCATCTGTTTGGCACGATCCACCGCCTGGTGTCCACTGTCGCAGAGCACGACGTGCTGTACCTTATCTTCCAGCAGTGCGCCAATCAGCTTGAGGTTTGCCGGGTTGTCGTCCACCGCCATAACGGTCATGGCAATTTTGCTCTCATCTGGCAACGGCTGATCCGCGCTGTAGTTCAACTGGCAATACTCTGTCAGCGCAGGCAGCAGACGGGTTGAGGTGAGAGGCTTCAACAGACACGCCGCTGCGCCGCCTTGTTTCAATTTCTCGGCGTTAATCTGTGCGTGACAGGGCAGGGCTAATAACAGGAAATCGGTCATCGCCGCTGCGCTTGCCAACCGCTCATGTTGCATGGTGAGCGGTTCGCGTAAAGTGACCGGAATGCCAATCAGCAGAATATCGTAGTGATCCTTCGGCAGCCCGGAGAATGAAGGGCTGTAAATCACCTCCAGCGGCGTTTCACTTAATATATCTAACGTGCATTGCGCGGCAGTGGCGTTAGGTTCGACATAGGCCAGTCGTTTACCCGCAAGGCACCGGGTTGTCGAGCGATCGATGAGAACGTTAGGGTTGAGATCGAGACTGATATGGAACCAGAAGGTGGAGCCCCGGTTCGGCTGGCTGTGGAAGGAGATATCCCCGCCCATTTCGTTGACCAGTTTTTGCGTAATGACCAGACCCAGTCCGGTACCGCCATGGCGGCGGGAAATACTGGCGTCCGCCTGACGGAAGGCCTGGAACAGGCGAGACTGATCGCGCTCAGGGATACCGATGCCGGTATCGCGGATTTGCACTTCAATTTGCACTTTCGTGTTACTGAGGGCGCGTTTCTCGACCAGAATGTCGATATTACCGCCCTCGGTAAATTTGATGGCATTGCCGACCAGATTGGTAATGACCTGCTGTAAGCGCAGCGGGTCGCCGATGACGTTGTCCGGCACATCATTCTTAATATTCAGCGTCAGCTCAAGCCCTTTATCATGGGATGAGTGCGCTAACAGCGTGACGACGTCATCCAGCGTGCTGCGAAGCGGGAATGGGATGCTTTCCAGAATGAGCTTGCCCGCTTCCAGTTTGGAGAAGTCGAGCACATCATTGATGATGGCCAGCAGATTGTTGGCCGATCGCTCAATCGTATTCAGGTGATCGCGCTGCGTGGTGTTAAGCTCGGTTTTCAGCGTCAGGCGCGTAAAGCCAATCACGCCATTCAGCGGGGTGCGTAGCTCGTGCGACATGTTAGCCAGAAACTCAGACTTAATTCGGGCCGCCTCCTGGGCGCGTTTTTTCGCCAGATCCAGTTCGACGTTCTGGATTTCCATCTGCTCCAGCGTTTCACGCAGGTCGGAAGTCGCCTGATCGATATTGTGCTGCATCTCTTCATGGTAGGCTGCAAGAGACATCGCCATCGAGTTGATACCGTTTTTGAGCATATCCAGCTCGCCCAGCATGAAACCCTCCACACGGCTGTCGAGCTGCCCTCTACGTATACGGTCAACGGTATTCACCATGTTGCGAATCGGGCCGGTTACGTCGCGCATCAGACGCCAGCCGAAAATTAACGCAATACCAATACAAAACAGCATCATTACGCTGGAGATAAAGATCTCTTTATATTGCTGCAGTCGAACCGACTTGAGGTCCAGCTCAAGCGCTACATACCCCAGCATGTTTTGCGTATTTTTGGCGTCGCTTATGGCAGATTCATCCGGCGAATAGCTTTCCGATATAATTGGAGTTCGTAGGATCATGATATCCCCGAGCCGGGTGACGCTCAGCTTACGGGGAAACGGTGAACCGGTCGCCAACTGCATTTCAGATGGATCGAGATGAAAATTGGAGGTGACAAACAGCCGGTTATTCTCGTCATAGACAGAAATTGCCCGCACGATATCGGAATGGCGGCGATGCAGTACGCTGATAAGCTGGCCAATGGATTCCCTGTTTTGCAGGTTCATGCCATATTCGCTGGAGACCGCCAGTGGCTCTATGATGCTGGCGCCGGCATCTTCCAGTTGACGCTGCAAGTCGTTATAGCGATGCACAACAAAAAAGATACTGAGCAGCAAACCAATCAGGACGGTCGGGGCCAGGATCAGAATCATCATGCGTGCGCGCAGGCTGTAGTTGGTCATGGAGTTCCGTTATGGGACAATTAGGGTCACACTGTTAAATAGAGAAATATCTCGTCGATGGCGCAATTCTACTCTGCAAAACGACGCGTGACGACGCGTCAGATCATAACCGTTACCGTCAATGACCTCGATCCTTTTGGTCAGGGTGTCGCTCGCCATAACGGAAAGGCGTTGTTTATACCGGAATTGCTACCCCAGGAAAGCGCAGAGGTGGTGATTACCGAAGATAAAAAACAGTTCGCCCGCGCGCAAGTAAAACGACGTTTAAACGACAGCCCGCAGCGTGAAGTGCCACGTTGCCCGCATTTTGGCGTCTGTGGCGGTTGCCAGCAGCAGCACGCCAGCATCCCGTTGCAGCAGCGTAGCAAAAGCGCGGCGTTAGCGCGTTTAATGAAATGTGAAGTGTCGGATATTATCGCTGATACCCCGTGGGGCTATCGTCGTCGCGCACGTTTGAGTCTGAACTATCGGTCAAAAGAACAAAAGTTGCAGATGGGATTCCGCAAATCCGGTTCCAGCGACATTATTGATGTCAAACAATGCCCTATTCTGGTGCCCCAACTTGAAGCGCTGTTGCCCCACATCAGGGCGTGTCTGGAGAGTTTGCAAGGGTTACGTCATCTCGGTCATGTTGAGCTGGTGCAGGCAGGGAGCGGAACCCTGATGATTTTACGCCACACGGCGCCTTTGAGTGCGGCGGATAAAGAAAAACTGGAATGCTTTTCGCATTCTCAGGGGCTGTCTTTGTTTCTGGCCCCGCAAAGCGAGATACTTGAATCAGTATCAGAAGAATCGCCCTGGTATGACTCAAATGGACTACGGTTAAGCTTCAGCCCGCGTGATTTTATTCAGGTCAATGCAGGGGTAAACCAAAAAATGGTCGCCTGTGCGCTGGAATGGCTGGATGTGCGACCTGAAGATCGCGTGCTCGATCTGTTCTGCGGTATGGGGAATTTCACCCTGCCGCTGGCAGTAAGGGCAGCAAGCGTGGTAGGGGTTGAAGGGGTTCCGGCGCTGGTCGAAAAAGCCCGGGAAAACGCGCTGAATAACGGATTACACAACGTGACATTCTTTCATGAAAACCTTGAGGAAGATGTTACCCGGCAGCCGTGGGCGAAAAACGGATTCGACAAAGTATTGCTCGATCCTGCGCGTGCGGGGGCTGCCGGTGTAATGCAACATATTATAAAATTAGAACCTATACGCGTTGTTTATGTATCCTGTAACCCTGCAACGCTGGCTCGTGACAGCGACGCTTTGCTCAACGCGGGATATGCCATACGGCGACTGGCGATGCTCGATATGTTCCCCCACACTGGACACCTGGAATCAATGGTCCTGTTTGAGCGTTTGTAATGAAATTTGTACCCATTGGATTTCGGGTTGTAATGCAGCATGAAAGACAATGGGTAAGGCTTGTCGACTTCGACAGGCCTGGCCCCTAAAGGAGAGGACAATGGTTGCGGTAAGAAGTGCACATATAAATAAAGCTGGTGAGTTTGATCCCAAGAAATGGATCGCGAGTCTGGGAATCTCCAGCCAGCAGTCGTGTGAACGCTTAGCCGAAACCTGGGCGTACTGCCAGCAGCAAACACAGGGACATCCTGATGCAGATCTGCTGTTATGGCGTGGCGTGGAGATGGTAGAAATACTCTCTATGTTGAGTATGGACATCGACACACTGCGTGCAGCAATGCTGTTTCCTCTGGCGGATGCCAACGTGGTCAGTGAGGATATCCTGCGTGAAAGCGTGGGTAAATCGATTGTGCATCTTATCCATGGTGTGCGCGATATGGCGGCGATACGCCAGCTGAAAGCCACGCATACCGACTCAGTCTCTTCCGAGCAGGTCGATAACGTCCGCCGTATGCTGCTGGCAATGGTGGATGATTTCCGCTGCGTGGTCATCAAGCTGGCAGAGCGGATCGCGCATCTGCGTGAAGTGAAAGACGCGCCGGAAGATGAACGCGTTCTGGCGGCAAAAGAGTGCACCAACATCTATGCGCCGCTGGCCAACCGTTTAGGCATCGGGCAATTAAAATGGGAGCTGGAAGATTACTGCTTCCGCTACCTGCACCCGGCCGAATACAAACGCATTGCCAAGCTGCTGCACGAGCGTCGTATCGATCGCGAACACTATATTGAAGAGTTCGTTGGCCATCTGCGTTCAGAGATGAAAACGGAAGGCGTCAAAGCCGAAGTGTACGGGCGTCCGAAGCATATCTACAGCATCTGGCGAAAAATGCAGAAAAAGCAGTTAGCCTTCGATGAGCTGTTTGATGTCCGCGCGGTGCGTATCGTGGCGGAGCGCTTACAGGACTGCTATGCCGCGCTCGGGATAGTACATACTCACTATCGCCATCTGCCGGATGAGTTCGATGATTACGTCGCTAATCCGAAACCCAACGGCTATCAGTCAATCCATACGGTTGTACTGGGACCGGGTGGAAAAACCATTGAAATCCAGATCCGCACCAAACAGATGCACGAAGATGCCGAACTGGGCGTGGCGGCACACTGGAAGTACAAAGAAGGGACTGCATCAGGCGCGGCGCGTTCTGGGCATGAAGACCGCATTGCGTGGCTGCGTAAGCTGATCGCCTGGCAGGAAGAGATGGCGGATTCCGGCGAAATGCTGGATGAAGTCCGCAGCCAGGTCTTCGATGACCGGGTTTACGTCTTTACGCCAAAAGGTGACGTTGTGGACTTACCTGCAGGCTCCACGCCGCTGGACTTTGCGTACCACATTCACAGTGATGTAGGGCATCGTTGTATTGGCGCGAAAATTGGTGGGCGCATCGTGCCGTTTACCTACCAGTTACAGATGGGCGATCAAATTGAAATTATCACCCAGAAACAGCCAAACCCAAGCCGTGACTGGTTGAACCCTAACCTTGGCTATGTAACCACCAGCCGTGGTCGTTCGAAGATCCACGCCTGGTTCCGTAAACAGGATCGTGACAAAAACATCCTTGCGGGCCGCCAGATCCTCGACGACGAGCTTGCGCACCTGGGCATTAGCCTGAAAGAGGCGGAAAAACATCTGCTGCCGCGCTACAGCTTCAATGAGCTGGATGAACTGCTGGCGGCGATTGGCGGAGGAGACATCCGTCTCAACCAGATGGTGAACTTCCTGCAGGCGCAGTTTAATAAGCCGAGCGCTGCTGAGCAGGATGCTGCCGCGCTGAAACAGCTTCAGCAGAAAACCCAGGCGCCGCAGAGTCGCCGTAAAGACGATGGTCGCGTCGTGGTGGAAGGGGTTGGTAACCTGATGCACCACATTGCCCGCTGCTGCCAGCCGATTCCTGGCGATGAAATCGTTGGGTTTATCACTCAGGGGCGCGGTATTTCCGTGCACCGGGCCGATTGCGAACAGTTGGCAGAGCTGCGTTCGCACGCGCCGGAGCGGATTGTTGATGCGGTTTGGGGCGAAAGCTACTCGGCGGGATATTCGCTGGTGGTTCGCGTCCAGGCCAACGATCGCAGCGGTTTATTGCGTGATATCACCACCATTCTTGCCAACGAGAAAGTGAACGTGCTGGGGGTTGCCAGCCGGAGCGATACCAAACAACAGTTGGCCACCATCGATATGACCATCGAAATCTATAACCTGCAGGTGCTCGGGCGCGTGCTTGGTAAGCTGAACCAGGTGCCGGATGTGATCGACGCGCGGCGGTTGCACGGTAATTAATACGAACGTAGGCCGGATAAGGCGAAGCCGCCATCCGGCCTACAGTTATTCAAATCTCCAGGATTTTCACATGAACCAAATCGATCGACTGCTCGGTATTATGCAGCGCCTGCGCGACCCGGAAAACGGCTGTCCGTGGGATAAAGAGCAGACATTCGCCACTATTGCCCCTTACACCCTCGAAGAAACCTATGAAGTACTGGATGCGATTGCGCGTGAAGACTTCGACGACCTGCGTGGAGAGCTCGGCGACCTGCTGTTCCAGGTGGTGTTTTACGCCCAGATGGCGCAGGAAGAAGGCCGTTTTGATTTCAATGATATCTGCGCCGCCATCAGCGATAAGCTTGAACGCCGGCATCCGCATGTATTCGCTGATGTTTCTGCCAGCAACAGTACTGAAGTGCTCACCCGCTGGGAGCAAATTAAAAGCGAAGAACGCGCCGAGAAAGCACAGCATTCCGCGCTCGATGATATTCCCCGCAGTTTACCGGCGCTAATGCGCGCCCAGAAAATCCAGAAACGTTGCTCTAATGTTGGCTTCGATTGGAAAACAATAGGACCGGTTGTCGATAAAGTTTATGAAGAGATCGACGAAGTCATGTTTGAGGCAAAGCAGGCTGTTGTCGACCAGGCTAAACTGGAGGAAGAAATAGGCGATCTGCTGTTTGCCACAGTCAACATGGCTCGTCATCTGGGGACAAAAGCAGAGACCGCATTGCAAAAAGCGAACGAAAAATTTGAGCGACGTTTTCGTGAAGTTGAGCGAATTGTCGCTGCACGCGGTCTGGAAATGACGGGTGTGGATCTGGAAACAATGGAAGAAGTCTGGCAACAGGTAAAACGGCAGGAAATTGATCTCTAAGGGATTTCGTCGGTCAAGGGCGTTTTGTGTGATTTTTTAAATAACAAGCGCTTGATTTACGTCAAAAACATTTACCCCAAAGGGGCTATTTTCTCACTCCCGATGTTAATGTGAGCCTGGTGAAGAGGAGGGATAATGAAAGTTTGTGGCGCTCGTCATGTTCGGGTATACTACTTTCCCGTCTTGGTAATTCCATCGTTTCACCCTAACTTCTCAGGTCCAGCATGACAACGAACTATATTTTTGTGACCGGCGGGGTCGTATCCTCTCTGGGAAAAGGCATTGCCGCAGCCTCCCTCGCAGCCATTCTTGAAGCCCGTGGCCTCAACGTGACCATGATGAAACTGGATCCGTACATCAACGTCGATCCGGGTACTATGAGCCCAATCCAACACGGGGAAGTGTTCGTTACCGAAGACGGCGCTGAAACCGACCTGGACCTGGGTCACTATGAGCGTTTCATCCGTACGAAAATGAGCCGCCGCAACAACTTCACCACGGGTCGTATCTACTCTGACGTTCTGCGTAAAGAACGCCGTGGCGACTATCTGGGCGCTACTGTTCAGGTTATCCCGCATATCACCAACGCAATTAAAGAGCGCGTTCTGGAAGGCGGTGAAGGTCATGATGTTGTTCTGGTCGAAATCGGCGGAACCGTTGGGGATATCGAATCTCTGCCGTTCCTTGAAGCGATTCGCCAGATGGCCGTAGAAATTGGCCGTGAGCACACGCTGTTTATGCATCTGACGCTGGTTCCGTACATGGCGGCGGCAGGTGAAGTCAAAACGAAACCGACTCAGCACTCTGTAAAAGAGCTGCTTTCTATCGGTATTCAGCCAGATATCCTGATCTGCCGCTCCGATCGCGCAGTTCCGGCTAATGAACGTGCGAAAATTGCATTGTTCTGTAACGTTCCGGAAAAAGCGGTGATTTCTCTGAAAGATGTCGATTCCATCTATAAAATTCCGGGCCTGTTGAAATCCCAGGGCCTTGACGATTATATTTGTAAACGATTCAGCTTGAACTGTCCGGAAGCTAATCTGTCAGAATGGGAACAGGTTATCTACGAAGAAGCGAATCCGGCAGGTGAAGTGACTATCGGTATGGTCGGCAAGTACATTGAACTGCCGGATGCCTATAAGTCAGTGATTGAAGCGCTGAAGCACGGTGGTCTGAAGAATCGTGTCACCGTCAACATCAAGCTGATCGATTCGCAGGATGTTGAAACGCGCGGCGTTGAGATCCTGAAAGGTCTGGATGCTATCCTGATCCCTGGCGGCTTCGGCTACCGTGGTGTTGAGGGTAAAATCGCGACGGCGCGCTTTGCGCGTGAGAACAATATTCCTTATCTGGGCATTTGCCTGGGTATGCAGGTTGCGTTGATTGAGTTTGCGCGTAACGTAGTGGGTATGGACAACGCCAACTCCACGGAATTTGTGCCAGACTGTAAGTACCCGGTGGTGGCCCTGATTACCGAATGGCGTGACGAAGACGGCAACGTCGAAGTCCGTACCGAGAAGAGCGATCTGGGTGGCACCATGCGTCTTGGCGCGCAGCAGTGTCAACTGAGCGATGAAAGTCTGGTCCGTCAACTGTACGGCACGCCGACAATCGTTGAACGCCATCGCCACCGCTACGAAGTCAACAATATGCTGTTGAAACAGATTGAAGCTGCTGGTCTGCGTGTTGCAGGCCGTTCCGGTGATGATCAGTTGGTCGAGATCATCGAGGTACCGAATCATCCGTGGTTCGTGGCCTGTCAGTTCCACCCGGAATTTACTTCCACGCCACGTGATGGGCACCCGCTGTTTGCCGGCTTTGTGAAAGCCGCCAGTGAACATCAGAAGCGTCAGGCGAAGTAAGAAGTAAAAAGTTAGAACGGCAATGCACCCATTCGGGTGCATTGTTTGTCTGGAGTTTTAGTTTAACTTGTACTGAGGAAAACCTAATGTCCAAAATCGTTAAAATCATCGGTCGTGAAATCATCGACTCCCGTGGTAACCCGACTGTTGAAGCCGAAGTACACCTGGAAGGTGGTTTCGTTGGTATGGCAGCAGCTCCGTCAGGTGCTTCTACTGGTTCCCGCGAAGCACTGGAACTGCGCGATGGCGACAAATCCCGTTTCATGGGTAAAGGCGTACTGAAAGCTGTTGCAGCTGTTAACGGCCCAATTGCTCAGGCTCTGCTGGGTAAAGATGCTAAAGATCAGGCTGGCATCGACAAGATCATGATCGATCTGGACGGTACTGAAAACAAATCCAACTTCGGTGCAAACGCCATCCTGGCTGTGTCCCTGGCGAACGCCAAAGCAGCAGCTGCTGCTAAAGGCCTGCCGCTGTATGCGCACATCGCTGAACTGAACGGTACTCCGGGCAAATACTCCATGCCGGTTCCGATGATGAACATCATCAACGGTGGTGAGCACGCTGACAACAACGTCGACATCCAGGAGTTCATGATTCAGCCGGTTGGCGCTAAGACTCTGAAAGAAGCCGTACGTATGGGTTCTGAAGTGTTCCACAACCTGGCTAAAGTTCTGAAAGCTAAAGGTATGAACACTGCAGTTGGTGACGAAGGCGGCTACGCGCCGAACCTGGGTTCCAACGCTGAAGCTCTGGCTGTAATCGCTGAAGCGGTTAAAGCAGCTGGCTACGAGCTGGGCAAAGACATCACTCTGGCGATGGACTGTGCAGCTTCTGAATTCTACAAAGACGGTAAATACGTTCTGGCTGGCGAAGGCAACAAAGCATTCACCTCCGAAGAATTCACTCACTTCCTGGAAGAACTGACCAAACAGTACCCGATCGTGTCCATCGAAGATGGTCTGGACGAGTCTGACTGGGACGGTTTCGCATACCAGACTAAAGTTCTGGGCGACAAAATCCAGCTGGTTGGTGACGATCTGTTCGTAACCAACACCAAGATCCTGAAAGAAGGCATCGAAAAAGGCATCGTTAACTCCATCCTGATCAAATTCAACCAGATCGGTTCTCTGACCGAAACTCTGGCTGCGATCAAAATGGCGAAAGACGCTGGCTACACCGCTGTCATTTCTCACCGTTCTGGCGAAACTGAAGACGCTACTATCGCTGACCTGGCTGTTGGTACCGCTGCAGGCCAGATCAAAACTGGTTCTATGAGCCGTTCTGACCGCGTTGCTAAGTACAACCAGCTGATTCGTATCGAAGAAGCTCTGGGTGCACAGGCTCCGTACAACGGTCGTAAAGAGATCAAAGGTCAGGCGTAATCCTGTTCTTTAACTCTTAACGTAAAAACCCGCTGCGGCGGGTTTTTTTACGTCTGTAATTTATTCGTAATTGAAAATTTTCATGAACGATTTGATCTTTATCACTTTGTTATTATTTTACTAAGAGTAATTTAATGATGTGATTATTTTTGTATGTATTTTTTATATTTATCATGAACAATAATAGAAATATTGAATGAATAACGAATTGGAAGACATACTGGCGAAAGCGGGCATGAAAAAAAAGGATGCTGCTATCCTGATAAAGTTGGCAAAACTGAAAAATATCAGCTTAAGTCGGGCATTTTTTCTCTATGCCTGGAGATATTATGCCTGGTGTACGGTTTTGCTATTGGCTGTAATTTTTTCATCACTTTCTGAGGGTATAGATTTCTTCATAGTAAACATTCTCTTCTGTATTGGTGTAGGTCTCATTTCACTCTTCTTTACGCCCTTTGTCATAAATTTAATCTGGAGCATTAAGATTCAATGTAAATTGCTCGGGAAATAACAGGAGGTTATTTTGAGTAGTTATGGATTAATGAATTTGCAACGTGAAAAAGAAAAGATCGACCGGCTTGTCTATGATATTAGTTTTCAATATCTTCATGATCCGGCTATACGTTCGAAATATATGAGAGAGGAACGCAGATTCACATCAGATTGCCTTGATGAATATCGGTATGGAAAATTAGACTTCGGCAGGTCTATGGATAGATTACGTGAATATCATATGTCTTTAACTAAATATCATATGCAATTAAGGATGGGGGCTATTAAATTATATGCAATAGCTGAGCGTGAAAGAGAACGGCACTCTACGCTTACAATAACATTAAAGCGAGTTGGATTCATTAGTGGAGCAATGCAAGTTATCGGTGGGTTTGGTTTATGTAAAGCAAGCCTTGGTGCTGCATGTAAAAATTATGGAGTTCCTTTAATGATGCAAGGAAGCGAGAATGTATGGGAAAATGATTATTATTTACTATATCATGAAGACTCCAAAAAAATGCCTTTGAGGTATGCCTACCGCCAGGCAGCAAAGCTTTTGGGTGGAGATGACAAGGATGGTGATATTGCTTTTTCAACGGGAGATCTTATTCTGTCTTTCGGTTCAGCCTCAACGCTGACGTTGAGAATAGATTCATGGAAATTATTCCACTATATACAGGAAGATTATATTCGCAGCTGGAGAACCCTGGGCGCTGTTGGGGGAACTAATGAATTAATCGGCGATGCAGTTAGCGGATTTACTATTTATCAACTTCTTGGTGGAGAAAGTACTAACTGGGCCGAATTGAGGGAATAAGGAAATGTTCTTCAAAATATATGATCAGAATGATAAGGCTTTAATTGAAAGTATTAAACTTGCGGGTTTTAGTGACTATAAAGTACAGAAACTTATTCGCTTTGCTAATGAAAATAAAGTAAATATACAGAAAGCCTATTTATTGACAGATGCAAATATCATTAAAGCTGATATTATCCTGTTTTTAGTTATATCTTTTTTTGTATTTTCGATTACACAAGAATACTCCAGGGAACTATGGGCTTTTTTTTTAATATTCGGGTTATTGTTTTTTGTTATTGAGTTAACCTGTCGGTTTCACAAAAATTATTTTAAAGTATGGAGAATTTATATCAAGTTACGAGGGATTTAAATGAGAACCGGGAATCTTACCTTAAACAGTTGCAGCGTATAACCCGTTCCCGGATTCTGTGAGAATTATTGCTTATCTTCATACTGAGAACGCTAGCAGTATTCATTCACGAGATGTTCCAGGCTTAGCAAGAAGGGGGGAACTTTGCCGGCGTCCCCATCATTATTATTTGTAATCCTGTTCTTTAACTCTTAACGTAAAAACCCGCTGCGGCGGGTTTTTTTATGTCTTTAAAGCAGTAGCGGTAGGGTCGCACTCGCCGTTTGCTGGCTCACATCGCTGTACTTTTCATCCAGCGCAATCAGCGACGTGGTGAGCAGTTCCACTAACAGCATGACACCCACCTTGGCGTTTAGCGCACCAGCACTCAATGGACCTTCCGGTTTGGCTGCGACCAGTTGAATATCACTCAGCGAAGCCAGCGGACTACGCGGTGTATTACTCAGCGCCAGTACGCGTACGCCTTGCTTACGCGCCAGCTTTACGACATGCAGCAGATCGCGCGTGGAGCCTGAGCTGGATATCGCCACTACCAGCGTATCTTTGCTTAGCGTTGTAGCGTTCATAGCTGCACGGTGCATGTCACTGAACAATTGCGCGGGTTTGCCGAGGCGCAGGAGTTTGTAATGTAAATACTCACCCAGAATAGAGCTGGCCGCTACGCCATAAATTTGTACCGACTGAGCCTGATGCAGCGCCAGAGCGGCTGCTTCCAGTAATGTTCTGTCGAGTAATTTTGCCGTGTCCTGCAGCGCTTGCACGGATTCATTGACGACATTGTCAATCTCATCACCGCTGTGCTCTACCGGCTCTCCTTGCCGGAGATCGAGTGCCAGCGCCATCTTAAATTCGTTATAGCCCTTACACCCCAGCGTACGGCACAGACGCGTGACGCTCGCCTCGCTGGTGTCGCTTTCACGCGCCAGTTCGGTAATCGTCAGATAGACCACTCTTGCCGGATCGCTAAGCACAAACTCTCCCAGCTTTTGTTGAGTTCGACTATATCCATCAACGCCCTGGCGCAATCTCAGCAGCAGGTTTTCATTTTCTGACATGCAAAATCCTTAATGCGTTTCTCTGCCGATAGTGTGGCGGAAAGCAGGGGAGAGATGCCAGTCATTTTAAAAAAGTATGATCGGCTTCCTGGTTTTTGATGGTAATTTTCATTTTTATAATTAATTATGGTAAAAATTTTCATCAATGATCGGGGAGATGAAAAAATGATGCAAATATTTAGCGGCGCTTCGTCAGGCGCATGGTTTGAAAAGGCGCAAAGGTTCGGCAAATCGTTCATGCTGCCGATTGCGGTATTGCCCGCAGCGGGGTTGTTGCTGGGGATTGGTGGGGCTTTGTCGAATCCCAATACGCTGACGGCCTACCCATTCTTGAATGTCGACTGGCTGCAGGCAATCTTCACGATCATGACCAGCGCGGGTTCTATCGTGTTTGCCAACCTGTCGGTGCTTTTTGCGGTTGGTGTCGCCGTGGGGCTGGCGAAAACGGATAAAGGCACGGCGGGCCTTGCGGCCTTGCTGGCATTTCTGGTGATGAATGCCACCATCAACGCTTTGTTAACGCTCAACGGAACGCTGGCGCACGAGAATCCAGGTGCTGTGGGCCAGGGGATGACGCTGGGCATTCAGACGCTGGAAACGGGCGTGTTTGGTGGGGTAGTGATTGGTCTGGTCACTTGCGCGCTGCATAGTCGTTTCAATAAAGTCTCACTCCCTCAGTTTCTTGGTTTTTTCAGTGGTTCGCGTTTTGTACCGATTATCAGCTCGCTTGCCGCGATTGTGGTGGGGGCGATCATGACGGTGGTGTGGCCGCATTTCCAGAAGCTCATTTTTGGACTGGGCGGTCTGGTGGATGCGACGGGCTATCTGGGGACGCTGCTGTACGGCTTCATCCTGCGTATGCTTGGTCCACTGGGTTTACACCATATTTTTTATTTGCCGTTCTGGACGACGGCGCTGGGCGGGAGCGAAATCGTCAACGGTCAACTGGTCGAAGGCACCCAGCGTATTTTCTTTGCCCAACTTGCCGATCCGAATACGCAGCAGTTTTATGCCGGTACCTCGCGCTTTATGTCCGGGCGCTTTATCACCATGATGTTTGGCCTGCTTGGCGCATGCCTGGCGATGTACCACACGGCAAAACCGGAGAACAGAAAGCTTGTCGCCGGACTGTTGCTGTCGGCTGCTCTGACCTCTTTCCTGACGGGCATCACTGAGCCTATTGAGTTCTCCTTCCTGTTTGTGGCTCCGGTGTTATATGTCATTCACGCCTTCTTCGATGGGCTGGCGTTTATGATGGCGCATATCTTACATATCACTATTGGGCAAACCTTTTCGGGTGGACTGATCGATTTCCTCCTCTTCGGCGTGCTACAGGGAGAAGCGAAAACTAACTGGATGTACGTCCCTCTGGTTGGGGGTCCGTGGTTCTTTCTTTACTACTTCACCTTCCGTTATTTGATTAACCGCTTTAACTGGCTGACGCCGGGGCGTGAGAACGCTGCCCAGGTGGAGTCCGGTCTGCCTCAGAGCGAACGCGCAGCAGCCGTCATCGCCGGGCTGGGAGGCAAAGAGAATCTGGAAGAGGTGGACTGTTGCGCCACACGCTTACGCGTGACGGTGAAAGAGAGCAGCAAGGTAGATGAAGCGGGGCTGAAAGCGACCGGAGCGCGTGGCGTAATTATTCGCGGCAACGGTGTTCAGGTGATTTATGGCCCGCATGTCACCATTATTAAAAATGAAGTCGAAGAGATCTTATCGTGATGAAAACTGTACTGGATTCCCTGAAAGGTAAGTTAATTGTCTCCTGCCAGGCGCTGGAAAATGAGCCCCTGCACAGCCCGTTTATTATGTCGCGTATGGCGCTGGCGGCAGCGCAGGGCGGGGCGATAGGTATCCGTGCGAACAGTGTGGTAGATATTCGCGCGATCAAAGAGAGCGTGTCCCTGCCGGTAATAGGAATTATCAAGCGCGATTATCCGGGCAGCGAGGTGTTTATTACGGCCACCCTGCAGGAAGTGGATGAGCTGATGACCGTTGAGCCGGAAATTATTGCTCTGGATGCGACAGCGCGACCGCGTCCTGGTGGGCAAACGCTGGAAGAACTGGTCACGCAAATCCGCGCCCGCTACCCGTCCGTACTGCTGATGGCGGATATCGCCACCGTTGATGAGGCGGTAACAGCAGAGCGGCTGGGGTTTGACTGCGTGGGCACCACGCTCTATGGCTATACCGCGGACACTGCCGGGCATGTGCTGGCGGAAAACGACTGCGGTTTTTTACGTGAGGTGTTGGCGGCGGTCACCATACCGGTCGTGGCGGAAGGTAACGTCGATACCCCGGAACGCGCCGCACGTTGCCTGGCATTAGGCGCGCATACCGTGGTGGTTGGAGGCGCTATCACGCGTCCGCAGCAGATAACGGCACGCTTTGTCGCGGCAATCGCCTCGTAAAGCATCGATGGGGCATGATACTTTGGCGGGGATCTGCGATAATTAGCGTTTATCCCCATATTGAGAACGCTATGCAGTACCCGATTAACGAGATGTTCCAGACCCTGCAAGGTGAGGGTTACTTTACCGGCGTCCCCGCCATTTTTATTCGTTTACAGGGATGCCCGGTTGGCTGTGCCTGGTGCGATACCAAACACACCTGGGATAAGCTTGAGGATCGGGAAGTCTCCCTGTACAGCATCCTGGCCAAGACTAAAGAGAGCGATAAGTGGGGCGCGGCGAGCAGCGAAGATCTGCTGGCTGTTATTCAGCGTCAGGGCTATACCGCCCGTCACGTGGTGATCACCGGCGGCGAGCCCTGCATTCATGACCTGATGCCGCTGACTGACCTGCTGGAAAAGAACGGCTTTAGCTGCCAGATTGAGACCAGTGGTACCCACGAAGTACGCTGTACGCCGAATACCTGGGTAACCGTATCGCCGAAGGTGAATATGCGCGGTGGTTATGATGTGCTGTCACAGGCGCTGGAGCGCGCGAATGAAATCAAACATCCGGTCGGCCGCGTTCGCGATATTGAAGCGCTGGATGAACTGCTGGCAACGTTGAGCGATGACAAGCCACGGATCATTGCCTTACAGCCAATCAGCCAGAAAGAAGATGCGACGCGTCTGTGCATTGATATCTGTATCGCGCGTAACTGGCGTCTGTCGATGCAGACCCATAAGTACCTGAATATTGCCTGATAAATTTTGCCGGGTGGGCTACGCATCGCCATCCGGCAAAGTCACTATCACTCGCCGCGATACACGCAACCCGCCGTGCAGGTCTCTTTCACCATTACTGCGCTCAGCAGAGGGACAACAGGTTTAACCTGATCCCAAATCCATTTTGCCAGCACTTCGCTGGTTGGGTTTTCTAAGCCCGGAATATCGTTCAGATAGTAGTGATCGAGTCTGTCGTAAGTCGGCTTAAACGCCGCCTTTAACTCTGCGAAATCCATAATCCAACCGGTATGCGGATCGACTTCACCGGTAATTTCAAGACGCACCATAAATGAGTGACCATGCAGGCGACCACACTTATGCCCTTCCGGTACATGCGGCAGGCGGTGAGCGGCTTCGAAGGTGAAATCTTTAAACAAGGTGGTGGACATTTTTTACTCTCAAGAATGCGAAAAACCGCCGTAGGGTACCGTAAAGAGCAAATTTTATCATTAGTTAAAAGGGCGCAGAGTATCAGAACAATCCATTCATAAAGATAATGCTTAATAAATTTTTATATATCATAGGCTTATTAAATCGATTTTGCTGTTAATAACTATAACTAAAACAGGTTAGTTCATTTGGTTATTTGTTATTTCTATCCCTTCTTTAGTTGTTACTATGCCCGCCGTTAACCTAATACTCGTCATACTTCGAGCTGCATGTGTGTTGGCTTCACTCTCTTATCCCAGTCACTTACTTCAGTAAGCTCCTGGGATTCGTTCACTTGCCGCCTTCATGCAACTCGAATTATTTAGAGTATTTTCATTTCTTTTTTTGGTGCCATTTGGGCGCGAAAAACAGCTTTGCTTACTGGAACATGACAACGCATGACGACACAGGCCCCACCTTCCGCTCTGCTACCGCTAAACCCGGAGCAACTGGCGCGCCTTCAGGCGGCCACTACCGATTTCACTCCCGCACAGTTGGCGTGGGTTTCTGGTTACTTTTGGGGTGTGCTGAATCAGCAGCCAGCCAGCAATGTGACAGCCCCTGCGCCTGCGGCAGAAATGCCAGGGATTACGCTTATCTCCGCCTCGCAAACCGGTAATGCGCGCCGTGTGGCGGAAGCGCTGCGCGATGATCTGATCGCCGCGAAGCTCAATGTCACTCTGATCAATGCCGGCGACTACAAATTCAAACAAATCGCCAATGAAAAGTTGCTGGTTGTGGTGGCATCGACTCAGGGAGAAGGCGAACCAGCGGAAGAAGCCGTCGCGCTGCATAAGTTCCTGTTCTCGAAAAAAGCGCCGAAGCTGACCGATACCGCCTTTGCGGTGCTGGGTCTTGGCGATACCTCTTACGAATTTTTCTGCCAGGCCGGGAAAGACTTCGACAGCAAGCTGGCCGAGCTGGGCGGTGAGCGCCTGCTCGACCGCGTCGACGCCGACGTGGAATACCAGGCTGCCGCCTCCGAATGGCGCGCGCGTCTGGTCGATGTGCTGAAAGCGCGTGCGCCTGCTGCCCCGTCTGTACAAGTTGCAGCGAGCGGTGCGGTAAATGAAGTACATACCAGCCCCTACACCAAAGAAGCACCGCTGACTGCGTCCTTGTCGGTGAACCAGAAAATTACCGGTCGTAACTCGGAAAAAGACGTCCGCCATATCGAAATCGACCTTGGCGATTCCGGTCTGCGTTATCAGCCGGGCGACGCGCTGGGCGTGTGGTATCAGAACGATCCGGCTCTGGTGAAAGAGCTGGTTGAACTGCTGTGGCTGAAAGGGGATGAACCGGTCACGGTCGAAGGAAAAATCCTACCGCTGGCCGAAGCGCTGGAGTGGCATTTCGAGCTGACGGTCAACACCGCGAATATCGTGGAAAACTACGCCACGCTGACGCGCAGTGAATCGCTACTGCCGCTGGTGGGCGATAAAGCCCAGCTGCAGCAGTATGCGGCTACCACGCCAATCGTCGATATGGTGCGTTTCTCGCCGGCACAGCTTGATGCCGACGCGTTAATCGGCCTGCTGCGTCCACTGACGCCGCGCCTCTATTCTATCGCCTCCGCGCAGGCGGAAGTTGAAAGCGAAGTCCACGTCACCGTCGGCGTTGTGCGTTACGAGATTGAAGGCCGCGCCCGCGCTGGCGGAGCTTCCAGCTTCCTCGCTGACCGCGTGGAAGAAGAGGGCGAAGTCCGCGTATTCATCGAACATAACGACAACTTCCGCCTGCCGGCTAACCCACAGACGCCGGTGATTATGATTGGTCCTGGCACCGGTATCGCGCCATTCCGCGCCTTTATGCAGCAGCGTGCGGCCGATGGCGCCGAAGGCAAGAACTGGCTGTTCTTCGGTAACCCGCACTTCACCGAGGATTTCCTTTATCAGGTTGAATGGCAGCGTTACGTGAAAGAAGGCGTGCTGAGCCGGATCGATCTGGCCTGGTCACGTGACCAAAAAGAAAAAATCTACGTACAAGACAAACTGCGCGAACAGGGCGCAGAACTGTGGCGCTGGATCAATGACGGTGCCCACATTTATGTCTGCGGCGACGCTAATCGCATGGCGAAAGACGTTGAGCAGGCGTTGCTGGAAGTGATTGCTGAATTCGGTGCAATGGACATCGAAGCGGCGGATGAATTTTTAAGTGAGCTGCGCGTCGAGCGCCGTTATCAGCGAGATGTCTACTAATGAGCGAAAAATACCCAGGGCCTTTAGTGGTCGAAGGCAAACTGACTGACGCCGAGCGCATGAAGCGTGAAAGTAATTTCCTGCGCGGCACCATCGCGGAAGACCTGAATGATGGCCTGACCGGCGGTTTTCACGGCGATAACTTCCTGCTGATCCGTTTCCACGGCATGTACCAGCAGGATGACCGCGACATTCGCGCCGAGCGCGCCGAGCAGAAGCTGGAGCCGCGTCACGCGATGCTGCTGCGCTGTCGTCTGCCGGGTGGGGTGATCACCACTACCCAGTGGAAGGCGATCGATAAATTCGCCGCTGACAACACAATTTACGGCAGCATCCGTCTGACTAACCGTCAGACCTTCCAGTTCCACGGTATTCTGAAGAAGAACGTCAAACCGGTGCATCAGATGCTGCATTCGGTGGGGCTGGATGCGCTGGCGACTGCCAACGACATGAACCGTAACGTGCTGTGTACCTCCAACCCTTATGAGTCGCAGCTGCACGCGGAAGCCTATGAGTGGGCGAAAAAGATCTCTGAACATCTGCTGCCGCGCACCCGCGCCTATGCGGAGATCTGGCTCGATCAGGAGAAGGTCGCGACCACCGACGAAGAACCGATCCTTGGCGCAACCTATCTGCCGCGTAAATTTAAAACCACGGTGGTGATCCCGCCGCAGAACGATATCGATCTGCACGCCAACGACATGAACTTCGTGGCGATTGCCGAAAACGGCAAGTTGGTGGGCTTTAACCTGCTGGTTGGCGGCGGTCTGTCTATTGAGCACGGTAATAAGAAAACCTACGCTCGTACAGCCAGCGAGTTTGGCTTCCTGCCGCTGGAGCATACCCTGGCGGTAGCCGAAGCGGTGGTGACGACCCAGCGTGACTGGGGTAACCGTACCGATCGTAAAAACGCGAAAACCAAATATACGCTTGAGCGCGTCGGTGTCGACACGTTCAAAGAAGAAGTTGAGCGTCGCGCGGGGATCAAATTTGAGCCGATCCGCCCGTATGAGTTTACCGGTCGCGGCGATCGCATTGGTTGGGTGAAAGGGATCGACAACAACTGGCACCTGACGCTGTTTATCGAAAACGGTCGTATCCTGGATTACCCGGGACGTCCGCTGAAAACCGGTCTGCTGGAGATCGCGAAGATCCACAAAGGCGATTTCCGCATCACCGCTAACCAGAACCTGATTATCGCCAGCGTGCCGGAAAGCCAGAAAGCGAAGATCGAGAAGCTGGCGCGCGACCACGGGTTGATGAATGCGGTGAAACCGCAGCGTGAAAACTCGATGGCCTGCGTGTCGTTCCCGACCTGCCCGCTGGCGATGGCGGAAGCCGAGCGTTTCCTGCCGTCGTTCACGGACAAAGTGGAAGCGATTCTGGAAAAACACGGTATCCCGGACGAGCATATTGTGATGCGCGTGACCGGCTGCCCGAACGGCTGCGGCCGCGCGATGCTGGCGGAGCTGGGGCTGGTGGGCAAAGCGCCGGGTCGCTACAACGTGCACCTGGGCGGCAATCGCATGGGGACGCGTATTCCGCGTATGTATCGCGAAAATATTACGGAATCAGAAATTCTCGATTCCGTTGACGAACTGGTTGGGCGCTGGGCGAAAGAGCGCGAAGCGGGTGAAGGCTTCGGCGACTTTACGGTGCGTGCGGGCATCATTCGCCCGGTGCTCGATCCAGCGCGTGATTTCTGGGAATAAGTTCCCTTTGCCTGGTGACGCGACGGTTTTGTAGGCCTGATAAGCGTAGCGCCATCAGGCATAAGATGAGGTAATTATGTCCGTACTCGATCTACACGCATTGAACGATCTGCCGAAAGTTGAACGCGTTATGGCTCTGGCTGAAACTAACAGCCAACTGGAAAAGCTGGGCGCCGAAGGCCGCGTGGCGTGGGCACTGGAGAATTTGCCGGGAGAATATGTGCTTTCTTCCAGCTTTGGTATTCAGGCCGCAGTAAGTCTGCATCTGGTGAATCAGATCTGCCCGGATATCCCGGTAATTCTGACCGATACTGGCTATCTGTTCCCGGAAACCTACCAGTTTATCGATGAGTTAACGGACAAGCTCAAGCTAAATCTCAAGGTTTACCGCGCCAAAGAGAGCGCAGCCTGGCAGGAAGCACGCTATGGCAAACTGTGGGAGCAGGGCGTTGAGGGTATTGAAAAATACAATGACATCAACAAAGTTGAGCCGATGAACCGGGCGCTAAAAGAGATTAACGCGCAAACCTGGTTCGCGGGTCTGCGCCGCGAGCAGTCAGGCAGTCGTGCGCATTTGCCGGTGCTGGCTATCCAGCGCGGCGTGTTTAAAGTGCTGCCGATCATCGACTGGGATAACCGCACGGTTTACCAGTATTTGCAGAAGCACGGTCTGAAATACCATCCGCTGTGGGATCAGGGCTATCTGTCGGTGGGTGATACGCACACCACCCGCAAATGGGAACCCGGTATGGCGGAAGAGGAGACACGCTTCTTTGGCCTGAAGCGTGAGTGTGGGTTGCACGAAGGGTAATATGAGCCTCGGTAAGCGTTATGCATTACCGAGGCTCTTTTTCTTCAGGATTACCCTGCCTTCGCCAGCTCTTTTACCAGCGGCAGCATAATGCGTACCACGTCGCGGCTGCGGTGCTCAATCCGGCCCGGTAACGCTTTATCGATATGCTGTTGGTTGTCCAGCCGTACATCGTGCCAACTGTTGCCGTCGGGGAACGAGGGGCTTTTGGCGCGTTGTTGATAGCCATCTTTCTTGCCCAGGCTCCAGTTGGTCGCTTCAACGGACAGGACGGCAATTCCCGCGTTATCGAACACCTCTGCGTCGTTACAGCAGCCGGTACCTTTTGGATAGTCTTTGTTCAGCCCGGGGTTGGTGCTGGCGACAATACCGCGGCTGCGCGCGATGGCCAGCGCCCGGTCGCGCGTCAGTTTTCGTACGGCTTCCGGGGTTCTTTTCCCGCTGTTGAAATAGAGCTTATCGCCAACGATCAGGTTATCGAGGTTGATAACCAGCAGCGTATTTTTCTTCTCGGCGGCGCTCATTCGCTTCAGGATGTTCTCTGCGCCCAGTTTGCCTTCTTCTTCGCCGCTGGTGGCGATAAAGCGAATGCCGTACTGCGTCGGCACATTTTTGAGCCGTTCAGCCAGCTCCAGCATCACGCCCACCCCTGCGGCGTTGTCGTCGATACCCTGTAGGGTTAATCCACCCAGATTGGCATCGGAATCGGCGTCACTTTGTGCGGCGTAGGTGTCGAGGTGCGCCATGATAATAATCTGCTGTGGCACCTTGCCTTCATGGGCTGCAATGACGGTACTGCCCGTTACGTTATGCCAGTTTTTACGATTATCTTTGGCGGTATAAATATAGCGACTGTTAAACGTCCGAATATCACTGCTATAGCCCATCTGTTGAAATTGCTGACGTATATAATCAGCAGATAACATTTCTGCCGGAGAACCCGTCACCCGGCCTGGGAAGAATGTGGCGATGTAGCGTGCCTGGGTATTTGCGATATCTCCGGGCTTCGAAGATGTTGCCTGTGCGGGAAGGATAAAGCACGCGCCGAGCGCCAGGGCGGTAATCAGGTGGCGCAATGCGGAAAACATAGTGAGTCCTTAAATACCAAGCAGAAATTTTTAGCCGCTAGTATGAAACCGTGATCGCGGTAAAACAATTTCATTTGCTCCTAAATGCCCGAAATCCGGTGGCTTAAGCACTTTTTGATATTTGCTTTTCCAGATCGTTATTCCTTTGAGGAACTACTCATTCCAATTCGTAATTTCATTCGCCTCCTTGCCCTCCCTATAGTCAGGTTATCTGAGCATCGCTAGCAAAATAACGGCATTACATAGGAACGGTTATGGATCAAAAACGACTTACCCACCTGCGGCAACTGGAAGCGGAAAGCATCCATATCATTCGTGAGGTGGCCGCCGAGTTTTCTAATCCGGTGATGATGTATTCCATCGGCAAAGATTCCAGCGTAATGCTGCATCTGGCGCGCAAAGCGTTTTATCCTGGTACGCTGCCGTTTCCCTTGCTGCACGTTGATACCGGTTGGAAATTTAGCGAGATGTATGAGTTTCGTGACCGCACGGCGAAAGCCTACGGCTGCGAACTGCTGGTGCATAAAAACCCGGAAGGGGTGGCGATGGGCATCAACCCGTTTGTTCACGGCAGTGCCAAGCATACCGATATTATGAAAACCGAAGGGCTTAAGCAGGCGCTGAACAAATACGGTTTTGACGCCGCGTTCGGCGGCGCACGCCGTGATGAGGAGAAATCGCGCGCCAAAGAGCGCATTTACTCCTTCCGCGATCGCTTCCATCGCTGGGACCCGAAAAATCAGCGTCCGGAACTGTGGCACAACTACAACGGACAAATTAACAAAGGCGAAAGCATTCGCGTATTCCCGCTCTCTAACTGGACCGAACAGGATATCTGGCAGTACATCTGGTTGGAAAATATCGACATCGTACCGCTGTACCTGGCGGCTGAGCGTCCGGTGCTGGAGCGCGATGGTATGCTGATGATGATTGATGACGACAGAATCGATCTGCAACCCGGCGAAGTGATTAAAAAGCGCATGGTGCGTTTCCGCACGCTTGGCTGCTGGCCGCTGACCGGCGCGGTGGAGTCTAACGCGCAGACGCTGCAGGAAATTATTGAAGAGATGCTGGTCTCAACCACCAGTGAACGTCAGGGCCGCGTGATTGACCGCGACCAGGCGGGCTCCATGGAGCTGAAGAAACGTCAGGGGTATTTCTAAGGAGCCGCCATGAATACGACACTTGCACAACAAATTGCTAATGAAGGCGGCGTTGAAGCCTGGATGGTTGCCCAGCAACACAAAAGCCTGCTGCGTTTTTTAACCTGCGGTAGCGTGGATGACGGGAAAAGTACCCTGATTGGTCGCCTGCTGCATGATACCCGGCAGATCTATGAAGATCAGCTCTCATCGCTGCATAACGACAGTAAACGCCACGGCACCCAGGGCGAAAAACTCGATCTGGCGCTATTGGTAGACGGCTTGCAGGCCGAGCGTGAGCAGGGCATCACCATCGACGTGGCTTATCGTTATTTCTCCACCGAGAAGCGCAAATTTATTATTGCGGATACCCCCGGTCACGAACAGTACACCCGCAATATGGCGACCGGTGCGTCGACCTGCGACCTGGCGATCCTGTTGATCGATGCGCGTAAAGGCGTGCTGGATCAGACCCGTCGTCACAGCTTTATCTCCACGCTGCTTGGGATCAAGCACCTGGTGGTAGCGATCAACAAAATGGATCTGGTGAGCTTTAGCGAAGAGACATTTAACCGCATCCGCGAAGACTATCTCACGTTTGCTGAACAACTGCCGGGCAACCTGGATATCCGCTTTGTGCCGCTCTCTGCGCTGGAAGGCGATAATGTGGCTTCGCAAAGCGTCAGCATGCCATGGTACAGCGGTCCGACGCTGCTCGAAGTGCTGGAAACCGTTGAGATCCAGCGCATTGTCGATACCCAGCCGATGCGTTTCCCGGTGCAGTATGTGAACCGACCAAATCTGGATTTTCGTGGTTATGCCGGAACGCTGGCCTCCGGTAGCGTGCAGGTAGGGCAACGCGTCAAGGTGTTACCGTCCGGCGTTGAGTCGAGCGTGGCGCGGATCGTTACCTTTGATGGTGATTTACAGCAAGCGCATGCAGGTGAAGCGATCACCCTGGTGCTGAAAGATGAGATCGACATCAGCCGGGGCGATCTGCTGCTGGATGCAGGTGAAGCGTTGCCAGCGGTACAAAGCGCTGCCGTTGATGTGGTGTGGATGGCGGAACAGCCGCTGTCGCCGGGGCAGAGCTACGACATCAAAGTTGCCGGCAAGAAGACCCGTGCACGCGTGGATACCGTGCAGTATCAGGTCGATATTAATAACCTGACCCAGCGTGAGGTCGACGCGTTACCGCTGAACGGCATTGGTCTGGTTAATCTGACGTTTGATGAACCGCTGGTGTTGGATACCTATCAGCAGAACCCGGTTACGGGTGGGCTAATTATCATTGACCGCCTGACTAACGTCACCGTTGGCGCGGGGCTGGTGCGCGAGCCTATCATTCAGGAGCAGGCCGCCGCTTCTCAGTTCAGCGCGTTTGAACTGGAGCTGAATGCGCTGGTGCGTCGCCACTTCCCACACTGGGGTGCGCGCGATCTGCTGGGAGGCAAATAATGGCGCTGCATGACGAAAATGTCGTCTGGCATGCCCATCCTGTTACACCGCAACAGCGGGAGCAACGCCACGGTCACCGTGGTGTTGTGCTGTGGTTTACCGGACTGTCTGGCTCCGGTAAATCTACGGTAGCGGGAGCGCTCGAAGAAGCGTTGCACAAGCTGGGCGTCAGCACTTATCTGCTGGATGGCGATAACGTGCGTCACGGCCTGTGTAGCGATCTGGGGTTTAGCGATGCCGATCGTAAGGAGAATATCCGGCGCGTTGGCGAAGTGGCGAACCTGATGGTGGATGCCGGTCTGGTGGTGTTGACCGCGTTTATCTCTCCGCATCGCGCCGAGCGAAAAATGGTCCGCGAGCGCCTTGGCGCAGGGCGTTTTATTGAGGTTTTTGTCGATACGCCATTAGCAACGTGCGAAGCGCGCGATCCAAAAGGGCTGTATAAAAAAGCCCGGTCGGGGGAGTTGCGCAATTTCACCGGAATTGATTCGGTATACGAAGCGCCTGAATCGCCAGAGATTCATCTTGATGGTGAACAATTGGTAACAAATTTGGTTCCCCAATTATTAGACCTGCTGAGGCAGGAAGATATTATCAGATCCTGAGACACCCGAGCTTGCATGCCCGGTCAGTCACGGTCACAGGATTAGATATGCGTAACAGCCATAACATTACTATCACAGAGTCAGAGACCTTCGCCGCCGCCGACGAAACCACCTGGTCCCTACCAGGGGCCGTGGTCGGTTTTGTAGCGTGGCTGCTGGCGCTGGGGTTCCCATGTCTGATGTATGGCCCTAACACACTGTTTTTCTTCCTTTATACCTGGCCTTTCTTCCTCGCGTTGCTGCCCGTGGCGATTGTGGCGGGTATTGCCCTGCACTCGCTATTAAAGGGAAAGCTGCTGCTGAGCATTACCAGCACCCTGCTGGTGGTGGGTGGAATGTTTAGCGCCCTATTCTTTTGGCTTTTGGGCTAGGCTAAGTGCGTTTTAAACGATCGCCGATGTCGTTCACTGTCTGGTCATAATTCAAACCGTAACCAACAATGAGATTATGTTCTCCTTACACAGGGTATACGTAACAACGGGCAAATGTGGTACATTTGCCCGCGTTGTCGCGGCATTCCCGTCCGTTGATGTAAAGTCGTCTACGGAAGTTATGGGATGTTAATGCCGTTTTTCAGGGGGCAGGATGGGTAAACTTACGCTGCTGTTGCTGGCTTTATTAGTCTGGCTACAGTATTCGCTGTGGTTCGGTAAGAACGGCATACATGACTATAGTCGCGTCAACGATGATGTTGCTGCGCAGCAGGCTACAAACGCGAAACTTAAAGCGCGTAACGATCAGCTCTTTGCCGAAATTGACGATCTCAATGGCGGACAAGAGGCTATTGAGGAGCGCGCGCGCAACGAACTCAGCATGACTAAGCCGGGCGAAACCTTTTATCGTCTGGTGCCTGACGCGTCTAAACGCGCCCAGACTGCAGGGCAAAATAATCGATAAACCGTCCAGGGATCTAACATGGCAGCCACTTTATTGGACGTTTGCGCCGTGGTGCCGGCTGCCGGATTTGGCCGCCGAATGCAAACAGAGTGTCCTAAGCAGTACCTCTCAATTGGCAATAAAACCATTCTTGAACACTCGGTTGATGCGCTACTGGCCCATCCCCGGGTGACGCGAGTCGTCATCGCTATCAGCCCAGGCGACAGCCGCTTTGCCCAACTTCCACTTGCCGCGCATCCGCAAATTACCGTAGTGGATGGCGGCAATGAACGTGCCGATTCTGTCCTTGCCGGTTTGCAAGCCGCAGGAGATGCCCGTTGGGTACTGGTGCATGACGCCGCGCGGCCGTGTCTGCATCAGGATGATCTAGCGCGTTTGCTGGCAATCAGTGAAACCAGCCGCACTGGCGGGATCCTGGCCGCACCCGTACGCGATACGATGAAACGCGCTGAGCCGGGCCGCACAGACATTGCCCATACGGTCGATCGTACAGACTTATGGCATGCGTTAACGCCGCAGTTTTTCCCTCGCGAACTATTGCACGACTGCCTGACCCGTGCGCTCAACGAAGGCGCAACCATTACGGACGAAGCCTCGGCGCTGGAATATTGCGGCTTTCATCCGCAACTGGTCGAAGGACGCGCTGACAACATCAAAGTCACCCGCCCGGAAGACCTGGCGCTGGCGGAATTTTATCTGTCCCGAACAATTCATCAGGAGAATGCATAATGCGAATCGGACACGGTTTTGACGTACACGCTTTTGGCGGCGTTGGCCCAATTATCATTGGTGGCGTGCGCATCCCGTATGAAAAAGGACTGCTGGCGCATTCTGATGGTGATGTGGCGTTACATGCGCTAACCGATGCCTTGCTGGGCGCGGCGGCGCTGGGTGACATCGGTAAACTCTTCCCGGATACCGACCCGTCCTTTAAAGGTGCAGATAGCCGCGAATTATTGCGTGAAGCCTGGCGGCGTATTCAGGCTAAAGGCTATACGCTTGGTAATGTGGATGTGACGATTATTGCTCAGGCGCCGAAGATGCTGCCGCACATTCCGCAAATGCGTGTATTTATTGCCGAAGATCTCGGCTGCCATATGGATGATGTTAACGTGAAAGCGACCACCACGGAAAAACTCGGTTTCACCGGGCGTGGGGAAGGGATTGCCTGTGAAGCGGTGGCGTTACTCATTAAGGCAACGAAATGACTGCGTTTGAAAATCTGACATATCTTCATGGTAAACCACTGGGCCATGGTGTCCTGAAAGCGAATCCGGAAGACTTTGTCGTCGTCGAAGATTTAGGTTTCGAACCGGATGGCGAAGGCGAGCACATTTTGGTGCGTATCCTGAAAAACGGCTGTAATACCCGTTTTGTCGCTGACGCGTTGGCGAAGTTCCTGAAAATTCATGCCCGTGAAGTGAGCTTTGCCGGGCAAAAAGATAAGCATGCGGTCACGGAACAGTGGCTATGCGCGCGCGTGCCGGGCAATGTAATGCCTGATTTAAGCAAATTTGAGCTCGAAGGCTGTAAAGTGCTGGAGTACGCGCGCCACAAGCGTAAGCTGCGTTTAGGGGCGCTGAAAGGCAACGAATTTACGCTTGTGCTACGTGAAGTGAGCGAGCGAAATGACGTAGAAGCGCGTTTACAGGCGATTAGTGAGCGCGGCGTACTGAACTATTTTGGTGCTCAGCGTTTTGGGATCGGCGGCAGCAATCTGCAAGGGGCACTGCGCTGGGCGCAAAGTGATGCGCCGGTGCGCGATCGCAATAAACGCAGTTTTTGGTTGTCGGCGGCCCGTAGCGCGTTGTTTAATCAGATCGTCAGTGAACGCTTGAAAAAAACAGACTTTAATCAAGTTGTTGACGGCGATGCGCTACAATTGTCGGGACGCGGAAGCTGGTTTGTCGCCACGCAGGAAGAACAGACTGAATTACAGCGTCGCGTCGATGATAAAGAATTGATGATTACAGCGGCATTACCGGGTAGCGGTGAGTGGGGAACTCAGCGCGACGCGCTGGCGTTTGAAGAAGGCGCTGTTGCGGATGAAATCGTGCTGCAGTCTCTGCTATTGCGCGAGAAAGTCGAGGCATCGCGACGCGCTATGTTGCTGTATCCACAAAAATTAAGCTGGAACTGGTGGGATGACGTAACCGTTGAGTTACGCTTCTGGCTACCGGCAGGTAGCTTCGCCACCAGTGTAGTAAGGGAACTTATTAACACAATGGGTGATTATGCGTATATTGCTGAGTAACGATGATGGGGTCCATGCACCCGGTATACAAACGCTGGCGAAAGCGCTGCGTGAGTTTGCTGATGTACAGGTGGTTGCCCCGGATCGTAACCGCAGTGGCGCGTCTAACTCGCTGACGCTGGAATCTTCACTTCGCACGTTTACCTATGATAACGGCGATATCGCCGTACAAATGGGTACGCCCACCGACTGCGTCTATCTGGGCGTGAACGCATTAATGCGTCCGCGTCCGGACATTGTCGTTTCTGGTATTAACGCAGGTCCTAATCTCGGGGATGATGTCATCTATTCCGGTACCGTTGCGGCGGCAATGGAAGGTCGTCACCTTGGGTTCCCTGCGCTGGCTGTCTCGCTTGATGGCCATAAGCACTACGATACTGCCGCGGCAGTAACCTGTCGTATATTACGGGCGCTGAGTCGTGAACCGCTGCGCACCGGGCGTATTTTGAATATCAACGTTCCGGATATACCGCTGGATCAGATTAAAGGTATTCGCGTCACCCGCTGCGGCAGTCGCCATCCGGCGGATCAGGTTATCCCACAGCAGGATCCACGCGGGAATACGTTGTACTGGATTGGGCCGCCGGGGGAAAAATGCGACGCCGGGCCAGATACAGATTTTGCTGCCGTCGATGAAGGCTATGTTTCCATCACGCCGCTGCATGTCGATTTAACCGCCTACGGTGCGCATGAGGTGGTTTCGAGTTGGTTGGACAGCGTGGGAGTCGGCACGCAATGGTAAGCAGACGCGTACATACTCTTCTTGAACAATTACGTGCTCAGGGCATCAGAGATGAGCAAGTCCTCGATGCTCTCGCTGCCGTGCCGCGTGAGAAATTCATTGATGAGGCGTTTGAACATAAGGCCTGGGACAATATTGCCTTGCCGATTGGTCAGGGGCAGACGATTTCGCAGCCTTATATGGTTGCACGTATGACTGAGCTGCTTGAGTTAACGCCGCAATCGCGGGTGCTGGAAATTGGCACGGGCTCAGGCTACCAGACGGCGATTCTGGCGCATCTGGTGCATCATGTATGCTCCGTTGAGCGCATTAAAGGCCTGCAATGGCAGGCGCGTCGTCGCCTGAAACAACTGGATTTACACAATGTTTCTACCCGTCACGGTGATGGATGGCAGGGCTGGCAAGCGCGAGCCCCGTTTGACGCTATCATTGTAACGGCAGCACCGCCTGAGATCCCAACTGCACTGATGATGCAGTTGGATGAAGGCGGCATTCTCGTCTTACCCGTGGGCGATGAGCACCAGTTCCTGAAGCGGGTGCGTCGTCGGGGAGGCGAATTTATTATTGATACCGTGGAGGCCGTACGTTTTGTTCCCTTAGTTAAAGGGGAGCTTGCGTAGACACTGGCTCTGAATACCTGGAGTTTTCCTGGATATTCTGGAATTAGTCAGCGTATCGTGTCGATGCTTTTACACGGTGATTACGTTACGGGTTTTAACCAAATTTTCCTGGGGGATAAATGAGCGCGGGAAGCCACAAATTTACCATTCGCCGTATTGCGGCATTGTCACTGGTTTCATTATGGCTGGCAGGTTGTTCAAACACCTCGAATCCACCAGCGCCGGTCAGCTCGGTTGACGGCGGTGCATCCACGAACACCAGTTCCGGCATGCTGATTACGCCTCCGCCAAAAATGGGCTCGACGTCGACAGTACAACAGACGCCACAGATCCAACCGGTGCAGAGTCCGACTACGCAACCAACGCAAATTCAGCCTGTTGCAGAACAGCCTGTACAGATGGAAAACGGTCGTATCGTGTACAACCGTAAGTATGGGAATATTCCGAAAGGTAGCTACACGGGCGGCAGCACCTATACTGTCAAGAAAGGCGACACGCTTTTCTATATCGCCTGGATTACCGGGAACGATTTCCGTGACCTCGCACAGCGCAATAACGTTCCGGCCCCGTATAGCCTGAATGTCGGCCAAACTCTGCAAGTGGGCAACGCCTCGGGTACACCGATTACCGGTGGGAATGCCATCACCCAGGCGGATGCAGCACAGCAAGGAGTTGTGACCAACCCTGCACAAAATTCCACCGTTGCTGTTGCTTCGAAACCAACAATTACGTATTCTGAGGATTCAGGTGAACAAAGTGCTAACAAAATGTTGCCGAACAACAAGCCTGCTGGGACAGTTGTCACAGCGCCAGTAACGGCTCCAGCAGTTAGCACAACCGAAACAACTGCAAGCTCAACGTCGACCAGCGCGCCAATCTCTACCTGGCGCTGGCCAACTGACGGCAAAGTGATCGAAAACTTTGCGGCTACCGAAGGTGGCAATAAAGGGATCGACATTGCAGGCAGCAAAGGACAGGCTATTGTCGCGACCGCAGATGGACGCGTCGTCTATGCCGGTAACGCGCTGCGTGGTTACGGTAACCTTATTATCATCAAACATAACGATGATTACCTGAGCGCCTACGCCCATAACGATACAATGCTGGTCCGGGAACAACAAGAAATCAAGGCGGGGCAGAAAATAGCTACCATGGGTAGTACCGGAACCAGTTCAACACGCTTGCATTTTGAAATTCGTTACAAGGGGAAATCCGTAAACCCGCTGCGTTACTTGCCGCAGCGATAATTCGGCGGAACCAGGCTTTCACTTGCTAGTTCCGTTAGGGATCACGGGTAGGAGCCACCTTTATGAGTCAGAATACGCTGAAAGTTCATGATTTAAATGAAGATGCGGAATTTGATGAGAACGGAGTAGAGGCTTTTGATGAGAAAGCCTTGAGTGAAGAGGAACCCAGTGATAACGACCTGGCTGAAGAAGAGCTGTTATCGCAGGGGGCCACACAGCGTGTGTTGGACGCGACTCAGCTTTACCTTGGTGAGATTGGTTATTCACCACTGTTAACAGCCGAAGAAGAAGTTTATTTTGCGCGTCGCGCACTGCGTGGAGATGTCGCCTCTCGCCGCCGCATGATTGAAAGTAACCTGCGTCTGGTGGTGAAAATTGCCCGCCGTTATGGCAATCGTGGTCTGGCATTGCTGGATCTGATTGAAGAGGGCAATCTGGGACTTATCCGTGCAGTCGAGAAGTTTGACCCGGAACGCGGGTTCCGCTTTTCAACATACGCAACGTGGTGGATACGTCAGACGATCGAACGGGCGATTATGAACCAAACCCGTACGATCCGACTGCCGATTCACATTGTAAAAGAGCTGAACGTCTATCTGCGTACCGCGCGTGAGTTGTCGCATAAACTGGACCACGAACCGAGCGCAGAAGAGATTGCTGTCAGCCGTATGCTCCGACTCAATGAGCGCATTACCTCGGTAGACACCCCGCTGGGTGGCGATTCCGAAAAAGCGTTGCTGGACATCCTGGCCGATGAAAAAGAAAACGGTCCGGAAGACACCACGCAAGACGATGATATGAAACAGAGTATCGTCAAATGGCTGTTCGAACTGAACGCCAAACAGCGTGAAGTGCTGGCACGTCGTTTCGGTCTGCTGGGGTATGAAGCTGCAACACTGGAAGATGTGGGCCGCGAAATTGGTCTCACGCGTGAACGTGTTCGTCAGATTCAGGTTGAAGGCCTGCGTCGTCTGCGTGAAATTCTGCAGACTCAGGGGCTGAATATCGAAGCGCTGTTCCGCGAGTAAGCACAAGTTCTATCAAGAAAGGCCGGTCTCATCGAGACTGGCCTTTTTCTTTGAGTAGAATATTGCCCGGCGGGTCATTCCATCATTTTGCGCACCAGACGAGTGAACTGTTCGCGTTCTTCCTCGCTAAGTCTGCCCAGAAACTCATCATCCACGCGATCTCCCTGCGGGGTTGCGCTGACCAATAATGCTTCTCCTTGCGCAGTCAAATAAACAAACCGTCGACGCTTATCCGCGGGGTCGTGTTCCCTTCTGACCAGTCCACGCTTTTCCATCCGGCTCAGCATTTCTGCAAGCGTGGCTTTGGTGCAGACCGCTGCCTCCATCAGGGCGACCTGTTCAATGCCGGGCTGTTCGGCAATGGCGCGCATCACCGCGTACTGCGGTTTGGTTAGCTCTGGTAACTCATGTTGCCAGCGAGCCGTATGCTGCTGAAAAAGCTGACGTAAAAGATGAAATGCTTTATTTCGTAACGGCATGAGAGCTCCGGGATTGCTGTCAGTCTCTATCATAACGGGTTACCCCTCCTTTTTTAATCATTGCTGTTTTAGCGATCCGTGCGCGGTGGCCTTGCCCACAATGAATTGTGGGAGTATTTTAATCAAAACGTTCGTACACGAACAAATTGAGGGGTTGAATGAGACTGATCGTAGGAATGACGGGGGCTACCGGCGCGCCGCTCGGGGTGTCGCTACTGCAGGCGCTGCGGGAAATGTCGGAAGTGGAAACCCATCTGGTGTTGTCGAAATGGGCCAAAACGACCATTGAGCTGGAAACGCCGTACAGCGTCCGCGATGTATCCGCACTGGCAGACTATTGCCACAACCCCGCGGACCAGGCCGCGACCATCTCCTCCGGATCGTTTCGTACTGACGGCATGATCATTATCCCCTGCAGCATGAAAACGCTGGCCGGTATTCGCGCAGGTTACGCGGAAGGGCTGGTGGGGCGCGCCGCTGATGTAGTGCTGAAAGAAGGGCGCAAACTGGTGCTGGTTCCGCGTGAAATGCCGCTCAGCACTATTCATCTGGAAAACATGCTCGCGCTTTCTCGCATGGGCGTGACGATGGTCCCGCCAATGCCCGCGTTTTACAACCATCCGCAAACCGTTGATGACATCACGCAGCACATTGTCGCGCGCGTGCTCGACCAGTTTGGGCTTGAACATCCTAACGCCCGTCGCTGGCAGGGATTACGACAGGCGCAGAATTTTGCACAGGAGAACGAATAATGGTATTTGATGATTTGCGCAGCTTTTTGCAGGCGCTGGACGACCAGGGACAATTGCTGAAAATCAGTGAGGAAGTTAACGCCGAGCCGGATCTGGCGGCGGCGGCCAACGCAACCGGGCGTATTGGCGACGGTGCCCCGGCGCTGTGGTTTGACAATATTCGTGGATTTACCGACGCCCGCGTGGCGATGAACACCATCGGCTCGTGGCAGAATCACGCCATCTCTTTGGGACTGCCGCCAAATACCCCGGTGAAAAAACAGATTGATGAGTTTATCCGTCGCTGGGATAAATTTCCGGTTGCCCCGGAACGCCGTGCCAACCCTGCGTGGGCTGAAAACTGTGTTGATGGTGATGAGATCAACCTGTTTGATATTCTGCCGCTGTTTCGCCTCAACGATGGCGACGGGGGTTTTTATCTTGATAAAGCCTGCGTGGTGTCGCGCGATCCGCTGGATCGGGACAACTTCGGCAAGCAGAACGTCGGCATCTACCGTATGGAAGTGAAGGGCAAACGCAAGCTTGGCCTGCAACCGGTGCCGATGCATGATATCGCGTTGCACCTGCATAAAGCGGAAGAGCGCGGTGAAGATCTGCCGATTGCCATCACGTTGGGTAACGATCCGATCATCACCCTGATGGGAGCTACTCCGCTGAAGTACGATCAGTCGGAATACGAAATGGCGGGGGCGCTGCGTGAAAGTCCGTACCCGATCGCTACCGCACCGCTCACCGGTTTTGACGTGCCGTGGGGCTCTGAAGTGATCCTCGAAGGGGTCATTGAAAGCCGTAAACGCGAAATCGAAGGTCCGTTCGGCGAGTTCACCGGCCACTATTCAGGTGGACGCAATATGACCGTGGTGCGTATCGATAAAGTTTCTTATCGCAGCAAACCGATTTTTGAATCACTCTATCTCGGTATGCCGTGGACCGAAATCGACTACCTGATGGGCCCGGCGACCTGCGTACCGCTTTATCAACAATTGAAAGCCGAATTCCCGGAAGTGCAGGCGGTGAACGCCATGTACACCCACGGACTGCTGGCGATTATTTCCACCAAAAAACGCTACGGCGGCTTTGCCCGCGCGGTGGGGCTGCGTGCTATGACCACGCCGCACGGCCTGGGTTACGTGAAGATGGTGATTATGGTTGATGAAGACGTTGACCCGTTCAACCTGCCGCAGGTGATGTGGGCGCTCTCTTCGAAGGTCAATCCGGCGGGCGATCTGGTGCAACTGCCGAATATGTCGGTGCTGGAACTTGATCCGGGTTCCAGTCCGGCGGGGATTACTGACAAGCTCATCATCGATGCCACGACACCGGTTGCACCGGATAATCGAGGTCATTACAGCCAACCGGTATGCGATTTACCGGAAACAAAAGCCTGGGCTGAAAAGCTGACTGCCATGCTGGCCAACCGTAAATAAGGAGTAGCAGATGATTTGTCCACGTTGTGCCGATGAACATATTGAAGTGATGGCGAACTCGCCGGTCAAAGGTGTCTGGACCGTATATCAGTGTCAGCACTGTCTGTACACCTGGCGCAATACCGAGCCGTTGCGCCGTACCAGCCGCGAGCATTACCCGCAAGCGTTTCGCATGACGCAGAAAGATATCGACGACGCGCCAATGGTGCCGAGTATTCCGCCGCTATTGGCGGAAGATAAGCGTTAATCAACATAGCCGGGTTACCCGGCCGACAACGTACCAATATTAAGCCTCGGCATATCCGGGGCTTGTTATTTTGCGAGCAGGCTCGTAGCAAATGGCTTAATTTGTTCGAAGAGATGACGCCTGGAATAGAATAGCGGCGGGTGCTTGAGGCTTTCTGAGCTTTGAGCATTTGCAAGGTCCCGGAAAGACAAAAGCCCCAGGAGATAGTTCTATCAACCTGAGGCTAGCGTACAAACCTAGACCATTTGGATGTTAGTCTCTTCTTTGCAGGGAGGCAAGACATGCTGACAAAATATGCCCTTGTGGCAATTGTAGTACTGTGTTTCACGGTGCTGGGATTTACGTTAATGGTACGAGATTCGCTGTGCGAGTTAAGTATCAAAGAGCGTAATATGGAGTTTAAAGCTGTTCTCGCTTACGAACCGAAGAAGTAGCAACAACGCGGGGGAAACCCCGCGTCTTGATGGTCTGGTTTCGGCCTCTCGCACCCATTTCCGCAGTATTCGCTTGTTACTGTAGGCTCGGTAAGCGCTAGCATCACCGGGCACATTTTACTACACGAGGCTCTTCAACCGGTAGATCCATTCCAGCGCCTGGCGAGGCGTGAGTGAATCCGGGTCGAGGTTTTCCAGCGCTTCAACGGCGGGTGACGTTTCTTCCGCAACCGACAGCAGCGACATCTGCGTTCCATCGACCTGGGTTGCGGCAACATTCGGCGCGATGCTTTCAAGTTCACGCAGTTTTTGCCGCGCGCGTTTGATCACCTCTTTCGGCACACCAGCCAGGGCTGCTACCGCCAGGCCATAGCTTTTGCTCGCCGCACCATCCTGTACGCTGTGCATAAAGGCGATGGTATCGCCATGCTCTAACGCGTCCAGATGTACATTCGCGACGCCTTCCATCTTCTCCGGTAACTGAGTCAGTTCGAAGTAGTGGGTCGCGAACAATGTTAATGCTTTGATTTTGTTAGCCAGGTTTTCTGCACACGCCCATGCCAGCGACAGGCCGTCGTAGGTTGAAGTGCCGCGTCCAATCTCATCCATCAGCACCAGGCTGTTCTCGGTAGCATTATGCAGAATATTGGCGGTTTCGGTCATCTCAACCATGAAGGTGGAACGACCGGATGCCAGATCATCCGCCGCACCTACGCGAGTAAAGATACGGTCGATAGGCCCTATCTCGACTTTTTGTGCCGGAACATAGCTGCCGATATAAGCCAGTAGCGCAATCAACGCGGTCTGGCGCATATAGGTACTTTTACCCCCCATGTTCGGCCCGGTAATGATCAGCATCCGGCGCTGTGGGGATAGGTTGAGCGGGTTGGCGATAAACGGCTCTGTCAGTACCTGCTCCACCACCGGATGACGCCCCTCGGTAATACGAATACCAGGTTTATCGGTAAAGGTCGGACAGGTGTAATTCAACGTATAAGCACGTTCTGCCAGGTTGACCAGGACGTCCAACTCCGCCAGTGCGCTGGCGCTCTGTTGTAAATCAGCCAGATGTGGCAGCAGCATATCGAACAGCTCGTCGTATAGCTGTTTTTCCAGTGCCAGCGCCTTACCTTTGGAAGTCAGAACTTTATCTTCATACTCTTTCAGTTCTGGAATAATGTAACGTTCTGCGTTTTTCAACGTCTGGCGACGCACGTAATTAATTGGCGCCAGATGGCTCTGTCCACGACTGATCTGAATGTAGTATCCGTGAACGGCGTTGAATCCGACTTTCAGCGTATCGAGACCCGTGCGTTCGCGCTCGCGGATCTCCAGTCTGTCGAGGTAGTCGGTTGCGCCATCAGCCAGCGCTCGCCACTCGTCCAGCTCTTCGTTATAGCCAGGCGCGATGACGCCGCCGTCGCGTACCAGCACCGGTGGAGCTTCCACCACGGCGCGTTCCAGCAGTTCACGCAGTTCCGCAAATTCACCCATTTTCTCACGCAGCATCTGCACCGGGGCGCTGTCTACGTTTTCCAGTTGCGCACGTAGTTCAGGTAGTTGCTGGAAAGCGTGACGCATGCGGGCCAGATCGCGCGGGCGCGCGGTACGCAGCGCGAGACGAGCCAGAATGCGTTCCAGATCGCCCACCTGACGCAGCACAGGTTGCAATTCGCTGGTGGTGTCCTGTAGCGCGCCGATGGTCTGTTGGCGCTCGGTGAGGATTTTGGTGTCGCGGACCGGCATATGCAGCCAGCGCTTGAGCATACGGCTGCCCATAGGTGTTACGGTGCAGTCGAGTACCGAAGCTAATGTGTTTTCAACGCCGCCCGCCAGGTTCTGGGTGATCTCCAGATTGCGGCGTGTGGCGGCATCCATAATGATGCTGTCCTGTTGACGCTCCATAGTGATGGAGCGAATATGCGGCAACGAGGTGCGCTGGGTATCCTTCACATATTGCAGCAGACAGCCGGCAGCGCATAACCCGCGTGGGGCGTTCTCAACACCAAAGCCAATCAGGTCTCGTGTGCCAAACTGCAGGTTCAATTGCTGACGGGCGGTATCAATTTCAAATTCCCACAGCGGACGACGGCGCAGGCCGCGACGTCCTTCAATCAGTGAGGTTTCTGCGAAATCTTCGGCATACAGCAGTTCAGCCGGGTTAGTACGCTGCAGTTCGGCGGCCATGGTCTCGCGGTCGGCAGGCTCGCTAACGCGAAAACGCCCGGAGCTGATGTCCAGCGTGGCATAACCGTAGCCTTTACTGTCTTGCCAGACGGCAGCCAGCAGGTTGTCCTGGCGCTCCTGTAACAGCGCTTCATCACTGATGGTGCCAGGCGTGACAATACGTACCACTTTACGCTCAACTGGACCTTTGCTGGTGGCTGGATCGCCAATCTGTTCGCAAATAGCGACGGATTCCCCCTGATTGACCAGCTTGGCGAGGTAGTTTTCTACCGCATGGTGGGGAATACCCGCCATTGGGATGGGCTCGCCTGCGGATGCGCCGCGCTTAGTCAGGGAGATATCAAGCAGCTGAGACGCGCGTTTCGCATCGTCATAAAACAGTTCGTAAAAGTCGCCCATGCGGTAAAACAGCAGTATTTCCGGGTGCTGAGCCTTCAGCTTGAGATACTGCTGCATCATGGGGGTGTGGGCGTCGAGATTATCGATTGTACTCATGGAGTTGTGTCCAGTTCCCTGATTTTCAATGGATTGCGATATTCTTGTTTTCGTTGTTATCACATAAGAGACACATGATAACGGAGATATGCTTTTCAGGGAAAGCGGGGAAGGATGACTTCTCGATCCAGGTTCCGCTCCGGGGCGAATCAGACGATGACAATTTATTCTGGGGAGGGGGGAACGATAAATTCATCCACGGACATTCCCCCGTAGGTTTGGCCGCCAGAACGCTTACTTATTATTCATTTTGCGGCAACGCATAATTCTGGCAGTACAGGTAAGGGATCCCTTCTTTGGTAATCAGATACGTCTTGCTATTTAGCGCAAAATAATCGACGTTGGATACGCTGGTATTGGTCAGGAAAAAGTCGGGGAGCAGTTCCTGAATAAGGCTGGCGGGGGCCGTTTCGCGATTGGATATTTGTATTTTCTGTGAAATCCAGACCGGACTTGAGCCGTAGCTGGATTGTGTAAACAGGACCATGCGTTGCACGGTTTGCTCATTATTTCTGGCATCTTTGATGATGCCATCAACATTCACAATGCCTTTACTCCCGCCGATTTTAATATCAATAATCCCACGAAATGAGCTTGTATTACGTACTATTTCGATGGCTGAACGACAGGTCAGATTATGAAGTTCACCTGTGTTTTTATTGAACCGATAGACGGCAGTAACCATGAGCGCAGCAAAACAGATCAGCAGGATAACACCTGTCTGGATGCGGGATGTTCGGGGATATAAATTCATTAGCTATCATACCGGGGGTAATAAACCGACTGACAGGCGTTTTCTTGCCTGGCTTTCATCGGTGAGTGACATACAAGCACTGACAATTTCTTTGACTCAGGGTAGGTCGTAATATAGATGAATTTATTGCTCTGACACAGCCCTGGATTTTTGTCGACAAACGCCGTATGCCGGGAGAAATTACTGGCATCGTTATTAAAATAATACTGACAGTCAGTTGGCGTTTTGCTGGCCTTGATATAGTCGGAAAAATAATCATCGCTGGCCTGCCAAGGGTATAATATCAGCGCGCAAATTATAAGCGTCAGCGTCGCCATGATTATTTCTGCGGTGGTGAACAAAGATTGACGCGGTGTCCCAGGCAGCAGTTCCTCTGTAACGGTATCCGGGGCTACGGACTCTTCACCTGAAGAAGAGATACTCTCTGGCGTCTCAATCGCCTGAATGTCAAACGACTCCTGAATAATCAGCCCCTTACGAGGGATTGTTGTGATCAGTGGTTGTTCCAGATCCAGCTGCTGCAAACTTTTACGTAGGGAGAGAATGCTTTGATAAAAGGCATTGAAACTAACCTGACGATGATTTTTACCCCAGCCGAACTCCAGTAGTTCATTTTGTGAAACCACCTGACCGCGATGCTGAATAAGTAATAAAAGACATAATGAGGCTGAGTGTTTGAGTTTTATCTGCTGATTGGGTTGAGCTACTCGCGCCAGAGATTGTGTGTCTGGCGTAAATATGATTCTATTTTCAATCAGATAACTGACATTGCCAGTCTCAGACATAGTGTCTCTACTCTTAATGGTGCGCCAGGCGGTTGGTAAGTCATGATACCACTTAGCCCATAATAGCTACCAGCATGGACCCGATCCTACAACGAAGATCGCGAAGTGTTTCAAATTAGTATCATAATATACTAACAATGATAACTTTTTAATTGAAATAAAGTGAATATAAATCAATTGGTTGTGTCTTTTTGGCTATGCTGCAAAGAAGAGAAAGATGAAAGAGTGACCGCAAAGATGATTGCCATTAATTCTTTATGGACAGCGCAATATACTGCCTGACGCCACCACGCGAAAACATCATGTCTCTGAACGCGTCACGGCACCAGGGAATGCCGGTGGTAGATGTAGAGAAAGGATAAATGTCAGCCTGCTTGAAGGCTGACATTTATTTTGATGCTAAGTGAATTTTGATAAAACCATAATTTGCGGTAGAGAGTCCCATGTTCCAGAAAGAAATTGAAAATGCTGTAGTACTTGTGGGTGATGAAATGAAGAAGTCAGAGAATGCCTGGCTGTCGTTACGCAAAAAACGCCAGCGTATTGATCTGAAGGTTGATGGAAATATCTTGTTTCTGGAGAAAGGGACCGTCTCTGTTTATCGTGTGGAAAATGACTTAGTCACCGTGAGTATTTCTGCTCCGGCCATACTCGGTTTGCCGCAAATGCGTACTGAAGTCGCCGGGCACTATTTACGTTGCGATACCGATTGCGAAATGTGGGCGATGAGCGTGCAAAATGCAGATCATATGTTTACCGCTAAAAACTTATGGAAGCAGGCGTTTGATATCTTAACGCATCACCTGCAACGCTATTTTCAGCGTGAAGCGTTGCAGTCACATCGCACCATTCGTGAGCAGATTATTGAACACGTAAAATATATTTGGTCGATGGAACCTGAGGTGCGTGAGAAAACGTCCGTATATACCTTTATTTTGACCCGTAATCATATCTCCCGCAGCGCCATCCACAAGGTTTTACAGGAACTGGTTAATGACGGGAAAATCACATTAAACCGGGGAAAACTTTCCTTCTGTACTCCGTTATAAATTTATGTGCTCCCTGACATGATGAAAGGGAGCGCAGGCGTTTAACGTTCTCTGAGCGCCTCCGCGCGAGCGCGAATAATCGGTTTTAACAGATAGCTGAGAATCGTTTTCTTGCCAGTGAGAATATCGACACTCGCGACCATGCCAGGGATTATCAGCATCGGATGTTCTTTCGTTCCCAGGTAGTTTTTGTCCGTTTGCAGGCGAACAATATAAAAGCTTCGCCCCTGTTTATCGGTGACGGTGTCCGGACTTATCTGCACCACTTCGCCTTGCAGACCGCCATAGATGGTGTAATCGTAGGCCGTAAATTTCACCATCGCGTGCTGGCCCGGATGAAGAAAGGCAATATCGCGCGGCTGTATTTTGGCTTCGATTAACAGCCTGTCATCCAGCGGAACGATTTCTACCAGATCGCTGCCAGGCTGTATGACGCCGCCGATAGTATTCACCATCACCTGCTGAACGATACCCCTCACCGGTGAGGTGACCATCGTCCGGTTCACCCGGTCTTCCAGCGCTTTAACGCTGGCCTGTGCCTTGCTCAGGTTCGTGCGCGCCTCGTTGAGTTGCGCCAGCGCATCGCTCTGGAAACGGCCACGGCTTTCACCGATTTTATTCTCAATTTCGTTAATTTCTGATGCGGCCTTGGGCAGCGACAGGCTAATAGAATTGAGCTGCCCGGCGGTTTCCACTTCGGTACGACGCAGACGCAGTAGTTCAACTTTTGAAATGGCGCCCGAGGCGAGCAGCGGCTCGGACATTTTGATTTCCTGGCGTATTAGCCCAAGGCTGTGCTTGAACTGATCTTGCTTAGATTCAAAATCGCGCAGCTCCTGTTTTTTCTGCACCAGTTGTTCTTCCAGCCCGGATATTTCGTTATGAAACTGCTCCCGGCGGCTGTTGTACAGTTCGGTTTCTCCCCGTGCGACATCCGGCGCTTTGCTGGCAATCTCTGGCGAAATAACAAAGTCCTGGTTTTCAACCTCCGCCGTCAGACGTTCAACCTTTGCACGCAAGCCGAGTTTATCCGCTTCTGTTTCGCCGACGTTAGAGGCAAAGCGCGTGTCATCCAGGTGCAGTAACGGTGTTCCGGCGTTAACGATTTGCCCTTCATGCACATACAGCTCGGTGACGATCCCCCCTTCCAGGTTCTGGATTTTTTGCAGTTTGGATGAAGGGATCGCTTTACCTTCCCCGCGGGTGACTTCATCGATTTTCGCGAAGCCAGCCCACACGAAAGACAACACCACCAGCGCGAGGATCGTCCACAGCGTCAGTCGAATCACTCTCGGGGAGTCATCAATAATGGCCTGGCTGACTTCATTGATACTGTCAGTTTGATTTTCATCACGGCCATGAAAGTAGTGCTGCATAGCACGGCTGGCACGAGCCAGGAAATCAGCGAGATGCATTAATCTGCCCCTTTTTCAACGCATCCATCACCACCGCTTTCGGGCCATCCGCGATGATGCGTCCTTTATCGACAATAATCAGGCGGTCAACCAGCGATAGCATGGAAGCGCGGTGCGTAACCAGTAATAACGTTTTGCCTGCGATGCAGGGGAGCAGCGCGTGTTTGATCTTCTCCTCGCTGGTGTTGTCCATCGAGCTGGTGGGTTCATCCAGTAACAGAAGAGGCGGATCCAGCAAAAGCGCGCGTGCAAGCGCCACCGCCTGCCGCTGCCCGCCGGAAAGTCGGGAGCCGCGCTCGCCAACCTGCAGGTTGTAGCCGTCTGGATGCAAGCGCGCAAAATCGTTGACGCCCGCCAGTTCTGCTGCCCGCAGCATGGTTTCGTCATCGATATAACGCGCCCCGCACAACAAATTGTCGCGTAGCGTGCCATTGAACAACTGGATATCCTGCGGCACGTAGCCGATGCTGTGGCGCAGATCGTTCACATCCAACTGACGAGAATCGATACCGTCGATCAGAATATTACCGGCGCTGGGTTGGTACAGATTGACCAGCAGTTTGCTGAGCGAACTTTTACCGGAACCACTGCGTCCGATGATGCCGATTCGTTCCCCGGGCTGAATGGTCAGATTAATTTTTTGCAGCGACAGGTTCTGTTGTTCCGGGTAGCTGAAATCGACATCGCGAAATTCTATGCTGCCCTGTAGCTGCTCACGTTTGAGCGGATTTTCATCTGCGCGACGCTCCTGCGCCAGCGACATCATTTTCTCGGTATTTTTGATGGTGAGCTTCGCCTGTTGATAGCGGGCGATAAGGCCGGTTAACTGACCCAGCGGCATTAATGCCCGGCCGTTGAGCATGTAGCAGGCGATAAGTCCCCCCATACTCAGTTTGCCGCCGATAATCATGTACACCCCGACGATAATCATCACCACCCCGGAGATTTGCTGGAACCAGCCGGTCAGGTTGCTCGCCAGGCTGGACAACGTTTTCACCCGTAGCTCCAGGCGACTCAGGCTGCCCAGCGTTTGTTCCCACTGATACTGGCGCTCGCTCTGGGCATTATTCACTTTGATGGCATCCAGACTGCTCAAGGTTTCAATCAGCAATGCCTGGCGTTCGCTGGCGAGACTCATGGTTTTAGTGACTGCCGCGTTGACCGGTTTTTGTAACGCCCAACTGCACAACAAAGCAATCGGCAGCGTCAGGACCGGGATCCAGGCCAGCGCTCCGCCAATAATCCCGATGACGATCAGCAGCAGCAGGGTGAAGGGCAGATCGATAATCGTCGTCAGCGTAAGTGATGAGAGGAAATCGCGCAGTGACTGAAACTCGTGAATATTCTGCGCAAAGCTGCCCACCCGCGCCGGACGTTCTTTCATCTCCATGCCGATAATGCGCTCAAACAGCGTTGAAGAGATGATGAGATCGCTTTTTTTCCCCGCAATATCAAGGCAGATACCGCGCAGCATTTTCAATATCAGATCAAAAACAAAAGCCAGGCAGATACCGACTGCCAACACCCACAGCGTGACCGTTGCCTGGTTAGGCACAACCCGGTCATAGACGTTCATGGTGAAGAGCGGCGTGCCGAGCGCAATCAGGTTGATCAGCAGGCTAGCCAGCACCGCATCCATATACAGGAAACGTGACAGCTTCAGCGTGTCTTTAAACCAGGATTTGGTACGTGGCAGAAAAGCTTCCGCCTGCAAATCGAATTCGTGGCGCGGATGAGCAAAAATCACTTTACCGGCATAGCTTTGTTCAAGCGTGGCGACATCGACGCAAATCTCCCCACCTTCGCTTTCGCTGGGCATAAAGCGGGCGCTGCCGTCGTCGTTCCATGCCAGTAATACTCCGGTTCCGCCAGAACGCAGTAACAGGACTGCAGGCAGAGACATGGCCGGAATTTTATCGAGTGCGCGCGTGACAACCCGCGCCTTTAAACCGGCCCTTGCCGCCGCGCGTGGAAATATATTTAGCGTGAGCCGATCGTTTTCTAATGGCAACCCACTGCTTAATGTTGAACGACTCGCCGGTTTACCGTGTAATGCACACAGAATGAGTAAGCTATCTAATAGCGGATCGTCATTATAACTGCGGGGATCGTGATGTTGAGAATTAGGGCAGGCATAATTCCCGGATACTTCATTTAATAATTCAGCTTGTGCACTCATTTTCGCAACCATTTCTGACCGTGCACGTTGAAATAATAGCAAGCTAATTATCAGCGTGCAGGTCAGAGATTTATTTTGGATTAATAATTATTAATGCAGATCCGGTAAGCTATTTTCTTCTTGTGAATCCACCGGTTGTCCTGATGGCGGCGGTGTGATTTTTAGAATATTCATTAATTCACCCGTGCGTTCGCTAATACGGTAGCCGCTGGTCATCGCCAGATAACGCAGTTCAACAAGGCGACGTTTAGAAGAAAAAACTTCATTTTCACTGTCGAGCAAATCCAGCAGCGTACGTTCGCCAAGACTGAATTGATCCTGATAAGCGGTGCGCACTTTGACGCTACGGTCGGCATATTCTTCCGCTGAAGGAAGCTGAGCGCGTGCGTTTTGTAACGCCGTCCAGGCCAGGCGCAGCTCCTGATTCAGCTGGCGTAGCGTGTTATTGCGTACGTCCTGCGCCTGTTTATGCAGATACGCGCGGGAGTTCATATTGGCTTTGTCGCTGCCGCCCTGGTACAGGTTGTAATGCAGCTTTACCATCGCTTCCCACTCTTCAGTATGGGCGCGGGTGGTGTCGGTGTTATTACTAATCCCGCGGGAAAGCTCAACGTCCACGCGCGGATAGAAGGTAGATTTCGAAGCCTCATACTGCTGATGCGCGGCTTCGATATCCGCATTGGCGGATTTCAGTAATGGGCTGTTTTTTTCCATCCGACTTTTGGCGTCTTCCAGCGAGGTGGGTAACTGAGAGTCAATACTCTCGGGCAGGCTTAAACCTTGCGGATCCATGCCTGTCACGCTGACAAAGGTGGTTTTCGCGTCTTCAAGATTCGTCTGCTCGGTCAGCAAGTTATTACGCGCCTGCGCCAGACGCGCTTCGGCTTGCATAAAGTCCCCGGAGCGCCCAACCCCCTGATCGGTACGCAGTTTTATCTGGTCGTAAATGCGTTCGTGGTTCGCCAGATCGTCCTCAGCAAGGCGAACAAACTCTTCGCGTTGTAGCACGTCGAAATAGGCCTGAATGACCGCATAAGCGGTGCTTTCGCTGGTGTTCATCACGCTCCAGGCGCGCGAGTCAACGGTCGCTTTTTGCCGTGCAACTTCGCTGGAGGTGGCAAAGCCATTAAACACATTTTGCTCAAGACTCAGCGTCGCTTCGTTAGGTGACTGGGTCAGACCGTTATTGCGTCCTGCCGCGCGAGTCGTTGCATCATCAACATTTTTACGCCCAGCTTCAGCATTTAAATTGAGTGAGGGTAAATAGCCACCTTGAGCGGCCCGCAGTTCTTGCTCTGAAGAATAACGGCTATTTATTGCGGCATTAACTTCAGGATGATTAGCTAAAGCGTTTTTAACGGTATTTTGTAAGTCTTCTGCATTTACTGAGGATATTGAAAAGCATGAAAGCAGAAAAACTAAAAACTTCTTCATGACATGAATGCCTTATATGACACGGTTATGACATCCTGCTGTCGTCGCTATCATCCATTTTTACAAACACGTTATATTAATTAACAAAGGTAAATTGTCTTAATTGAAGCTTGTGGTCAGCTATTCTCAGACATGTTTTGTCACATCGTGTTTTATTTTTGGTTATTTTTTATTATATTCATTTGCCAGTCAAGTCTCATGTAATTGCATTCTTTAAAATGTGTTTTTTTCCACATTGAGATATTAATGTTTACATTAAATGAATGTGATATTTGTTCGTTAATATATTAACGATTTTATAAAAATAATGATGGTAATTAAGTGAGGTTACGGTGAGCAAATTACTCGGTGTGATCAAAGCAATCATTGGGCAGGTATACGTTATTGATGCTAATGGCACACAACGACTTGTTCATGAAGGCGACAGGGTATATAGCGGTGAGGAAATTGTGACCGGCGCCAGCGGCGCGGTGAGTCTCTCTTTACCAGACGGGAAGACGCTGGATATTGGCCGTAACAGCCATTGGGGTGAGCACGGGCTACAGGTCAACCATAATCCGGAGCATGATGCCCAGGATATTGCCGCCGTACAAAAAGCCATTGCCGACGGCGCTGACCCGACGCAGGTGTTGGAAGCCACCGCGGCGGGTAATGACGCGCCGGTACAGCTTGAGGGCGGTGGCGGTGGTCACACCCTGGTTCAGCTTGAATTAACCGGACAGGTGGTTGATCCTACGGCGGGTTTTAATACAAAAGGTCTCGGCAGCCCGAACTGGGAGATCAACTTGCCAGTTGGGGGAGCAGGCTCGGCGAGCGTTTTCCCGCCTGAAGTACAAATTACCGAGTTTGCCGGCAATGACGGTTTTATTAACAAAAGTGAATTCCACCAGACCCATTTAAGCGGCACCAGTAATCAAAGTCACGTCACGCTTACCTTCACAGATAGCCAAAAAAACACATTCACCGTTGAGGTTCCGGTGAATAACGGTCACTGGAATATTAATACCGATCTGGGCGGATTAGTGCCAGGAAATGTAACCGTAGTGGCAATAGCGACCGATGTCACAGGACGAACGGCAGAAAGTGTCGATCATGCGCTGATTGATATTACCGGACCAGACATCAACATTAGCGTTGAAAGCGTCACGCCGGATAACCTCATTAACTACGCCGAGTCCCGCCAGCCGCAGACGATGATCCATGGATCTGTTGGTGGTGATGCCCGACCTGGCGATCTCGTTACCTTATTGGTTGATGGTAAAGAATATACCGGCGTTGTGAGCGACCCGGGTAATGGAACACTGATTTATACCATTCCGGTACAGACTCAGGGATTGCTGAACGACCCAAATATTCACGCCACGCTGACCTCTTTCGACGATGCCGGAAATCGCACGACGGTTTCTACCGATCATCATGTTGATACCGATTTATCCGCGCAAAACGCCGTGACTATTGAAGTGGTGGCGAATGATGATGTCGTCAATGCCAATGAGTTTCGTACGCCGACCGTCATTTCTGGCGTCGCCAGCGGCGATGCGCAAGCGGGCGACCCGGTCACGCTGATCCTTCAGGGCAAAGAATTTCATGGCACGGTTTTCGACGACCATGGGCAGCTACGCTATGAGATCGTGGTGCCTTCAGCCACCCTGAAAGAGGGCGCGAATGAGGTGCAGGTGACGCTGGTCAGCCACGACGCACCAGGCAATGAGGCCATTGCCGTGACGCACCGTACCGTGGTACTGGACACCCAGGCGCACAACGCCCTGACGATTGATGACGTCACCGACGATAACACCCTGAACCGCGCTGAACTGTTTGCGCGCAACCAGCTTATCTCCGGAACCGTCAGTGGCGAAGACGCGAAGGCGGGTGACCCGGTACAACTGGAGCTTAATGGTCACCAGTACAGCGGTCAGGTGATCGCTCTTGGCAATAATACGCTGGGCTACCGTATTGCGGTTAACGCTTCCGACTTTGCCAATAACAGTACATCGGTTGATGGGAACGTGGAAGTGAAGGTCACGGTTACCTCTCACGATGCGGCGGGAAACCTGGCGATCGCCACCGATACCCACAGCGTGCACATTGATAATCTTGCGACCAATCAGGTCAACATTGACGCGGTGGCGACGGATGATGTGGTGAATGCGATTGAACACCGCATGACTACGCTGATTAGCGGTGTGGCAGGCGGTGATGCCAAAGCGGGCGATGCGGCCACCGTCAGCGTACAGGGGCAAAACTATGCCGGAACGGTGGTCAATGATAACGGTCAGTTGCGCTATGAAGTGGCATTACCGAAAGGAACGCTGCTGGAAGGTAAAAACGATGTGGTGGTCACGCTGGTCAGCCACGATGCGGCGGGTAACGAAGTCACCGCGTTCGCGCACCGTACCGTCACGCTCGACACTCAGGCGCACAACTCGCTGACAATCAATGATGTAGATAGTGATAACACCCTGAATCGTAGCGAGCTTTACACACGTAACCAGGTGATCTCCGGCACCATTGGCAGCAATGAAGATGCTAAACCTGGCGATCCGGTACAACTGGAGATCAACGGTCACCAGTACCGCGGGGAGGTTATCGATTTAGGCCACAATGCGCTGGGCTACCGTATCACGGTAAACACCGCAGACTTTGCTGACAACAGCGTGCCGGTCGACGGTAACGTGGACGTGAAGGTCACGGTCACCTCTCATGATGCGGCGGGTAACCTGGCGATCGCCACCGACACACACAGCGTGCACATTGATAACGTTGCCACCAATCAGGTCAGCATCGATGCTGTGGCGACGGACGATGTGGTCAACGCCATTGAAAACCGTATGGTAACGCTACTTAGCGGGGAAGCCGGTGGTGATGCTAAAGCGGGCGATGCGGTCACCGTCAGCGTCCATGGGCAAAACTATGCCGGAACAATCGTTGATGATAACGGGCAGTTGCGCTACGAAGTCGCGTTGCCGAAGACGGCCTTGCAGGAAGGAAAAAACGACGTAGTGGTGACGTTGGTCAGTCATGACTCGGTGGGAAATGAAGTTACCGCGCTGGCACACCGCACCATCACGTTAGACACGCAGGCGCATAATACTATCCGCATACATGACCTCACTGCAGACAATGCGCTGAATTACCAGGAACTGCTTGCGGCTAAACAGACGATTACCGGTTTTGTTGGCGGTGAGGATGCGAAGGTCAACGATCCGGTCTTACTGGAGATAAATGGTCATCAGTACAGCTGTAAGGTGGTTGATTTCGGCCGCGGTAAGCTGGGTTATCGCATCGATGTGGACTCTTCTGCATTTGCCGATAACAACGGCCATGTTCTGACGAATGTGAATATTACCGCGATGGTCACCTCTCATGATGCGGCGGGAAACCTGGCCATCGCCACCGATACGCATAAAGTTCATATCGATAACTATGCGGAAAACACGCTCAAAATTGATGCGGTAGCGACGGACAATGTGGTGAATGCCAACGAAAATCGCATGCCCACCATTGTGAGTATCGTGGCGGGGGGCGATGCCAGAGTTGGCGATGCGGTGACCATCAGCGTACGAGGACAGGACTTTAGCGGCAAGGTGATCAACGATAATGGTCAGTTGCGCTACGCAGTGGTTTTGCCGCATGGAACTCTGCATGAAGGTAAGAATGCGGTGGTCGCAACACTGGTTAGTCATGACGCGCTGGGCAACGCGGTGACCAGTGAATCGCACCGTATTATCACCCTCGATACGCATGCGCATAACGCTATCTCGTTGGATAACATTGCCACGGACGGTGTCATCAATTACCAGGAACTGTCTGCGGCGACACAGCGCATTACGGGTATTGTCGAGGGGGAAGATGCGAAGGTCGGCGACCCGATCCAACTGGTGGTTAATGGTCATCAGTACGAGAGTCAGGTCATTGACCTTGGTCAGGGGAGGCTGGGTTACCGCATTGATGTGGACTCATCAGCGTTTGCAAACAACAGCGTTCATGTGCTGACGGATGTCGATGTGCACGTCACGGTTACCTCGCATGATGCGGCGGGTAACCTTGCCATCGCGACTGACAGTCATAAAGTGCATATCGATAACTTTGCTAAAAACGTGGTGACGACCGCAGTGGTGGCGTCCGATGACGTGGTAAACGCCATTGAAAACCGCATGCCGACGCTGATTAGCGGTATCGCGAAAGGTCTGGATGCCAAAGCGGGTGACGCGGTGACTGTTCACGTGCAGGGGCAAAATCAGGACTTTAGCGGCACGGTGGTTAACGATCACGGCGTTCTGCGCTACGAAGTGTTTGTTCCAACGGGTGTGCTGCAGGAAGGCAGCAACGACGTAATGGTCACGCTGGTCAGCCAGGACGCTGCGGGCAATCAGGCGGTTGCGGTGGAGCATAGAACCGTCACGCTGGATACCCAGGCGCACAGCACCGTGGCTATTGATAAGGTTACTGACGACAACAACCTTAACTACCAGGAGCTGGATACGCCGATGCAGCTCATCAGCGGCAAGGTGGGAGGAGACGCGCAACCTGGCGATGCGGTGATCGTTGAGATCAATCACCAGACGTTTAACGGCAAGGTCATCGACCTTGGCGGCGGACATCTGGGCTATCAAGTCCCCGTTGATTCAACGGCGTTCAGTGATAATAAGGGGCTACAGGATAAGAATGTGTCCGTTAAGGTCACGGTTACCTCTCACGATGCGGTGGAAAATGAGGTTATAACCACCGCAACCCATGTGGTGCATATTGATAACCATGCCGGGGCGGGAATCACCGTTGATACGATAGCGGGCGATGACAAGCTCAACGGCGCAGAAGCAGCAAAACATCTCACTGAGGTGATGGGTACGGTGTACGGCGATGTACACGCGGGCGCTAAAGTTCAGGTCATCGTCAACGGTCATACCTACGAAACAACCGCGCAAAACCTTGCGGAACACAACGGTGCGTTGGGTTATAAACTTGATGTCCTGAGCCGCGATCTGGTCAAAGATCCCCATATTGTTGCCCGCGTAGTCGGCGAAGATAATGTGCATAATTTCCAGCAAGCGGAGATAACGCACGACCTGCTGGTTGATTTACATGCCAAAGCCATGCTGACGATTGATCCCGTCACTGGCGACAATATGATTAATGGTGATGAATCAAAACAACCATTCACGTATGTAACCGGGAAAGTGGCTGGGGATGTTCATGTAAATGACGTCGTTTATCTCACCGTGAATGGCCACGTCCTGACGGGAAAAGTGAGCGATACCGGAGGCGGCGTTCTCGGCTATAGCATTAAAGTCAGTACCGCCGATCTGATCTCCGATCCGCATCTGACCGCGACGGTCAGCACCACCGATGGCGCGGGCAACCCGGCGACGGCCAATGCAGAAACCACAGTGATTATCGATACCTGTGTCGATGCGCAGATAACCATTGATGCCGTGACGCCGGATAATACTCTGAACCTCGCTGAGCAGATGCATGGCTATACGATGGTGAGCGGGACGATGAGCGGGGAAGTTCACCCCGGCGATCCGTTCTCCATGACCATCAACGGCCATACCTATTCCGGTGTGGTAGAGGATCGCGGTAATCAACAAATGGGATTCCACGTTCCCGTTGCGACGGCCGATCTGGTTGCCGATCCGCATATCAGCGTCACCATGGATATCACGGACGATGCTCTGAACCATGCGCAAATTACAGCGCATCATACGGTTACGCTGGACGCGCAAGCGCTGGCCTCAATCACCATCGATCCGGTAACGGGCGACGATGTATTGAATAAGATCGAATTGGGGCAAACCACGACGATCGTCAGCGGTACGGTGGGCGGTGATGCCAGGGTTAATGATGTGGTGCACCTGAATATCGGCGGCCATATGGTTGATGCGACGGTGACGAACCTGCCAAATCTGGGAACCTTGGGGTATTCCATTGGCGTGGATACGCAATGGCTACAAAACGATCCGCATATCACCGCAACCATCACCACCACTGATGCGGCAGGAAATAACGCCACGGCAGATGCGCACAGCACCGTGATTATCGACGACCAGATTGACGCGATAGTGCATATTGATCCGATCTTCACTGGCAGCGGTGATGCGGTGATTAACCACGACGAAGCCCTGAAGCCGCAAACGACGGTTACGGGTACGGTGGGAGGCGATGTCAAAATCGGTGATACGGTTGAACTCACCATCAACCATCAGATCTACTATGCGCAGGTGGAAGATCACGGCGGCCAGCGGGCTTTCAGCACGAAGGTGTCGACTCTGGATCTACTAATGGATCCGCATATTCATGCCGAAGTGACGGCCAAAGATGACGCCGGCAATATTGCACACGGGCACGATGACATGCCGGTGCTGGTTGATACCGTTGCCGATGCCGGGATCACGATTGACTCCGCGTTGAGCTGGCGAGGCTGGGCGCTACCCGCAGGAAACCGCCCGGAATTTGTCACGGTAACCGGGCATGTTACCCCGGACGCGAAGCTTAATGATTTGGTTACCGTTGATGTGGGCAACAACACGCATCTGGAAACGCATGTTATTACCCTCCATGATGGGCAATTGGGTTACACGCTGGATATTCTTTCTCAGGATTGGAATAACAACGGCAATATCACCGTGTCCATCACCACCCATGACGATCACGGCAACACGGCGACAGCGGTAGAGCATAAATTTATTGATCTCCCTTGGGTAACCCAGACTTATACGCCTGCCAATACGCCTTTTAGTATGCACACCCCGACGGCAACGGGGACGGGAACCACGCAACCTCACCAACCGACCGTGCATCTTACCGTTGATAAGGTGGCGGGCGATGACGTTCTCAACCACGATGAAGCGCAAAAGGCGACGACGGCAATCCGTGGCCTGGTCAGCGGCGACGTTCAGGCCGGGGACGAAGTGATTGTCACCATCAATCATGTGCAGTACACCGGGCATGTTATGAGCATTCCGACGATGCCGGGACAGCTGGCATACGAAGTGGATGTGCCAACGAATGAACTGCAGGCGCACCCGATGTTTGATGTCTCTATCACGGCTGGGGCAGCGACAGATACGATGCAGAAAACCATCACCGTCGATACGGATAACCTGCTGCAGATAACGATGGATAAGATCGCCGGTGATGATGTTATCAATGCGGCGGAAGCGCAAAGCGGTAAAACCACCATCAGCGGCACGGTCAGCGGCGAAGGGATCCACGATGGCAGCGTGGTGAGTCTGCAGGTCAATGGCAATACGCTAACTGCGGTCGTGCATGATGATAAACATGGTCACCTGGTCTGGTCGACGAAGGTCAGTATCAACGATCTGCACAATAACCCGGATATTATCGCGACGGTCATGGCGACGGATGATAATGGCAATCAGGGGAGCGCCTCTGCCAGCAGCCATGTCGTGGTCGATCTGAGCGCTGATGCTGGCGTGACGATAGATAACATTGCCGGTGACAATGTGCTGAACGCGCGGGAATCGCTGCAACCTAAGATGACAGTAACGGGGTCGGTATCCGGAGATGTGCATCCCGGCGATAAGGTGACGCTGACGGTTAACGGAAACCCTTATGCGGCGACTGTCGATAATAACCATCACTACTGCGTCGATATTTACACCAAAGACCTGCTGGCCGATCGCACGATTGTCGCGACAGTCTCAGGATATGACGATCACGGCAACGTGCAGCCTGCCAGCTTCACGCAGGGCTATGCGATTGATAAGTCGGCAAGCGGCAGCGTGACCATCAACACCGTCGGCGGCGACGATATTATCAATGCTGATGAAGTGAAAGCCGGAAGCGTAGAGGTGAGTGGTACGGTGGATGGCGACGTGCATCTCGGTGATAAAGTCGCCATTCTCGTCGATGGCGTCACAGTACATACGCGTGTCATTGAGCTGCCGCATATGAACGGGCAACTGGGCTATAAAGCGATGGTGAGTACGGTCGGGCTGCAAAATGACCCGAATATTCACGTCAGCGTAGAAGGGCAGGATTCGGCGTTGAACCCAATGCATGCCGTAAACGACAAAACGGTCACTATCGATACGCAGGTTGATGCCAGCATCGTGCTGGATAAGGTGTCAGTCGATGATGTGCTGAATAACGAGGAAACTCAGCATGCGAAAACCACCATCAGCGGTTATGTGACCGGGGATGTGGATGTTGGCGATCGGGTGACCATCACGGTTAACGGTAAAGATCTGGTGGCTGATGTGAAAAACAGCGGCGGACAGAAGGTATTTAGCGTAGATGCCAGTACGGTTGACCTGATTCACGATCAAAAGATAACCGCTCACGTCACCGCCCATGATGATGCAGGTAACCGTGATGAGATCCAGACCGATAAGACCATCACTATCGACAGGACCGCTGCAGGAACGATGGATATTGATAGCGTCACCCAGGATAACGTCCTGAATCATCAGGAACTCCAGGGAACGATGGTGAGAGTAACCGGGCATCTTGGCGGCGATGTGGATGTATGGGATTCGATCAAATTAAAGATTGGTGGTCATGAATATACAGGTTCGGTAGATACGTTGGGGAATGGTGAGCGGGTTTATCATGTCGATGTAGACAGCGATGTGATGAAAGCGAACACCGCGTTCTCGGTTGAGGTCAACGGTCATGATGCGCCAGGTAACCCGTACTCAAAGACAACGTCCCACACCTATGCTGTGGATCAACAGGCAGACGCCACGCTTATCGTGGATAAACTCACCGGTGATAACCACATCTCACGTGCGGAAGCACAGGGGGCTATCACCCATATCACCGGCAGCGTGAGCGGTGATGTGCATGATGGGGAGCATATTAAAGCCCTGGTAAATGGGCATCAGTACGATGCGATTCTTCATCAGGGCACTAATGGGCTGACCTATGACATTGAGGCCGAGACTTCAGCGTTCCGGGCAGGCCATAACCGCGTAAGCGTATTGGTTGAGGCGCATGATGACCACGGCAATATTACGCCGTATACGCAAACGCTGAATGTGACGATGGACGATCCGGCACCACACAAAGGGCATACGGCGGATAAAGGAAATCATGCCGTGATTCAGCATGCGCTGCACAACCTGTTCGACGACAACGCATTATCTCTGTCTTATGCGCCAGCCGCGACCGGACACGGGCAGGCAACTGCCGTGTTGAGCGCTGACGATAAGGCGAAGGCCGTGCTCGATAAAGTCGATCTCAGCGATCTGGCGCGTGAACTGCACGAAGGCGTGGATATTGCGAAGTACATTCAAAGCGGCGGCGATCATCATCAGATCGCCAGTCCGGCGAAGGTCGCGCATGGCATTGATACTGCGCTGTCTACTCATGCAAGCGGCGATCTGCATTCTGCGACCTACTCGTTGGATCACCTGATAGCCAAACCCGATCACAACCCGACTCACTAATCGTTGCTTGCTGCCCTGTGCGAACAGGGCAGCGGCATCAGGGTATACGAAATGAAAGACACTGATATGAATTCTGGACCACACGCGCAGGCAGCAGGCGCTGGTAAAAATGCTGAAAATGACACCCAACAGACGTTAGAGATGCTGCAAAAAAGCGACCTGGAGATGGTCCGCGTGCTCGACGATCTGATTTACCTGCTGATTCGTAAAGGCGTGATTGCCATTACCGATCTTCCGCCGATGGCGCAGGTTAAATTAATGAATCGCGCGAACGCGCGTCAGGAACTCGGTGGACTGGAACAACTGCTTGGTAGTGATGACCGCATTTTTTAGCTGATGCAGGCAGCCGGCTTGTAGGCCGGATAAGCGAAGCGCCATCCGGCGATATACAGGCTGCCTGCTGTTATCACAACGGTGCGGGTTCACCTAATAATTGACCCATTGCGCCATCAATCCCTAACTCCTGCAGTACCTTAAGCTCGCCTTGTGTTTCAACACGTTCGGCGATGAGTGGCAAATCAATACTGCGCGTGGCGCTGCACAACACTTCAATAAACAAACGTTTGTCGTTTTCTTCATCAATATTACGGATATAGCTGCTGTCGATTTTCAGATAAGCAAGCCCCCACTGCGACAGATGACCGATCATGTTGAAGCGACTGCCGAAGTGTTGCAGACCGAGCGCGCAGCGATGCTGGCTTACAGCTTTGACAAATGCTGCCATCTGATGTGGCCCAGGAAGCTGATTTTCATCCAATTCCAGAATCAGCTGGGTGGCTATACGCGGTGCATAGCGCAGCGGATTGAGCAGGTCAGCAATGGCGTTTGCGCTGGCGACAGAACTGCCTGAAATACTCAGCGCTAATTTCCCCGGCGCAGTTTTTAGTTGGTTCAGCGTCAGTTTCAGCATCACTTTATCGAGGCGATGGCTCCAGCCAAAGCGGTGGATCCACGGCAGGAAACGACCGGCGGTAATGGTATTGCCCTGTTCGTCAATAATGCGCGACAGCACTTTGTAATGCAGGATTTTGTCGGGCGAGCGGCAATCCACAACGGGTTGATAAACCAACTGGAATTGCTGATTTTCCAGCGCATGCTCGAGGCGAACAAACCACAAATGCTGATCTTCGGTAGCCGCTGGCACCTCGGTGGTGGGTACCACCTGATGATCGGTATGTGTTTCTGCTTCCACCAGCAGGCGATCGGCCTGGATCAGCAATGACTGCGCGTTATCTCCGGCGCTGAATGGCACCATGCTGGTATAGGCGACCGGCTGTTGGTCTGACATACCGGTGGCATAAAAGGCCGTCAGTTTCTGACACAGCGAATTGCCCATGTCCAGCATTTCACCGTGCGTAACCCCCGGACATAGCAGGGCGAACTCGCCGCCGCGAATGCGGGCGAGGGTGCTGTCGAGAGAGGCATATTTTTCTTTATGCGCGTCCAGCAGGTTAGCGATGTTGAGCAACAGCTTATCGGTATGCGGTCCGCCAAAACGCTGATTCAGACCGCCTAAATCCTGAACGCGAACCAGCATCAGATACCCTGGCGCCGTATCGGCATCACTTAGCCGCGCCTGAAACTGCATATCGAACGCGCGGCGGTTAGCAATTCCGGTCTGGCTGTCGAGATAAGCTTCATTGTGCAGACGTTCGCTATAGACAGCTTGCTCTTCAAATAACGACTTGAGCTTTGCTGCCATCAAATTCATGGCGTTAACGACACGGCGTAATTCCGGCGTTTTTGGCAGTTCCTGTAGCGTCAGAAACTCGCGGCGGGCAATGGCTTCTGATTGTTTTGCCAGATAATTGAGCGGGCGCAGCAGTTTGCGCAGCAGCAGAATGCCAGCGATTAAACAGGCGAGACTACAGGACAGCATCCACAACAGATTGCCTAAGGTATTGTCCCACAGACGCTGTACGGCAAAGATCGGATCGCTGGTCACTTCTACGCGAGCGGCCTGCTGCCAGCCGCGCATAATTGTTGCCTCGCCGGTTTGCGGAGTCACATCCACCAGATTAACAAACCAGCCGGGAACATCGGGAATTGACGCCGCCGCGCGGCGCTCAAGCATCGTTTTACCGTTTTGCAGATCGACAATACGGATTTTTTTGTAGTAACCGCTGTCGAAAATGGAGCTAACCATTAGCTCGATCATCGCCGGATCGTTGACGTTGGGCGTCAGCGAAACGCCCAGCGCAGTTGCTGCATCCTGGGCATGTGAAAGGAGTTGGTTATTGGACTGATCGCGAGAGCTTTCTAACGTCACGATAAAATTGCCGCTAAACACAACCATCATAAAGAGAGAGATTGTCAGGAGTAACTGTTTAAAAAGAGACACAGGTGATTCCTATTTATCCATCGGGAAGCCCTCTTCCCGCATTTTGATGAAAACTTGCTGCCAGCGAGAAAGTCTCTTGCTGTCCCCAACGCGCTTATTGTTCTGATTGCCCGGAAGCCAAAGGCCAGTGTTGTTAAAGGAGTACACGGGTAATAAATCCATACGCTGCGTAGCTGGTGAAATGGTATTGGTCAGGCTGTCGAGTATCAGAGGAATTGCTTCAGGCGTGAGGTACCAGGCCAGTACCATATGCGCCCGGTTATAACGCAGGGCCTTAACATAAGTGATGCGTAGTTTGTCTTCGGAGATGCCCAACTGGCGGAGAGTGAAATATTTAGCGATCGCGTAGTCTTCGCAATCCGCTTCGCCTTTGCGCAGTGATTCAATGGGGGTTGCCCAGTAATCCACGTCATGCCAGGCGTCAATATCTTCGGTATAACGGAGCTTATCGTTAAAAAATTGGTTTACGGCGTGTAATTGTGTTTGTTCGTCTGCATTACGCAACTGGAGCAACACCTGCTGCCAGGCGTTGATCCGCCGTTGCGCTTGCGGACTCGCGGGACCGTAAAGCGCGTCGGATTTCTGCTGGATGCTGGCAAAATCCCAGGCGGCGCGCAGCGAATGGACCGTCAATAGTAACAGCAGCACCCCAGGGATTTTCCACAGGCGCAGCAAGCGGTGGTGTAACGAGCGGCTGATAGTGTTCAATTATTATGCTGACAGCTGGCTGGCGACAGGATTTTCATCTTTTCGCAGGCCCAGGGAGACAGCCACTTTTTGCGTAACTGCGCGTTGATCGGTGAGGCGAAGAAATCTTTCAGCGTGCTGTTTACAAACGTCACGAACTGCGGATCGTTTTTCCTCATCATAATGGCATAGTGCATATCATTGCCGATGCTCTGTGCCGACACGCTGAACAGTTCCGGTTGCTCGCTATCCTTAATTAACGGCCAGGCCAGCACATCATCAAGGAATAAGGCGGCGGCTTCATTATGCGCCATCTTGTCAAACGCACCGTTTATCGTGGTGGTAGTAATTGTCGAAATATTAAGATGCTGCTCTCTGTTGGTTTTATTAAACTCCAGCAAATCTTTTGAGCTTCCTGGCAGGCTTACCGTGCGGCCTTTAAGGTCGTCAATCGAGTGGATATTATTTTTACGTAACGCAATGATGCGCATTTTTGCGATGTAATAGTTGAGAGAAAATGAGACGCTGGACATCCGCTCCGGCGCATTGGTATTTACGCTACAGTCCATATCAATTTTGCGCGTGTTTAATGCGGTAAAGCGTTCCCCAAAGCTCACGGGAATATAATGAATAGTTAAGCTGTTGAGCTTAAGATACTGGCGCAACTTATCGGCAATTATGTTACATACCGCAATGGTATAACCCGTGACCTTGCCATTGTGGTCGGTAAATGAAAACGGCGGCAACTGGCGATAGCCCACGTTTAGCACGCTGCTGTTTTGAATATGGTCGAGCGTCGCGGCGTTTTGCTGCGCCATCAGCGCAGGAGAGATGACGATACCTGCCAGTAGGAGCAGCCATTGCACCTTACGTTTCACCCTTGCCATCTCACGATTAATTATATTTTTCATAATCAAAACTGATCTTCTTTTTAGCAGCTGTTAGTGCTTTCAGGTTATCTGACATGGGAATGTTTAAATTAATGGCTTTTGGCGGAATCGGTGACTGAAACCATTTATTGTACAGCGCAGTAAATTCGTTGCTGGTCATCAGAGAGGAGAGTGCATCATCAACAAACTCTTTAAATTCTTTATCATGTAACGGGAGCAACAGTCCTGCCGGAAGGGGGGCGCTGAGCGCGATATCGGAAAGCGCATAATCTTCAGGGTTTGGCGTTTGTGCAATCATCCCTTTAAGTAATACCGTGCTGGAGATCAGCGCTGAATACTCACCGTTCTTCAGTTCGTTGAAGGCCGTAATATTATTGGTGTCGAGTTGAATATTAATATCCAGATCATTCGCGGCATTCACTTTTTGCAGTTGCTCAACGTAAATCGTACCGCTTTTTACCAGTACGCTATGTCCGGAAAGTTCAGCCAGGTTATCGTTGCTTTCGGTTTTTCGCATCACAAAGCGGGTGCTCGAAAAGTAAAACGGCAGGGAGAACTCGCTCATGCTGTGCCGGCTTTGTGAATAAAAGGCAGGTATACACATGATGTCTGCCATGTGGTTTTTAATCAGCACAAACTGCGATGCTGAATTGGCTTTTACCCACTCTATTTTTAGGTTTTTTAGCTGAAGCTTTGTCTTGAGCGCGCTGACGATACTGTTGCAGATATCAATGGAGTAGCCCGCAGGGGTATTTCCATTTTGCCAGGAGAAGGGAAACGCATCATCCTGATAGCCAAGGGTAATGGTTTTCTTGCTGGCGATTTGTTCAAGCGTATGCAGTTGCTTATCTGCCATGCATGGCGTGGCCACTGCCAGCAGTACAACCATCATGAGCAGGCGTTTTGTCAGGCGAAAGATGTCAGGCATTGCTCAGACCTTCTTCAATAGCCTCTTCGGCAAACGCGGAAAGCACCTCACGTTCGCGAAGCGGGTAGCTAAAGAAATAGCCCTGAACATTCTGACACTCTATGTCGCGCAGGATGTCGCGCTGTTGCGCGGTCTCTACCCCTTCCGCGGTGACCGACATATTGTACTTATGGGCAAACTGAATCAGCATCACAATCAAATACTGGCTGGCATTATCCTGCTGCAGTTTATCGACCAACGTGCGGGCGATCTTGATGCGGGTGAAAGGGTAGATCAGCAGATAATCCAGCGCCGCATACCCAGTACCCAGATCGTCCATGGCAATTTCGATACCCATAGCGCGGATCTCTTGCAGTACAGGTAAGGCGATTGATCTATCCAGTTTCTCGGATTCGGTAATTTCTATTTCAAGGCGTTCTGCCGCGAGTTGGCTGATGCGTAAGGCGTCTTTGATCACATCAACCAGCCCCGGACTGTGCAACTGGTAGGCCGATATATTGATGGCAATTCTGGTGCGCTCCGGCCATTTAGCCGCCGCTTCACAGGACTGACGAATAATCCATTCACCTAAACGCACAATCAGGCCGGAACTTTCGGCTATGTTGATAAAATAATCTGGATAAATCAGTCCCTTGGTGGGGTGATTCCAGCGGATCAGCGATTCATAGCCATACACGCTTTCATCTGCCAGGTTTATGATTGGCTGGTAGTGAAGTTCGAACTCCTTGTTATCAATACCATCAATGATTTCCTGATTAATAAACAGGCTGTGGGTCTGCTTCATCACCATGCCGTCTTCAAAGAAATGGAAGCAGCCGCGGCCATGATGCTTAGAGGCATACATAGCAAGATCGGCATTGATCATCAGCGTCGAGGTATTGTTGCCCTGATATGGCGCGGTGGTGATACCGATGCTACAGCTGATGGAAAAAGTATGCGTGCTCCAGGTGAATGGGGTACTCAGCGCACGAATAATGCGTTTTGCCAGACGATTCGCCTCTCTGATGGCATTGTCGCTGACATGTTGCAGGATGGCGAACTCATCACCGCCCAGACGTGCCGCGATGTCGTTGGGTCCCAGCAATAACTGCAGACGCTGGGCAACGCTGATTAACAACTCATCTCCGGCTTTATGGCCGAAGGTATCGTTGACTGGCTTGAAATTATCGAGGTCAATCAACAGCAGGTTGAACGGTTTTTCATCCAGATGAATTTCATTGACGCGCTTATCTAACGCCTGACCAAATGAAACGCGGTTGGGTAGGCCGGTCAGCGAATCATGATGGGCCATATGCTCCATCTTTTGCGACATTTCATGCATGCGTTGTAGATAACCGCGCTCTTTCATCGCGACGCGCAATTTTTCAATCGCTCCTGCAAGATGCCCAATCTCATCGTCCTGATCAAGATAGGGGGTAATGCAGTCGGTCTCCTCATGGGCAATGCGGGTGAGGGAGTTGATCAGCAGTGGAACCGGACGGAATAAACGACGCATAAACATCGTAACTAATGCCAACGTCACCAGCATAATCAGGATGAAAATGATGCAGCTCTTTTTCAGCATTGCATCGTAGGTGGCGTATAAATCGCTTTTTTTACCGATGCTACTTATCAGGCTCCCGAGGATCTCACCGGAAGGCGTCAAAATTGGCACGGCGCTGATAAAACACTCTTCGCCATTAATCTGGGCGAAACCAACATAGTAATTGACCAGCACATCGCGCGGCAGACGACCAGAGAAGGAAATAATTCCTTCGCCATTTTCAGACTTGTTGTTAATCCCAACATACCCTTTTTCCGGCGTATAGAGAAACAGCCAGGTGGGGCTGTGCGTCTGCACGGATGCCAACGCCAGGACGTCTACCGGGTTATAACCGGTTTGCAGAATGGAGTCGGTGTCGCCAAGTTGTCTGTCGGAGACGATGCGGGAGATCTGCCCGGCATCGCTGGTTTCAACCGAAACGGTAGTGTACACGCTGCGAATGATATAGGTCATAATCTGTGCATTCGCCTCAGCGCGCTGCACCCACTGCTGATAAGAAAAGTTGTCTATCAGGCTCCAGTTGGTAAAGGCGCCTGCGCTAAAAGCAATAACGATACCCACCAGCAAAAATTGCGTTATTTTGCCAGTGATGGAATGTTGCCACCCTTTTATTGCTTTAAGGGAAAACAGAGACTTTGCCACGGATTATGTTAATTCCTGAATTGATTAGGCGATGCTAAATTTATTTCTGCTATTTCTTAATGGAATGTTATTGTTGCAAATAAGTAGATGAATGATGTGAAACGCAATGACGTAACAAATAACTAACATTGAACCAGCGTGAGTAATGGCAACAATAACGGTATGCGAATATAGATAACGCTGTGCTTTTCGTCAACAGGTAAAAATGTTCATAAAAATACATTTTTCATTATGCCTCTTCCAGGATATTAATGTTGACATTAAAACGACAAGGAGTGTTTTTTGTTTGAACTGGTTGGAGGTGTGGTGAAGTCATCAGTAAGGTGTGGTTTTTATATTTAGCATCAATGAATTAGCTGTGCTATTAAGTGTGTGTACTGTAGTTTCATCCCGCCGGGATGTCCATTTTTGTCTATTAATGAGTATTTATTTCCTGATCTGATATGAATAAGATGCTCGCTTCAATATAGAGCCTAACTTTATTTTCTCAGTGCGCGGTCAATGTTGACAATTTTGCTATGGTTCAGCGACTGACCCAAAAGGATTTGTTTGTGACATTCGAGTCTGGATTAAAGTCCTATTGGTATAGTGCATAGCGGATAAATTGATTTGGACGCGATAATAAATACTAACACAGCAAAAAGCATTCAAAAATGGTGCCTGCCACTTGCTTTGCCTGGCCTGTTATATCCACTGGCACAATATCTTAACGGTTATTGTCTTCTCAATAATAATATTTTAACAGTTTACGATCTCAAACTCGCCGTATTTTCCGCCGCATTGGTTCTGTTTGGTTTTCGGGTATTGCCGGGATTTATTCTGTTTCTCGCGTTGATGTTCGTAGTGGGGCCACAAAGCGAGCGGGTGGATGCGCTGTGCCTGGTTATGGCCTCAACCTTTAGCTATGCCGCTTATCGCAACGTTACGGGCACACGCAGCTGCGCCAGTTTTGGCCGTATAAAAATCAGCCTGAGCCGCCTGATTTGGCTATGCGGCTTCAACATCCTGCTCTATCTGTTATTCAGCAGGATTTTTGCCGTGTTCGTCACCCATGGCCATCGCCCGGATGTGGACAATATCCCAGTTATGAGCCTGGAGATGCTGGTACGTATTCAGGGGATCATCAACGGTTGCCTGACGGGCATCCCCTTTTTCTACAAAATTTATCGCATCATTCGTCGACCGTCTTACCTGTTGACCTTTATCAGAGCAATTGTCTTTCAGTGTAAAGGGAATATCACCGCCTTTGGCGTCAGTATCTGGTGTATTTTGCTGATTTCACTGATGTTCTGTTTGACGTCACCACACAGTCCGAACATCTTTTTTTCTTTCTATAGCCTGATCCTGTTATTTCCATTGATGCTGTGGGGGGCGATTAAGATTGGTCACTCGTTCACCATGCTGGTGTGGACAGTCGTACTGATTATTTTAGGCAAACATAACGACAGCTATATCGCCAGCGACATCAATTTCATGCTGCATCAGGCGCTGGTTTCCACCCTTATTTTTGTCTTTTCACTCACCATTGTGATCATGGGAGCGCTGGCAAAATTTACCCGCCAGCGGTTTAACCAGGTCCTGCTGTTGGGTCTGACTGACCCGATGACGGGTATGGCGAACCTGCGTGCTCTGAAGACGGAGTTGTTTACCACTGAGGGGGCGACGGTATGCCTGATACAGATCCCCGAGCTGGAGCTCTTTTCGCGCCGCTATGGTTTTCATTTTCGCGCCCGCTACCAAAAGATCCTTGCTGAGCATCTCAGAAGTCATCTGATCAAAAGCGAGAAGGTCTATTATCACGCGGGTTATGATCTGCTTATCCGCCTGGAGAATGGGTCCTGGGAGCGGTTATGCGACCTGTACCAGGCAGCTAATAGTTTTCGCCTCTTCTACAACAACCGCCGGCTGGGTTTTCGCAGTGGTTTGGGCTATTGCCTGATTAACGAGCATAGCGATGACATCTACCAGCTGGTGGGTAAGCTCGGCATGGTAGCTGGTTTATCTCTGACCAACGGCAGGCCGGAAAATCTCGAAGCGCAGCATAGTCGGGTCCTTGGCAACCACATCGTTGATAAAACAGAAATCCGCACCGCATTGCAAAATGCGCTGGATAATAATGCCTTCGTTCTGATGGCCCAGCCGATAGTCAGTACCCGTGGCGAAGCGCCATATCATGAAATATTGATCCGTATGCTCAACGAACGGGGGGAATTTATTCCACCAAACAGCTTTCTGCCGGTTGCCCATGATGCGGGGCTGGCGCCGGATATCGATCTGTGGGTTATCGAAAACACCCTAAAGTTCATGCGCACCCATCCGCAGCGCTGTTTTGCCATTAACCTGGCACCAGTAACGGTGTGTCGTTCAAATATTGTCACCAGAATTACTCAGCTTCTGCACGATTACGCTGTGGAGCCGCAGCGGATTATTTTTGAGATAACCGAAGCGGATACGTTATCAGATAAAGAACAAACCGTGGAAACCCTGAGCTTAATACGTCAGCTGGGATGCCGCGTGGCGATTGATGATTTTGGTACCGGATTTGCCAGTCATGCGCGCTTGATGAATATCGAAGCAGACATCCTGAAAATAGATGGATCTTTTATTCGCCGGATCACCGAAAGCGAGATCAGCTACTACATCGTCGAGTCATTCTGCCGTGTCGCTGAAATGAAAAATATGCAGGTGGTCGCTGAATTTGTCGAAAACGCCAATATTCAGGCATGTCTGGAAAAAATGAATGTTGGGTGGTTACAGGGATATCACATTGGCAAACCTACACCATTGCTCACGTTGGAATAGCAGGGCGCTAACGCCTTATGGCCAAAAAAAGTAATTTCTTCTCAGGTAGAGAATAAAAATCATGAGTGACATTAGTAAAGTGAAGAATCGAACGGCGGGCGCTGCCGGTATGGGACCGCGCGCCCGACTGCTCTCATGGCTGCACAATATCCATCCCGGTGTGGCCATGAAGCTCGGAATGATTCTAGTTTTTTGTATTGCAACGCTGCTGATTGGTGCCTCTTTTATATTATCTTCTTACCTTTCCCGGGAATTACAGGCTAATGCCCTGGAGATGATTAAAACCAACACACGTATTTTCCACAATAGTATTTCTAATGAATTCCAGCGCGTCACCCGCGATGCGGAGCATTACAGCAACGTTTATATTAATAATTACCAAAACGTTGCCGATAAGCCGCTGCGTTATATGGATGCAACTGAATTAAAAGCGGTATTGAGCAATCCTAATACGAACGCGCATTTCACCGAATTAACCAGCGTATTTGCCAGCACATTTATTCTGCAAGGCGAGCAGTTTGTGCGCGTTAGCAGCACGTTATTGGCAAGCTCTGGCAATACGGCTACCGCAACGGCATTGGGGCACGATAACCCAGCATTGCAGCTACTGCTGAAAAACAAACCATTTTCGGGTGTGGTCACGCTGTTTGGAAAGCAGTTTATTAGCCACTATGAGCCGATAGCCGATAAATATGGTCAGGTCGTTGGCGCGGTTGCGGTGGGATTCGATGTTAAACAAAGTCTGCAACCGATCATTCAGCGTTTGTTGAATGTGCATATTGGTAAAGAGGGTTACGCCTACGTGCTGGATGCCGGATTCGAACCGGGTCGTATGTTGGTCCATCCATCGTTGAGCAATCAACAGGCGATCAATATCACCGATGCCAATGGCTATAAGCTGTTTGCCGATATCCTCGAACATAAAAATGGCATCACTTACTACAACTGGGTAAGTCGCTACGGTACGCCGCCGAGGACCAAGGTTGCCGTCTATGAATATATCGACGGGATCGACTGGATTATTGCCACCACCAGCTACGTTGATGATGTATCCAGAAGCAGTAACCTGGTACGCAATGGCCTGTTGCTGTTCACGGCTTTTCTGTTACCGGTCATTTTAGTGTTGATTGCCGTTGCCAGTCGTTTTCTGATTTCACGCCGTTTAAACCGCGTACTCGGGATTGCGCAGACCATCGCAAAAGGAGATTTAACGGTTGATGTTGAGATCGATCATCACGATGAAATAGGTGAACTGCTGAGCGCGGTAGAGATGATGCGTCAGCGTCTGCACTCGCTGGTCGGCGATATGGTTTCTCACGCGGATTCGGTACACCAGGCTTCACTGCATATTACCGAAGCGGTAGATGGTCAGGCGTCAACCAGCGTGGAAACGTCATCCTCGGTGGCCGAGATTACCTCCACGATGGAAGAGTTATCGGCTTCATCGACACAGATTGCTGAGCACTCGCGGGCGGTAGTGGATATTGCCAACCAGACGCTCGAGGATTGCAATAAAGGTTCAGAGTCGATGTCACAATTGCTGATGCGGATGACGGATATTGATACCGATAATCAGCAAAACATGCGTGAAATTATGATGCTCGGCAATAAGTCGACGGAAATCAGTCGCGTGATGGTGATCATCAATAGCGTTGCCGATCAAACGAAACTTATCGCCTTTAACGCCGCGCTGGAGGCCGCCAGCGCAGGAGAAGCCGGTAAGCGTTTCTCGGTGGTGGCGGCTGAAATTCGTCGTCTGGCCGACTCCGTGACGGAATCGACGGTTGAGATCGAGAACAAGATCAGCGAGATCCAAAACGCGATCAATCGTCTGGTGCTGAACGCGGAGAAAGGTGGCGAGAGCATTAAAGCGGGAGCCAGAGCTTGTAAAGTCAGCGCTGAACATCTGAACGACATCGTCGTTACCGCCGAGCAAACTTCCACGGCGGCGCTACAAATTTCACTATCGACCCAGCAGCAGAAAACGGCGAGCAATCAGGTGGTCATGGCGCTGCGTGAGATCGTGGTGGCCAGTAACTATACCTCGCAATCGATCAAAGACATTTTGGTTGTCAGTCAGGATATGACGCAACTGTCGAAAGCACTGAAAGAAGCGTCGACGTCATTCACCTTGACGGAAACGGATGCATGAACAGCGGCAATATACGGGTGCTGATCCTTGACCTGGACAGCGCATCGCGTAATGAACTGGTCAGGCAACTGGAAGATCATCCGCACATTAAAGTGGTGGGGCAAGCCGCCCATCGCAGACAAGCGATGAGATTATTACAACAGCTGATGCCCGATCTGCTGATTCTGACGCTGGATACCTCAAGCCCCGATAACGTCGAGGTTGTGGAAACGATCATGGCGACCAGCGCTATTCCCATCCTTGTGATGCGGTTTTGCCCAGAGAAACAATGGGATGATGATTATATTTCCCGTGGGGCGCTGGCGGTGCTGCACCATAGCAGCGATTTCCCGCTCTCGACCGATGCGCTGCATCGCAAAGTGGAATTGTTGGTCGGTGTGAAAGTGATTCGTCATATCAAGGGATTACGCCACCCAACCGAACCGGTCATGCCCGCCGCGCGCCCGACGATGGACACAGTAAAGACACCGCAGGACTGGCCTTTTGTGCTGGCGATTGCCTGTTCGACGGGGGGGCCTCAGGCACTGAGCAAGCTATTACAGGATCTCCCCGGTACGTTTCCATGCCCGGTGCTCATTGCCCAACATATTGCCGATGGCTTCGCAAAAAATATGGTGCACTGGCTGGACAGCGTGACCGAACTGAAGGTGCGGCTGGCGCAGGAAGACGATCGGGTCGAAGCAGGGTACGTCTATATTTTACCGCCGGAACAGCACCTGATCGTCAAAAGCAATCAACGCCTGGCGGCAATCCCCAGACAGGAAAGCGATGTCTATCATCCCAGTTGCAATCTGTTGCTGGAGTCGGTGGCTGAGGTGTTTCGTGAAAAGGCCGTCGGGCTGATTATGACGGGTATGGGTAGCGATGGTTGTCGCGGCATTGAGCTTATTTTCCGCCGGGGAGGAAGAACGCTGGCGCAGGATGAAGAAAGCTCGGTGGTGTTCGGTATGAATAAGAACGCGATCGACAGGCAACTGATACACCGCACGATCCCTCTGGACGGTCTCGCGAAGGTGCTGCTATCGATGGCCTTTCACGGGCATTTTGAGAGTAAATTGCCATGATCCCCAATCTTCCTGATTACGCCCGCCTGATCAAAGACCGGGTGGGTTTGCATTTTGATAATGCAATGGAAGCGTTGCTGAAATCGGCGTTGAGTCGGCGTATGGCTGAACGGAATATCATTGATTGTTATGAATATTATGAGCAACTGCGTATTTCGCAGGACGAGTTCGATAACGTCATTACGCTAATTACTATTAACGAAACCTATTTTTTCCGCGAAAACGAGACGCTGGATTTGATCTGCGATAAGTGGGTCCCGCGTCTGCTGCAACAGCGCAGCGGCCCGGTGCGTATTCTCAGCGCCGGATGCTCTTCCGGAGAAGAAGCCTATTCGCTGGCGATTAAACTGCATGAGAAATATCCGGGCGAAATGGCTCAGCGGATTGAAATTTACGGTTGTGATATTGACCCGGTAATCCTGGCAAAAGCCAGAAATGCCAGCTATTCAAGCTACTCGTTTCGCGGCGTCGACCCAGACATTCAGCAGCGCTATTTTACCCGCTCAGGAAACCTCTACCGACTGCATGATGCGATCCGTGAGAAAGTCTCGTTTCACCGCACCAACATTATAAAAGAGCAGCTGTTGCCGGAAGTGGACATCATTTTGCTGCGTAACGTGTCTATCTATTTCGACACGCCAACGCGTCGTGAACTGCACGGTAATTTGTCGAAAATGCTCCAGCCTCAGGGGGCCTTATTTTTTGGCAACGCGGAAACGTTGGCCAACAATTTCGACATTCTGAAGCTAGAGCAGGAAGAGGGCATTTTTTATTTTTGCCACCATCGTGAACCGCCAACAATCGTACCGGTACCCAGGGTAGCGGTACGCGCTCCGCAGCCGAGAGCGGTAGTGGAGTATGAACCTTCCATGCCCATGGCTCAGCAAAATGATGACTGGCTAAAAAAGGCTCGTGCCTGTCTCGATGAAAAATGTTTTTCAGAGGCTGAAACGTGCATCGCCCACGTACTACGCGACGATCCCCGTAACCCGGATGCGTTGCTGATTCAGGGCGTCATTGCCCTTGAGCAGCGTGAATTTTCTCAGACCGCCGGAAATGCGCAGAAGATCCTCGCTCAGGATGAGTGGTCGGCAGAGGCCAAAATGCTGCTCGGCCTGGCGATGATGTGGCAGCGTCAGACGCAGCAGGCTATCGCCTGGTTTAAACAGGTGGTTTATCAGGAGCCTGGTTACTGGCCGGCGCACTATTATCTGGCCGAAATGTACCGTCAAAGCGAGTTAAGTCAGCCTGCGCAGCGTACGTATCGCGTGGTGATGCAACTGCTGAACGACGAAATGAACAACCCATCTGCGGTTTGTCGTCTGCGTTTGCCGATGGTGTTTCCTGGCAATACGTTTCGTTTTCTTTGTGAACATCAACTGGCGCAATTTGCCCACCGAAGTGGCTAATAAGAGCGATTATGGCTATCGATCTGAAAAAATTCGTTCTGCGCTTTATTGATGAAGGGAGAGGTCATTTGCAGACGATCAGCGAAGGGGCGTTCCTCCTCTCCGCTGATGAACATACTGAAGCCTGGATAGGTGAGATGTTTCGCGCCGCGCATACCCTGAAAGGGGGCGCGCGGATGCTGAAACTGCAAAGTATCGCTGATGTCACTCATCATCTTGAAGATGTATTAAGTGAGCTACGCGATAACAAACTGACGCCGGACAGGGCGCTGGGTAATCTGATTCATGAGTCCGTGGAATATCTTTCGGGCCAGTTGACCCAGCTTTTTGTCAGCGAGGGCGATAATCAGTTGCCACCGGCGGATGCCGGGCTATGCGAACGCCTGGCATCCGCCAGCCGGGGAGAAACCGTTACTGTGGCGCAGGAGTCGCCAGCGGCTACGGACAAACCTGGTGTTTCGGCTTCTGCCGCAGCCCCCTCCCTGGACTCCGGTATCAAGCAGGCCGATTTCGTACGAGTTAAGCTGAACAAGCTAGACGGCCTGATCGACATCCTCGGGGAAGTGCTCGCCGGACATGATCGCCTTGAACAGCAGATCCAAAACCTGAGTCAGTTGGTCCCCCGATTGCCGGGCCTGAGCGCCGAGCAGCTTCGCCAGCAGATCCATGATTTCAGCGCTCAACTAAAAGAAAGCGTTCAGCTCCAGCATTTGCAGATGTTTGAACTGTACGACGTGGCGGCGCGGATCCGCATGCTTCCGCTATCGACGCTGTTTGAGCCGATCTCCTTACAGGTCAGTGAACTGGCTTCCACGCTGAACAAACAGGTGGTGTGCCGCTTCGTCGGCGGTGAAGTGGAAATCGACCGCCAGCTCATTGACCGGCTATCGGAATCGCTGACGCATTTGCTGCGTAACGCGGTCGATCACGGCATTGGCGAGATCGACGAACGCCTGGCGCTGGGTAAATCGACCCGTGGCACCATTACCATCACCACTCAACAGGACGGCAGCGGAATATTACTGCGCATTGAAGATGACGGTCGCGGTCTCAACTATGAGGCCATCAGCGCGAAGGCGGTCAGCAAAGGCCTGGTTCCCGCATCGATGGCGGGACAACTCTCCGAGCAGGAGTGTAATGAGCTGATTTTTCATCCCGGCTTTTCCACCAGCAAGATAGTCTCTGAGCTGTCGGGGCGCGGTGTGGGTCTTGATGTGGTGCGCAAAACGGTGGTGACCGACCTGCAAGGTGATTTGCAGGTATACAGTCGCCCGGGCGTCGGAACCAGCTTTAGCCTGCGCCTGCCTGTCTCGCTCACGATGATGCGAATTATGCAATTTGAAGAGCAGGGACACCTGTTCGGACTGGCGGCACAGTATGTGGTTGAGGTGGTGGAGTGTACTGCGCAGGGGATTAGCGAAATCGCCGGGCGACCAGCCATTATTTTGCATAACGAGTTTATTCCCGTGGTTTGCGCAGGCGCTCTGCTGGGCATTCACGATCGCCAGGGCAATCTCTCATCGGCAGGACAACGTTTAATCGTCGTGCAGAACCAGTACAGCAAAATGGCGCTGCGGGTAGATAAGCTGCTCGATGAACGCAAGATGATGATCAAACCGTTACCAAAGCATATGCAGCAGCAGTCGCTGGTCTCCGGGATGGTACAGACGCCGGATAACCAACTGGTCAGCATTCTGCAAGTGCCTGCGCTGATGGCGATGGCGCAACAATCAAGGCAAACCAGCGCTCCGGCGCCCGCGTCGAGCGTGGCGCAAGATGCCTGGCACGTGCTGGTAGTTGATGATTCCCTCAATACCCGCGAGATAGAAAAAAATGTGCTGGAGGCGCATGGCTATCAGGTCACGTTGGCTGAAGATGGGCTGTCAGGGCTGCAAAAAGCGAAACTGACCCAATTCGATGCCGTACTGACGGATGTCGAAATGCCGTTTATGGATGGTTTTACCTTCACCAAATCGTTGCGTGCAGAGAAAAATTACCAGCACACGCCAATCATTATCGTGACCTCCCGCGCGAAGGAAGAAGACCGACGACGGGGCATTCAGGTAGGGGCGGACGCCTACATCGCCAAAGGCGATTTCGAGCAGGACAGTTTAATAAAAACATTAAAAATGCTTTTGTGCTGATGGCGCAAAATCGAGAGAGAAGATGCGAATTTTATTAGTGGATGATGATCTTTTTGCGGCTGAGCTGGCCTCTATTTTTTTACAGATGGATGGCTACGACGTGGTGATTGTGGAAGGCGCTATTTCTGCCCTGGCGTGCCTGGATTCGGATAAAAACATCGACCTGGTGATTAGCGATCTGCATATGCCTGAGATCAGTGGTCTGGATTTGTTGGCGCTGTTACGCGCTCAGGCCTGGTCTAAGCCCTTTATATTACTCAGTGCAAACGAAGTGACGGCCAGCGATCTCCTGTATGACCGGTGGGTAAAAAAAGATGAAAACCTGGCGGAAAATCTGGGGGCGGCAGTGAATGCGCTCCTGCTACCGTCCGTGGTCACTGAATAAGCTTGGGCGTTTGATGAAACCAGAAAATAAGCACATAGCCATAGCGGCGGCGCAGGAAAAAATAGCGCGTCTGCGTCAGGGATTTTTACGTCGCATCCCCGATATGCTGGCACAGGCAGAAAGACTGCTCGTTCAATTGGTCGCTGAACCCAGCGAAGCTTGTCGTAAGCAATTGCATATTCTGCTGCACAGTATTCACGGTTCGGCGGGGTCCTTTGGTTTTAGCCCGCTGGCGAATGCCTCAGCAGAAGGTGAGCGTTTACTAACAGAATCGGAATCAGAGCAAAGCATACTGCATTATGATGAGCTGCGGCGAATTATCCGCTGGTTGTATACCCTCACCCAGGAGCAGCTCAATCTTGAACATCGTATTAGCGATACGGAGTTCACCTTGCCTGTTTCCTCCCGGCGCCCGGAAGAGGGATATGTCCGGCGGGCCAGCAAGCCTATCTACCTGTGTGATGATGATGTCGACCAGGTGGAGTTGCTTGCCACCCAGTTGCGCTGTTTCGGCTTTACCTGTCATGTATTCGCCAATACTGAGGATTTTACGCAAGCTGTACTGGCACAACCGCCAGCCGTGGTGATTATGGATGTCAGCTTTCCGGACAACGCCTACGGTGGGCCGTTGACGATGGCGGATCTAAAGCAGAAAGTGGGTAAACCTTTCCCGGTTCTATTTCTCTCCTGCCACAGCGATTTTAACGCCCGTATCAATGCCATTAAATCCGGCTGTGATGGCTACTACGTGAAACCGGCTTCTATCACTGATTTGGTACAGGAACTACACCGCCTGACGCAGCCTTCGCTGAAAAAACCGTATCAGGTGCTGTTGATCGATGATGAACCCGCGGTGGCGGAATACAACGCTGAAAGGCTGCGCATGGCGGGAATGGAGGTACATGTGCTGGAGAAACCTCACTATTTACTACATGTGCTGAACGCGCAGCCTATCGATCTGGTGCTGATGGACTACCATATGCCGGAATTTAGCGGTGAGGAATTAACAAAACTTATTCGTCAGATACCACAGCATATTGGTTTGCCGATCGCCTATCTCTCCAGCGAGACCAACAAGCATGCGCAGCTTGGGGCAATGAGCATCGGTGCGGAGGATTTTATTCTCAAACAAGCCGATCCCGAGGAGCTCATCCGTGCCGTGTCTATCCGTGCCGAAAGAATGCGCGCCCTGCGTGCGCGTATGTCGCAGGACAGTCTGAGTGGGTTATATAACCACTCAACGACAACCCATTTTCTGAAAAGCGCGATTGCCGAGTCGAATTACAGCGGTAATCCGTTCTGCATGGTGATGGTGGATCTGGATCATTTCAAAAGCATTAACGACACCTACGGTCACGCGGTTGGCGACCAGGTGATTGTTGGCATTTCGCAGCTGTTTTCCCATCGCTTACGCAGCACCGATATCGTGGGGCGTTACGGGGGCGAAGAGTTTGTCATCATTATGCCCAACACCAGTAGCGAAAAGGCGGCACGGGTGGTCGAACGATTGCGCAGGGACTATGAACAGGTCACCTTCGCCGTCAATGACGCCAGTTTTCACAGTACCTTTAGCGCAGGCATCGCACAGTGGCAGTTTGGCGATCGTGTTGAAACGCTGCGCGAACGCGCCGACCAGGCGCTGTATGCCGCGAAGCAAAATGGCCGTAACACCTTCTGCATTGCTGAGTAAAAAGGAGAAATCATGAGCCAACAGCTGGAGCAAATTCTCGCCCTAAATCACGGTGAAAAGCCGGAGTGTGAAAATGTGGATGAGCCGCAGCGAACGCTGGTGCTATTTCAACTGGCGGGTAAGAATTTTGCTTTCTATGGGGCGCAGATAAAAGAGATCCTCGCGGAGCGTCCTATATCCTGGGTTCCCTGCTGTGCGCCGATGCTGGAAGGCGTCATCAACTACCGTGGACGTGTAGAGTCGGTGATGAGGCTGGACAGCCTCATCGATAAACCAGCCGTTAACCCGGCAGGTAAACGCACTATCCTGATTGGCTGCGCCGAGAAAATGCAAAGCGGGATCCTGATCGACAAACTGATTGATGTGCTGGAAGTCGCCGAAAGCCAAATCCACTTGCCGGGAGACTCGCTGCCTCCGGCACTGCAAACTATCGCAGTGGGGGTGGTTAATGTGGCGGAAACCTGGTTCACGCTGCTCGATCTGAATCTGGTTTTTGCGCGTTATCAGGAGACCAGTGGTTATGACGGCTCCCATTAATCTGGCTGCGGTGCGTATTACCCTCGGAACGCTCAATTTTTATATTCCGGCAAACCAGGTCGGGCGCTGTTCGCTGGTGACGCGGGTTGCGCCGGAAATCCCGCGTTTAAGCCAGTGGCTGGGCATTGCCGATGAGCCGCAACAGGGCAGACATTTGCATCTGTTTGTCCCGGATAGCGGCGTTGAAACCGGCTGGTACCTGTGGGGACAACTGGAGAATGTCATCTTACCTGGCGACACCATTTTTGCCGTACCACCGCTTCTGGCGCGCAACTGTCATCTACCTGCGCTACGTGCATTGGTGGGCAGCGAAGCCTTCAGCCCGTTGTTAAGCTGGCGATAGGCTAATGGTGTTATAAATCTATTTTACCGCGGCATGAAATAGTTTAGCTGTAAATATTTTTGTTTATCTTTTTTAATGCCGCTCACCTTCCTGTTGTGATATTTACGCTTCATTACATAAATAATGATTAATTTAAATGTCAGCATGATGGCTTTAATTAAATAGCAAGCGCAGGCCCGTCACATTTTTAAATATTTCTATTTGGTTCGCGTCGTGGAAATGATTTAAATCACTTTATTTATTCTTTGTTTATTCAAAATGTCCGGGTGATTCTCCACGATAACAAGGAAATGGATATGAGTTTACCCTCCCAGGATAATAAGGTAGGACCCGGGGCTTATTTTGCTCTGGCATTTGCCGCAGTATTTTTCTCTGGATTACTCGGCGGAAAAGAATGGTACGGTGTATTTGATTTCACCACTCTGAATGGCGCATTTGGCAGGGTTGTCAGTAAAGTGAGTCTTGAAGGCGATACCCTGACGACCGCAACCAGCGCATTTCGTGGTACCGGTGGTCATGGTGCTATGGATGGCTTTCTTTTCGCGCTGGGATTAATCCCCGCAGTAATGTTTGCCTTGGGCATGATTAATGTGTTGGAACACTACGGCGCGCTGCGTGCGGCGCGGCGCCTGTTGACCCCATTATTGCGTCCGCTGATGGGGATCCCTGGAAATACCGGTCTGGCGTTGATTGGCAGCTTGCAGAGTACGGACGTTGGCGCATCGCTTACCCGTAACCTGGCCGATGAAGGTGAAATTACAGAAAACGAAAAGGACATTTTTGCTATGTTCCAGTTTTCTGCCGGGGCCATGATCACTAACTTTTTCTCTTCCGGCGCAATCCTGTTCACCCTGATGGCAGTGGATGGTACCCCGGCGGTACCCGCGTCCATTGGCGCGTGTGTGGCCGTGATGTTCATCATGAAAATTGTTGGCGCCAACATGATGCGCCTGATCCTGACTTTCACCAATAAAAAAGCCCAATCAACTGTTCCGGGAGAAGCATCATGAGTGCGCCAACCTCTAATCCTGTTATTACCGATGTATTTGTCGAAGGTGCGCGTAAAGGCTGGAACATCGCCACCACCAGCACGCTGCCAAACGTGGTGATGGCCTTTGTCATCATCAAGGCGCTGGAGATTACCGGGGCGCTGAAAGGGCTTGGCATGATATTCGCTCCGCTGATGGGACTTTTTGGCCTGCCAGGTGAAGCCGCAGCGGTACTGATTGGCGGCTGGATGTCGATGGGCGGAGGTATTGGCGTTGCGATTGGTCTGTTTGATAAAGGCATTCTGACCGGTGAACACCTGGCTATCCTGGCGCCGGCAATTTATTTGATGGGCTCCCAGGTGCAGTACCTGGGACGCATTCTGGGGGTTATTGGCACCAGCGCTAAACGTATTCCCCTGATGATTGTTATCTCCGTTTTGAACGCTTTTTTAGCGATGCTGCTGATGCGCATTATTCTCTGATAAGGAAATACCATGGATTTGGAAAAATACATTGATGAACTGCAAACGCTGGTCAACGTAGACTGTGGAACACAAACGGTCGCGGGGGTAGCCCAGGTTGCCGCGGTGGTGCGTGAACTCTGGCAGCAGGAAGAAGGCTGGCAAACGGAGCTGGTAGATTTAGGCAATGCTGTGGGCCCGGCCTTGCTGGTGACCAATAAGCCCCAGGCGACGCAGTATGATGTACTGCTGGTAGGTCATCTGGATACCGTTTTCCCGGTGGGAACCGTAGCTGAACGTCCAATGAGCCGCGATGAAAGCCGTCTTTACGGGCCGGGCGTTTCCGATATGAAAAGCGGTTTACTGAATATCCTCTGGGCGATGCGCACACTGCCGGCGGAGCATCTGCAACGTTTATCTATCGCGGTGGCGATGAATCCGGATGAAGAGACCGGCAGCGTTCACTCCAGTATGTGGATTAGCGAACTGGCGAAGCGGTCGCGTTGCGTGCTGGTCTGTGAAGCTGCCCGGGCTGACGGTTCGCTGGTGAAAGCGCGAAAAGGGGTCGGCGGCTATCAATTGACGTTTGACGGCGTGGCGGCGCATGCCGGGAATGAACCAGAAAAAGGGCGTTCTGCCATTACCGCTTTTGCCAACAGTGTGCTGGCCATTAACGCATTGACCGATATGACCCGCGGAACCACGCTAAACGTCGGTGTGGTGCAGGGGGGAAGCGCGGCGAACGTCGTGGCGGCAAAGCTACACGCGGAACTGGATGTGCGTTTTTGGGAAAATGAAGAGTATGAGCGCGTGCACAAGTCGCTACAGTCGCTGTGTCAGCAAGGTTTCCTTGATGGCGTGACCACCACGCTGACCCGCGTAAGTCATAAACCCGCGATGGCGGCGAGCGAAGAGACACAACGCCTGATGGCGCTGGTTGAACGGGCCGGGAAAGAAGAGGGAATTTCGGTTACCTGGCAGGCCGTGGGTGGTGGTAGCGATGCCAACCTGACGGCGGCGTTAGGTATTCCAACACTGGACGGGCTAGGGCCTGTCGGTGCAGGTTTTCACAGTGCCGATGAGTGGCTTGATATTGCCTCAATTGAACCGCGGATCCGTTTATTAAATCGTATTCTCACGATGTTGTAGTTTTCGGAGAATATAGCCTCCTGCGGGAGGCTATATTCATGGCTGGGGTGCCTGTCGATGTCATAATATTAGCGAGCATACTATTAAGCGTTATTTATATATCATGCCGCAGCAGCTGTTTCTCTAAACGGCGATCGCGCAGCGTTGAATAAATAAAGGTAATCACAAACAGCAGAGAAAATAATACGACGATGGTGGGAGCTGGCGCGCTGTCGATGAAAAATGACAGATACACGCCCAGAAATGAGGTTATGACCGACATGACCACCGCCAACAATAAGGCATGGGAAAATTTCCGTGTCATTAATATCGCAATGGCGCCTGGTGCAATTAGCAAGGAAATCGACAAAATAATGCCTACCGATTTCAGCGTGGCGACGATCGTCAGGGCAATCATACACAACAGACCATAATGCAGTAGCGTCGTGTTAAGACCGCTGGCCTTTGCCTGATGCGGATCGAAGGCGTGCAGTAGCAGATCTTTCCACTTCAGCCCGATTATAAGCGCAATTCCCAGCGTAATAACCAAGGTTTGCACAATATCGCTAAACGATACGCCCAGCATATCGCCGAACAGAATATGATCGAGATGGACTTCCGACTGGATCGAAACGTATAGCACCAGGCCCGCGCCAAACATACCGGAAAAGACGATCCCCATCAGGGTGTCACGCTTAATCCGGCTATTGTCGTCGAGATAGCCCGTTGCCACCGCACAAAACAGCCCGGCGATAAACGCGCCAATCGCCAGTGGGATACCCGCTATCCACGCCAGCACAATGCCGGGAAAAACCGCGTGGCTCATGGCATCGCCCATCAGCGCCCAGCCTTTAAGCACCAAAAATACCGACAACAGCGCACAGGGGATGGCGACAATGGTGGAGATGACCAGCGCATTGACCATAAAGCTAAACTGAAAGGGTTCCAGCAGCATTGTGAAGATCATACGGACTCCTTGTTCACCCGGCGGGCGCGGCGGCGATTCGCCAGCAGACCGTGTTTTGGCGCAAAGACAAACGCCAGCAGGAACAGCAGCGTTTGTAGAACCACAATAATTCCGCCGGTTGCGCCGTCCAGCCAGTAGCTCAGCCAGGCGCCAAAAAAGCTGGTCAGGCTGCCGATAGCCACGGCGATAATGAGTAGACGCGGAAAACGATCGGTCAGCAGCCAGGCGGTGGCACCGGGTGTGACCACCAGACAAATCACCAGAAATGCGCCGACGGTTTGCAGAGCGGCAACCGTGGAAACGGAGAGCAGCGTAAAAAATAACAGCTTTAACCGGCCAGGATTCAGACCGATGGAGCGCGCATGGTTTTCATCAAAAAAAACCACCATCAGATCTTTCCACTTCAGCAACAGAATAGTCAGCGAGATGACGCCGATGATGGCCAGTTGCAGAATATCTTCCTGTGCAATCGCCAGCACGTTTCCCAGAATAATGGTCTGGATGTTGACCGACATCGGATTGAGCGACACCATAAACAGCCCAATACCGAAAAAAGAGGAAAAAATCAGTCCGATAATCGCATCTTCCTTCAGGCGCGAACGCTGATTGAGAAACAGCATGCTGCCCGCTGCCAGTCCACCGGAAAGAAATGCGCCAAGGGCGAAGGGAAGCCCTAACATATAAGCGCCGGCAACGCCCGGAACGATAGAGTGCGACAGCGCATCGCCAATCAGCGACCAACCTTTGAGCATCAGATAGCAGGAGAGAAACGCACACAGGCCGCCGACCATTGCCGAGACCCACATTGCGTTGAGCATGTACTGGTAACCAAACGGTTCTGTCAGCCAGTTCATGATTATTCCCCCTCGTTGGCCGCGCGTCGCGAAATAAACGGGCGTTCATCATCGGTAATCACATGTTGCTCACCGCCGCTCAGCGCCACATGGCGCAGAACGCCGCTGAATGCCTGCTCAAGATTCTCAGTCGTAAAGGTGGTTTCGGTCGGGCCACTTGCCAGCACCGTACCTTTAATCATTACCGTGTAATCACAAAATTCGGTAACGGATCCCAGATTATGGGTAGAGACCAGCATGGTCCGCCCCTCATCGCGCAGTTCGCGTAGCAGGTCGATGATGCGCGCCTCGGTTTTCACATCCACGCCGGTGAAGGGTTCATCCAGCAAAATCACCTGTCCATCCTGAGCGATGGCTCTTGCCAGAAAAACGCGTTTTTTCTGCCCGCCGGACAGTTCACCTATCTGGCGATGGCGATAGTCCAGCATATCGACCCGTGCCAGCGCTGCATCAACACTGGCGTGGTCGGTCTGTTTTGGCCGACGCAGCCAGCCCATATGGCCAAAACGACCCATCATCACCACATCTTCCACCAGTACCGGAAACGACCAGTCCACCTCTTCCGACTGAGGGACATAGGCAATCAGATTCTGTTTCAGTGCCTGATTAACCGGCTGTTGCAGAATAGATATTTCCCCCTGCGCCAGGCGAACAAACCCCATCAGCGCTTTAAAAAGCGTTGATTTTCCTGAACCGTTTACGCCGACCAGGGCGGCAATCGAACCGCCCGGAACCTGAAAAGTGGCGTCCCGCAATGCGGTGTGACCGTTGCGATACGTCACCGTAACCTGATTTACGGTAATCGCAGAGTGATTCATGGTTGGCTCTCCAGACCTTCGTTGATGCCGTTAACAATGGTTTGTGTGGTGACGCGCAGTAAATCCAGATAGGTCGGTACCGGGCCATCGGCCGCGCTGAGCGAATCGACATACAGTACGCCGCCGTAATGTGCGCCAGACTCACGGGCCACCTGACGCGCAGGTTTATCGGACACGGTGCTTTCGCTAAATACCGTTGGGATATGATGCGCTCTGATCGCATCGATCACTTTGCGTACCTGTTTGGGGGTACCCTGCTGATCGGCATTGATCGGCCACAGATACAACTCTTTCAGGCCGTTATCACGTGCCAGATAAGAAAACGCGCCTTCACTGGTGACCAGCCAGCGTTTATCGGCAGGGAGCTTCGCCAGTTCTGCATGTAGTGGCGCCAGCGTCTGCTGGATTTTGGCTTTATAATTCTGCGCATTTTTCTGATAGGTTGCGGCATTCTGCGGATCGTATTTCATCAGCGCATCGCGAATATTATCCACGTAGATCAGCGCGTTTTCTGCCGACATCCAGGCGTGCGGATTGGGTTTGCCGTTGTACGGCCCTTCGCTGATACCCATTGGCTGCACACCGTTGGAGACCATTACCTCCGGCACGCCGGATAAATGCTGGTAGAAACGGGCAAACCACAGCTCGAGGTTAAGCCCGTTCGAGAGAATAAGCTGTGCGCCTTGCGCCCGCTTGATATCGCCCGGCGTGGGTTGATATTCATGAATTTCTGCCCCAGGTTTGGTGATGGAACTGACGTCCGCGGCGTCACCTGCCACGTTACTTGCCATATCCGCAATCACCGTAAAGGTGGTTATCACTTTGAACTTTTCTTGCGCCCAGGCAGGTGACAACGTCAGCGCCGTTAACGCGCCAGCAAGGAGAAATGACTTCAGATGGGGCAGCTGCGGCATAGTATCCCTCACAACAAAGTGGTTAATTTATCAACGAATATAGCCTTTGCTATGTTATATAGCACAAGGTATAAACAAATGAAAATAATTCTTATTTGCGTAGGGTGCTAAGAATGTATCACCTTCAGGTAATAGTCCTTTGCATGTTTAAGGTGTATTATTTATGCAACTTAATTGGGGAGGCACCATGTCCGGCAAACGTATTGCACGAGAAAAAATGACGATCCAGAGAATGATCTCGCTGTACGAGAGCCAGTGTCCGCAGGCTGTAGACGAGCCGGGGCATTACGATGCATTGTTTGCCTATGCGCAAAAGCGCCTCGATAAATGCGTATTTGGTGAGGAAAAACCGGCCTGCAAACAGTGCCCGGTACACTGTTATCAACCCGCCAAACGTGAAGAGATGAAGCAGATTATGCGCTGGGCTGGGCCAAGAATGCTCTGGCGTCATCCGATCCTGACCGTACGTCATCTGATTGATGACAAACGTCCTGTCCCGGAATTGCCCGAAAAGTACCAGCGGAAGAAGTAATGTAGCAATTCTATGCCGGATGGCGGTTGCGCCTTATCCGGCCTACAAATATAAACGCACCAGTGGGTAGACCCGATAAGCAAAGCGCCATCGGGCGAACCGTTAAACCAGCGCATCCTTATCAATACCCAGGCGCTTCATGCGTGACAGTAACGTCGTGCGCTTCAGTCCCAGTCGTTGCGCCGCGCCTTTGGGACCGGCAACCACGCCGTTAGTCTCTTTCAGCACGCGCATGATCAGCTGGTATTCATCTTCGCCATCTTGTGCGACTTCGGTCGCCACCGGCGGCGTGGAAGGCGACAAAGCGACGACATCCGGCAGAGACAGTTGCAGTACATTGCCCCTTGTGAGGAGTACTGCGCGTTCTACCACATTTTCCAGTTCACGCACGTTACCCGGCCATTCCATACTGCTCAGCGTACGCAGAGCTTCGGCGGGTATACTGTCGATATTGCGCCCCATCCGGCGGGCAATTTTAAAGGTGAAGGCTTTTACCAGCAGCGGAATATCTTCCGGGCGTTCACGCAGCGGCGGCAGATGGATCGGGAAGACGTTCAGCCGATAGTAAAGATCGTTGCGAAACTCGCGATCGGCGACCATCTTTTTCAGATCGCGGTTGGTGGCGGCGATCAAACGGACATCGGTCTGGATCAGCTTATTGCTGCCCAGACGCTCAAACTCCTGTTCCTGTAAAACGCGCAATAGCTTCGGCTGAAGCTCAAGCGGCATATCGCCCACTTCATCAAGGAACAGTGAGCTTTTGTCCGCCAGTTCGAAACGCCCAATACGTTGCGTGCTGGCCCCGGTAAACGCGCCGCGCTCATGACCAAACAGATCGCTCTCCAGCAATCCGGCAGGCATTGCCGCGCAGTTCATTTTTACCATCCGGCGGGCGTTACGGCCACTCAGGTTATGAATTGCTCTGGCGATCAGCTCTTTGCCTGTTCCGGTCTCGCCGAGAATCAATACGGTGCTGTCGCTTTGCGCCACCATCTCGACCTGTTTGAGTACACTGTACATTGCTTCGCTGCGGCCAATGATTTCGCCGAACTCGCTGTCAACGTTGTTGAGCTGCTCGGTCAGCGCCAGGTTTTCATCGACCAGACGTTCTTTCAGACGATGAATTTCCTGGTAGGCGAGGGCGTTATCCACGGCAATCGCCACGCGTTCGGCAATCTGGCGCAACAGTTTGAGGTTGGCGGTGGTGAAGACTTTCTCTTCGCACTGCGCCAGCTTCAGTACGCCAAGCATGTTATTACCGGACATCAACGGCAGCAGGCACAGCGTTTGTAGCTGGTTGCCCCAGGTCTCGAACAGCATCCGTTCATAAGGAGCAAGGGCGTCGCGTTCGCTCAGGTTAATCAGCAGCATCTCTTTGCTTTTGAAGACCCGCTCAGAGAGCGTGCCTGCTTCGTCCACTTCGCTCTGTTCATGCGCCGGGTGATGTTCATCCAGATAGTGGGTGGAGTAGATGCTCAGCTTATTTTTGCGACTGCTGCGTAACACGATGCTGATAGCATCGATGTCGAAATAATGGTGGATCTCTTTAGCGACTTCGCTGACCAGTTCGTCTATGTCCAGTCGGGAAAGCACCGCATTGGTGATGGCGACCAGAATGCGAAAGTTGTCACGCTCACGGCACAGCAGATCGTAATCGACGTTATTGCTGACTCTGCTTTGAATTTGTTCAGCCACGACACCGACAATCTGGGTGAAGGTCTGGAGCCGATTGTACTCTTTTTCGCTCCATGGCCGGTCTTCATTGCGAATGAATTCGCAACCGCCAAAGATGCGCCCATCCGCCGCCAGCGGCAGCAGACAGTAGTGACCAAATTCAGAATATAATCCGCCGGATGCCAGCTGCGGCCAGGTTTCCGTGAACTCATGATAGTTGCAGTGCAGCGCGTCGGGGCGCGACAGAATACGGCGCACCGGCCCATGCGCCAGCACCGTTTCGTCTTCATAATCGATAGGTTTACTATTTTCGCGCGTCGCAAAATAACGCGCACGTTGCGTTTGTGCCTGCCATAAGACAATAGCCGCGCAGTCGGCCAGTCCGGAACGCTTGGCCAGCTGTGTAAGCGCCTCGCTGAGAGACTGAAGATCGGGCTGCTGTAATAATGTACGAGTAATATCGAACAGTCCTTGCTGTCCGAGGTCACTCATCGGTGTATACGACATATTGCTTTTCCAGGGAAAGCACCGCAAAACGGTGCGAAAACGGTAAATGAATTATAGGTATAAGTCGTAAATTATTGCCGGATGGCTGACCGCAAACTCGCTGGTCACGCAATCCGTAGGCCTGATAAGCAAAGCGCCATCAGGCGATAATGCAGCGTTAATGCCGGATAGTGACGCAAATGCGTCTTATCCGGCCTACAGTATGCTGCCAACTGGCTGCTAGCATATACGAGGTAATGGTTCAGCGTGTGGTAAATCGAGGGTTCGTTTCACGCCATACAGTCCGGCAAGACGTACGCCTTTACGTTCAACCACTTCACCAATCATTGCCGCATCGCGTCCTAACGGATGCGCGTGCAGCGCGGCAAGCACGCTTTCAGCAGCCTGACGCTCAACGGCAATCACCAGTTTGCCTTCGTTGGCAAAGTTGAGCGCATCGAGGCCCAGCAGCTCGCAAACGCCACGCACCGCAGGCTTCACGGGCAGGGCCGCTTCAGACAGCTCAATACCAAATCCGCATGATGCGGCAAACTCATGCGTCACCGCATTCACGCCGCCACGCGTGGCGTCACGCAGCGCCTTCACGCCGGGTATATCACGTATCGTCTGAATGAGCGGCGTTAACACCGCACAGTCGCTGACCAGTTCGCCATCAAGACCCAATTGCTCGCGCAGGTTAAGAATGGTTGCGCCATGATCGCCAAGCGTACCGCTAACCAGCAATACATCGCCAGGGCCGAGAGTTTGCGCACCCCAGTGAATGTTGGCGGGGATCGCCCCCATACCGGCGGTGTTGATGAACAACTTATCTGCGGCGCCACGCTGCACGACTTTGGTATCACCGGTCACGATGGCGATGCCCGCTTCGCGTGCGGTTGCCGCCATGCTGGTGACGACGGTTTTCAGCGTCTCCATCGGCAGACCTTCTTCAAGGATAAACCCGCAGGAGAGATAACGCGGAATAGCGCCGCTGACGGCGACATCGTTCGCCGTACCGCAGATAGCCAGCTTGCCGATATTGCCACCGGGGAAGAACAACGGGTCGATAACGTAGCTGTCGGTAGAGAACGCCAGACGATCGCCCTCTGCAACCAGTTGCGCCAGTTCCAGACGCGCCTGATCTTCCTGTTCCGCCAGCCACGGATTAGCAAAAGCCTCCATAAACAGACTGTTGATCAACTGCTGCATAGCCTGACCGCCGCTACCGTGGGCGAGTTGTACGCTGTTCATGCTTCACACTCCTGCTGACGATACTGATACCAGGCGGCACATGCGCCTTCTGAGGAGACCATCAGTGCGCCAAACGCGGTCTCCGGGTTACAGGTTTTGCCAAATAATGGACACTGATGCGGTTTACATCTGCCGGTCAACACCTCTCCACAACGCGCGCGTGGATCGTCATATACCTGCTGTGGCGCTGGCTGAAAATGCGCTTCGGCATCAAAACGTTGATAGTCCGGCGTCAGGTGAACGCCAGACGATTCGATCACGCCCAGACCGCGCCATTCGCTGTCGCCGTTGACGCAAAATACCTCAGCGATGGCCTGTTGCGCTAAGGCGTTACCGGCATCCGGTACTACGCGGCGGTACTGGTTTTCGACCTGGCTATGGGCGGCGATTTTCTGTTCAACCAGCATCACCACGCCTTGCAGCAGGTCGAGCGGCTCAAAGCCGGCGACCACTAACGGACGATGGAAATCTGAGGCAATGAAATTATAGGCGTCGGTGCCAATCACCATGCTGACATGCCCCGGTGCTAAAAAGGCATCGATGCCGTTGTCCGGCTGTTCCAGCAGGCTGCGCAGCGTGGGGATAAGCGTAATGTGCTGACAGAAAAAGTAAAAGTTCTGCACATCGCGTTGTTTGGCCTGCTGCAGGGTAATGGCGGTGGTCGGCATGGTGGTTTCAAAACCCAGACCAAAGAACACAACCTTACGCGTCGGGTTTTCCTGCGCCAGCTTCAGCGCATCCATCGGCGAATAGACGATGCGGATATCCGCGCCGCGCGCTTTGGCCTGTAGTAGTGAGCCTTGTTTTCCCGGCACGCGCATGGCGTCGCCAAAGGTGCAGAAAATCACTTCCGGATGGCTGGCGATTTCAACACAGCTGTCGATCCTGCCCATCGGCAGAACGCAAACCGGGCAGCCAGGGCCGTGAATGAACTCCACGTTTTCGGGCAGCAACTGGTCGAGCCCAAATTTGAAAATAGCGTGGGTATGACCACCACAAACTTCCATGATGCGCAGCGGTCGTTCGGCGGTGTAGGGGAGGAGAGCGGCACGTTCACGCAGGTGCTCTATCAACTGCATCACCTGTTCTGGTGCGCGGTATTCGTCAACAAAACGCATTTATTTTTCCTCGCCGTACAGCAACGCGCCGACATCCGGCTCAACGTCAAACATGTTTTGCAGTGCGTCGAGCGTGTCGCGCGCTTCTGCTTCATTAATGATGCTCATCGCAAAGCCGACGTGGACCAGTACCCACTGACCCAGACGCGGCTGACCATTTTCATCACAGCTACCGACCAGCGTCAGGTCGACGTCGCGCTGAATACCGCAAACGTCGACTTTGGCCTGGTTGCCATCAATGGTGCGGATTTGACCCGGAACACCTATGCACATCGCTGTGTCTCCAGCCAGGAGAGCCATTGGTCCATCCCTTCGCCGCTGGTGGCGGAAATCAGGATGATCTCAATGTCCGGGTTCACTTCCCGGGCGCTGGCGATGCACTTTTCAACATCAAAATTGAGGTACGGCAGCAGATCCACTTTATTGAGCAGCATCAGCGATGCGGCGGCAAACATATGCGGATATTTTAGCGGCTTATCTTCGCCTTCGGTGACGGACAGCACCGCCACTTTATGACGTTCGCCGAGGTCGAAGCTGGCTGGGCAGACCAGGTTACCGACGTTTTCAATAAACAGAATGCCGTTGTCATCAAGCGGCAAACGCGGCGCGGCGTCAGCAATCATTTGCGCGTCAAGGTGGCAACCTTTACCAGTGTTGACCTGGATGGCTGGGGTGCCGGTGGCGCGAATACGGGCGGCATCGTTGACCGTCTGTTGGTCGCCTTCAATCACGGCGCACGGTACGCTGTCTTTCAGCTTGATCAGCGTTTCGGTCAGCAGCGTCGTTTTACCAGAGCCCGGGCTTGATACGAGGTTTAATACCAGATGCTGACGAGCGGCAAAACGGGCACGGTTACGTTCGGCCAGACGGTTATTTTTGTCCAGCACGTCAATTTCGACTTCCAGCATACGGCGCTGGCTCATGCCTGGCGCATGGGTACCCGCCTCGCCATGACCGTAGTGAAGGTCGCCTTCTGCGGTCTGGCTCGGTGCGAAATTAGAGGTTTTCACACCGGTAATATTCAGCGCCGGGCGAGCCGCCGGGGCAAATGGCGCGCTGCGAAACGCCGAGTGGGGATTATGCTCATCACCCTCTATATAAAGGTTGCCTTCAGCGCAACCACATGTCGTACACATCGCTCACTCCTGATCTCTTTCTTGTTACAGGCTTTTTTGCCGGATGGCGACGCAAGCGTCTTCTCCGGCCTGGCAGGTGCCACCGGAATTAGTCTTCGGCGTCGCCTATTTCAATTCGTCGAATCTGTAGACCGTCATCGGCCACAATTCTCAGCGTATCGCTGTTGCATTGCGGACACCGACGCACGCGTTGCGTCAGTAACGTGACATATTGCTGACAAGATTCGCACCAACATTCCGCTTCTTGTTCTTCGAGGTGGAGTTTACAACCTTCTGCAAGGGTCCCACGGCATACCAGATCAAAACAAAAGGCGAGAGCGCTGGTTTCTACGCAAGAAAATGCGCCAATTTTGAGCCAGACCCCAGTTACTCGCTTTGCTCCGTGTTGCGTGGCCTGTTGTTCAATCAATTCCAGTGCCCGTTGGCAGAGGGTTATTTCGTGCATACCGCCTCCTGTGAAGTTGTCGTATTAAAAGCAATAAACATGCCAGGTTGAATTTTTTCATTCGTGACAATGACGACGATGACGAAATGACACATCGTCACCCGCCTTTGATTTTTTATGTTTATGAAACTAAAGGAAATTAATTTTGGCATGAAATGTGCTTAAGGCTGTTCATCTCTGCTAAACGGGTAACCTGACATGACTATTTGGGAAATAAGCGAAAAAGCCGATTACATCGCTGAACGGCATCGTCGCCTACAGGACCAGTGGCGTATTTACTGCAACTCGCTGGTTCAGGGGATCACCCTGTCGAAAGCGCGTTTGCATCATGCGATGAGCTGTGCGCCGGACAAAGATCTGTGCTTTGTCCTTTTTGAACACTTCGTTATCTACGTCACGCTGGCGGATGGCTTTAACAGTCACACCATCGAGTATTACGTCGAAACGAAAGAGGGTGATGATAAACAACTGATTGCACAGGCACAGTTGACCATCGACGGTAAAGTTGATGAGCGTATCAGCAACCGCGATCGCGATCAGGTGCTGGAGCACTATCTCGAAAAAATCGCCAGCGTCTATGACAGCTTGTATACGGCGGTTGAAAACAATATGCCGGTGAATTTAAGCCAGCTGGTTGAGGGACATAGCCCGGCTTAAGCCTCGGGTGCTGCCCACGTTTGTCATGATGCGGCTTTAATACCGCGTCACGACAGTTTAGGGAATGGGCATGTCGAAAAATGTCGAAATGACATTTGCCTGACATGTTTTCGTCAAAAATGACTATCACCTGAGGAATGCCTGGTGAATCGTTTTGTAATTGCTGACTCCACTCTTTGTATCGGCTGCCACACCTGTGAAGCCGCCTGCTCAGAGACACATCGCCAGCATGGCCTGCAGTCAATGCCGCGCCTGAAAGTGATGTTAAATGAAAAAGAATCCGCGCCGCAGCTTTGCCACCAGTGTGAAGATGCGCCATGCGCTACCGTTTGTCCGGTTAATGCGATTAATCGCGTTGATGGCGCCGTACAGCTGAATGAAAGCCTGTGCGTAAGCTGCAAACTGTGCGGGATCGCCTGTCCGTTCGGTGCTATTGAGTTTTCCGGTAGCCGTCCGCTGCATATCCCGGCAAACGCCAATACATCAAAAGCGCCTCCGGCTCCGCCAGCCCCAGCTCGCGTAAGCACGCTGCTGGACTGGGTTCCGGGCGTTCGTGCCATCGCGGTGAAATGCGATCTGTGTAGTTTTGACGAGCAAGGTCCGGCCTGCGTACGCATGTGCCCGACCAAAGCCCTGCATCTGGTGAGCAACATGGATATCGCCCGCGCCAGCAAACGTAAACGTGAGCTGACTTTCAATACCGACTTCGGCGATCTCACCTTGTTTCAGCAGGCTCAAAGTGGAGATGCAAAATGAGCGCAATTTCACTGATTAACAGCGGTGTGGCCTGGTTTACAGCGGCTGCGGTTCTGGCATTTCTGTTTTCATTTCATAAACCGCTGAGCGGCTGGATTGCAGGGGTTGGCGGCGCGGTTGGCAGTTTGTGTACGGCGGCTGCGGGGTTTCTTGTACTGACCCGCGCCGTTGCGATTAGCGGCGTGATGCCGTTTATCGGCCATAGTCTGCAAGTCACGCCGCTGAACGCTATCTGGCTGATTACCCTGGGCCTGTGTGGTCTGTTTGTCAGCCTGTACAACATTGACTGGCATCGCCATCCACAGGTGAAAGCCAACGGCCTGCTGGTGAATCTGCTGATGGCCGCAGCTGTATGTGCGGTGGTTGCCAGCAACCTCGGTACGCTGGTGGTGATGGCGGAAATCATGGCGCTGTGCGCGGTGTTCCTGACCGGTTGCAGTAAAGAGGGCAAACTGTGGTTTGCGCTGGGGCGTATCGGCACGTTGCTGCTGGCGATTGCTTGCTACCTGGTGTGGCAACGTTACGGCACGCTGGAGCTGCGCCTGCTTGACCTGCGCACCCAGGAGCTGCCGCTTGGGTCTGACATCTGGCTGCTGGGCGTGGCGGGTTTTGGCCTGCTGGCCGGGATTATCCCCCTGCACGGTTGGGTGCCGCAGGCACACGCCAACGCCAGCGCGCCGGCTGCGGCACTGTTTTCTACCGTGGTCATGAAGGTCGGTCTGCTGGGTATTCTTTCCTTGTCTCTGCTGGGCGGTAACGCGCCGCTGTGGTGGGGCATTACGCTGTTGGTGCTGGGCATGATCACCGCATTTGTCGGCGGTCTGTATGCGTTAATGGAACATAACATCCAGCGTCTGCTGGCGTACCACACGCTGGAAAATATCGGCATTATTCTGCTGGGTCTGGGCGCAGGCGTAACCGGGATTGCGCTGAATCAACCGGCGCTGATTGCGTTGGGTTTGACCGGTGGTCTGTATCATCTGGTCAACCACAGCCTGTTCAAAAGCGTTCTGTTCCTCGGTGCTGGCAGTATCTGGTTCCGTACCGGTCATCGTGATATCGAGAAGTTGGGTGGTATCGGTAAACGTATGCCGGTTATCTCTCTGGCGATGCTGGTTGGCCTGATGGCGATGGCCGCACTGCCGCCGCTGAACGGTTTTGCCGGTGAGTGGGTCATCTATCAGTCCTTCTTTAAACTGGGTAACAGCGGCGCGTTTGTCGGTCGTCTGTTAGGGCCGTTGCTGGCGGTAGGACTGGCGATTACTGGCGCGCTGGCGGTGATGTGTATGGCGAAAGTGTATGGCGTTACGTTCCTTGGCGCGCCGCGCACGAAGGAAGCTGAAAATGCCTGCTGCGCGCCAATCCTGATGGGCGTGAGCGTGGTTGCGCTGGCTATCTGCTGCGTGATTGGCGGCGTTGCTGCGCCGTGGCTGCTGCCGATGATCTCCTCTGCCGTTCCACTGCCGCTGGAAACGGCGAACACCACCGTTTCTCAGCCAATGATCACGCTGCTGCTGATCGCGTGTCCGCTGCTGCCGTTCATCATCATGGCAATTTTCAAAGGCAACCGTCTGCCGTCGCGTTCACGCGGTGCGGCATGGGTGTGTGGTTACGATCACGAGCAGTCAATGGTTGTTACCGCACACGGTTTTGCCATGCCGGTGAAAGAAGCCTTTGCCCCGGTACTCAAACTGCGTAAATGGCTAAACCCGGTATCACTGGTTCCGGGCTGGCAGAATGCGGCTGCCCCGGTGCTGTTTCGTCGCCTGGCGTTGATTGAGCTGGCGGTGCTGGTGGTGATTGTGGTTTCACGAGGAGCCTGAAAATGAGTGTTTTATATCCGTTAATTCAGGCGCTGGTGCTGTTTGCCGTTGCGCCGCTGCTGTCCGGTGTGACCCGCGTGGCGCGTGCGCGTTTGCATAATCGTCGCGGTCCGGGCGTTTTGCAGGAATACCGTGACATTATCAAACTGCTGGGCCGTCAGAGCATTGCGCCTGCGGATTCCAGCTGGGTTTTCCGCCTGACGCCGTTTGTGATGGTGGGCGTGATGCTGGCTATCGCCACCGCGTTGCCGGTCGTGACCGTTGGCTCGCCGCTGCCGCAATTGGGCGATCTGATCACCTTGATTTACCTGTTCGCCATCGCCCGTTTCTTCTTCTCTATCGCGGGTCTGGATACCGGTAGTCCGTTTACCGCTATTGGCGCCAGCCGTGAAGCGATGCTCGGCGTACTGGTTGAACCTATCCTGCTGCTGGGGCTGTGGGTAGCGGCGCAGGTTGCGGGTTCAACGCATATCAGCAATATCGCCGATACCATTTATCACTGGCCTGCTGCGCGCAGCATCCCGCTGATTCTGGCGCTGTGCGCCTGTGCTTTCGCCACCTTTATCGAAATGGGCAAACTGCCGTTCGATCTGGCGGAAGCAGAGCAGGAGCTGCAGGAAGGTCCATTGACCGAATACAGCGGCAGCGGTTTTGCGGTGCTGAAATGGGGCATTAGCCTCAAACAATTGGTCGTTCTGCAAATGTTCGTCGGCGTATTCCTGCCGTGGGGACAGATGGAAACCTTCACCGCGGGTGGGTTGCTGCTGGCGCTGGTGATTGCCGTCGTCAAGCTGGTCCTCGGCGTGCTGGTCATCGCCTTGTTCGAAAACAGCATGGCGCGTCTGCGTTTTTGCGCCACTTCACGCGTGACCTGGGCCGGTTTTGGGTTTGCGTTTTTAGCGTTCGTCTCCTTGCTGGTGGCGTGATTTAAGAGAGTTTGAGCATGTCTGAAGAAAAATTAGGTCAACACTATCTCGCCGCTCTGCACCAGGCCTTTCCGGGTGTGGTGCTGGATGAAGCCTGGCAGACTAAAGATCAGCTGACTATCACCGTCAAGGTGAACTACCTGCCGGAAGTGGTTGAGTTCCTGTACTACAAACAGGGCGGCTGGTTGTCTGTGCTGTTTGGTAACGACGAACGTCAGCTGTGCGGCCATTACGCCGTTTATTACGTGATGTCGATGGAGCAGGGCACCAAGTGCTGGATCACCGTCCGCGTTGAAGTGGATGCCAATAAGCTGGAATTCCCATCCGTGACGCCGCGCGTTCCGGCTGCCGTCTGGGGCGAGCGTGAAGTGCGCGACATGTACGGTTTGATCCCGGTCGGTTTGCCGGATGAACGTCGTCTGGTGCTGCCGGATGATTGGCCGGACGAGCTGTATCCGCTGCGTAAAGACAGTATGGATTATCGTCAGCGCCCGGCGCCGACCACCGATGCTGAAACCTACGAGTTCATCAATGAACTGGGCGACAAGAAAAATAACGTGGTGCCGATTGGCCCGCTGCACGTGACCTCCGATGAACCCGGTCACTTCCGTCTGTTTGTTGACGGCGAGAACATCATCGACGCCGACTATCGTCTGTTCTATGTCCACCGCGGCATGGAGAAACTGGCGGAAACCCGTATGGGTTACAACGAAGTGACGTTCCTGTCGGACCGCGTGTGCGGCATCTGCGGTTTTGCCCACAGCACCGCCTATACCACCTCCGTAGAGAATGCGATGGGTATCGTAGTGCCGGAACGCGCACAGATGATCCGCGCCATTCTGCTGGAAGTGGAACGCTTGCACTCGCATCTGCTGAATCTCGGCCTGGCCTGTCACTTCACCGGTTTTGACTCCGGCTTTATGCAGTTCTTCCGCGTGCGTGAAACGTCGATGAAGATGGCGGAGATCCTCACCGGGGCGCGTAAAACTTACGGTATGAACCTGATCGGCGGTATCCGTCGTGACCTGCTGAAAGACGATATGATCCAGACCCGTCAACTGGCGCAGCAGATGCGTCGTGAGGTGCAGGAACTGGTCGATATGCTGCTCAGCACGCCGAACATGGAACAGCGTACCGTGGGTATTGGTCGTTTGGATCCAGAAATCGCTCGCGACTTTAGTAACGTCGGTCCGATGGTTCGCGCCAGCGGTCACGCGCGTGATACCCGTGCCGATCACCCGTTTGTGGGCTATGGCCTGCTGCCGATGGAAGTGCACAGTGAGCAGGGTTGCGATGTTATTTCTCGTCTTAAAGTCCGTATCAATGAAGTCTATACCGCACTGAACATGATCGACTTTGGTCTGGACAACCTGCCGGGCGGCCCGCTGGCGGTGGAAGGCTTTACCTATATTCCTCACCGCTTCGCGCTGGGCTTTGCCGAAGCGCCGCGCGGGGATGACATCCACTGGAGCATGACCGGCGATAACCAGAAACTGTATCGCTGGCGCTGCCGTGCGGCAACCTACGCCAACTGGCCAACGCTACGTTACATGCTGCGTGGCAACACTGTTTCCGATGCTCCGCTGATTATCGGTAGCCTCGATCCTTGCTACTCCTGTACCGACCGTATGACCGTGGTCGATGTGCGTAAGAAGAAGAGCAAAGTCGTGCCGTACAAAGAACTTGAGCGCTACAGCATCGAGCGTAAAAACTCGCCGCTGAAATAAGGAATCGCCATGTTTACCTTTATCAAAAAAGTCATCAAAACCGGGGCGCCGACGTCGTCGTATCCGCTGGAGCCGATTGCGGTCGATAAAAACTTCCGCGGCAAACCAGAGCACAATCCGCAGCAGTGCATTGGCTGCGCGGCCTGCGTTAATGCGTGTCCGTCTAACGCGCTAACGGTCGAAACCGATCTGGCTACCAATGAGCTGGCGTGGCAGTTCAACCTCGGTCGCTGCATCTTCTGCGCCCGCTGCGAAGAAGTTTGCCCGACGGCGGCGATCAAGCTGTCGCAGGAATATGAGCTGGCGGTATGGAAGAAAGAAGATTTCCTGCAGCAGTCTCGCTTTTCGCTGTGTAACTGCCGCGTCTGTAACCGCCCGTTCGCGGTACAAAAAGAGATTGATTACGCCATTGCGCTGCTCAAGCACAACGGTGACAGCCGCGCGGAAAACCACCGTGAAAGCTTTGAGACCTGCCCGGATTGTAAGCGCCAGAAATGTCTGGTGCCGTCTGACCGTATTGAACTGACTCGCCATATGAAAGAGGCCAGCTGATGAGCAATTTATTAGGCCCACGTGATGCCAACGGTATTCCGGTACCGATGACGGTGGATGAATCCATTGCCAGCATGAAAGCATCGCTGCTGAAAAGCATCAAGCGTTCAGCGTATGTTTATCGTGTGGACTGCGGCGGCTGCAACGGCTGCGAAATCGAAATTTTCGCCACGCTCTCTCCGCTGTTTGATGCCGAACGCTTTGGTATCAAAGTAGTACCGTCGCCGCGTCATGCGGATATCCTGCTGTTTACCGGCGCGGTAACCCGCGCGATGCGTTCTCCGGCGCTGCGCGCCTGGCAGTCTGCGCCGGATCCGAAAATTTGTATCTCTTACGGCGCCTGCGGTAACAGCGGCGGTATCTTCCACGACTTATACTGCGTATGGGGCGGCACGGATAAAATCGTACCGGTGGACGTGTATATTCCTGGCTGTCCGCCGACGCCTGCGGCAACGCTGTACGGTTTTGCGATGGCGCTGGGTCTGCTGGAACAGAAAATTCATGCGCGTGCGCCAGGTGAACTGGACGAACAGCCCGCTGAAATTCTGCATCCGGATATGGTTCAACCGCTGCGTGTGAAGGTGGACCGTGAAGCTCGCCGTTTGGCGGGTTATCGCTACGGTCGCCAGATTGCTGATGACTATATGACGCAGTTAGGGCAGGGTGAACATCAGGTGGCGCGCTGGCTGGAAGCGGAAAACGATCCGCGTCTGACCGAAATCGTCACGCATCTTAACCATGTAGTCGAAGAGGCGCGTATCCGATGAGTGAAACGGTGGTGTTCAGTCAACTGAGCCGTAAGTTTATTGATGAGAACGATGCGACGCCCGCAGAGGCGCAGCAGGTTGTCTATTACAGCCTGGCGATTGGTCACCACCTTGGGATCATCGATTGCCTGGAAGCGGCGTTAACCTGTCCGTGGGATGAATATCTGGCATGGATTGCCACGCTTGCCGAAGGAAGCGAAGCCCGCCGGAAAATGGAAGGCGTGCCGAAGTATGGCGAGATCGTCATCGATTTCAACCATGTGCAAATGCTGGCTCGCGCGTTTGATGATGCGCGCGCCGTTCAGACTCCGCAGCAGCAGGAGTGGAGCAAGCTGATGCTCAGCATGCTGCATGATATTCACCAGGAAAGCGCCATCTATTTGATGGTGAGGAGACACCGTGACTGACGTTTTACTCTGTGTCGGCAACAGCATGATGGGCGATGACGGCGCGGGTCCGCTACTGGCGGAAATGTGCGCTGCCAGTCCTCAGGGCAACTGGGTTGTCATCGACGGCGGCAGCGCGCCGGAAAACGATATCGTCGCTATCCGTGAACTGCGCCCGCAGCGTCTGTTGATTGTGGATGCCACCGACATGGGGTTAAACCCTGGTGAAATCCGCATTATCGACCCTGATGATATTGCCGAAATGTTCATGATGACCACCCACAACATGCCGCTGAACTATCTGGTTGATCAGCTAAAAGAGGATGTTGGCGAGGTGATCTTCCTCGGCATTCAGCCGGATATTGTCGGTTTTTATTACCCGATGACGCAGCCAATCAAAGATGCGGTCGAGACAGTCTATCAACGATTAGCCGGGTGGGAAGGCCACGGTGGATTTTCCGAGTTAGAAGCGCCAGAAGACTAACCTTACCAGTGCCGGATGCCCATGGCATCCGGCCTGTTTTGAGCCTCACACTCTCTGTTCTTCCGTTGCCTGCTCAATAATTAATTTCCCCTGCATCACTGAAACATTCACTGCCGTCCCGGTAGGGAATCCCGCTTGTTCCAGCCAGTCGCCGTTCAGCGTTAGCGAGGCATGCCGACTGATACGGAGCGTGAAACCCGTGTTACGATCTTCATGGCGTTTTCTGACATAACCCACTTTCAAACGACGTACGGGTTTGGTGATAGCCACTGCTGTTGTGCCATTTTCATCAGACATGAACGCTTCCTTGTGGTGAACGGATAAGAGCAAAAACTACTGAATAAAATGCCAGTAAAAATGCGCAAGGGCAAACCGGAAACTGGAAGGAAGATTCCACATTTGGAATGCAATTCATGAAATGAAAATAAGCGATTCAGCCGGAGGATTACAGACTCCTCCGGCTGAGCGGTTACGCCAGATCGGCCCCGTTACTGGCGATCACTTTTTTGTACCACCAGAATGATTTTTTTCGGGTACGCGCCAGCGTGCCGTGGCCCGCATCGTCCCTGTCTACATACACAAAACCGTAACGCTTGCTCATCTCGCCGGTTGAGGCGGAAACCAGATCGATACAGCCCCAGGTGGTGTAACCCATTAGCTGCACACCATCCTCAATGGCATCAGCCATGGCGCGGATGTGTTCGCGTAGATAGCGAATGCGATAGTCGTCATTGATCTCGCCATTGGCATCGATTTCATCTTTCGCCCCCAGTCCGTTTTCCACCAGAAACAGCGGCTTCTGATAACGGTCATACATCATATTCATGGTGATGCGCAGGCCAAGCGGATCGATACCCCAGCCCCATTCGCTGGCGGCAATGTACGGATTACGCAGTGATTTCACTACGTTGGCAGCGCTGGTGTTGCCAGTGTTCATGTCAGCGGAGGCGCAGCGTGATGCGTAATAGCTAAACGAGACAAAATCGACGGTGTTCTTCAGGATGTCGTCATCTTCCGCGGCTTTTTCTATCGCCACGCCTTTTTCACGAAACACCCGGGCGGAGTAGGCGGGATAAGCCCCACGCGCCTGCACATCAATAAAGAACAGGTTTTCGCGGTCTTTTTCCAGCGCGGTCCACACATCTTCTGGTTTACAGGAATAAGGATAAAAATTACCGCCCGCCAGCATGCAGCCGACCCGATTTTGCGGATTTACTTCATGGGCGATTTTCGTCGCCAGGGCACTGGCAATCAGTTCGTGGTGGGCGGACTGATATTTCACCTGATCCTGATTTTCACCTTTTTCAAACACCAGCCCGGCGCCTGAAAAGGGGCTGTGCAGCATGATGTTGATTTCGTTGAACGTCAGCCAGTACTTTACCAGGCCGTCAAAGGCCTCGAAGCAGGTGCGGGCGTAACGGGTAAAGAACTCCACCATTTTGCGGTTCCGCCAGGAGCCGTACTCGGTAACCAGGTGCATGGGCACATCGAAGTGACATAGCGTGACTAACGGCTCAATACCGTATTTTTTACACTCGGCAAAAACGGCCCGGTAAAAAGCGATACCTTCTTCATTAGGCGCCAGTTCGTCGCCGTTAGGGTAGAGACGACTCCAGGCTATTGAGGTGCGAAAAACCGTAAACCCCATTTCCGCCATCAGCGCAATATCTTCTTTATAGCGATGATAAAAGTCGATCGCCTGATGGCTGGGATAAAATTCGTCATCCTGAAGCGTAAAGCGCTTCTCCTGACCCAGCTTAACGGGCATCCGATGTTCGCCGTGGGGGATCATATCGACGGTGGTCAGCCCTTTGCCGCCTTCCCGGTATGCCCCTTCAGACTGGTTGGCGGCCAGCGCGCCGCCCCATAAAAATCCTTGCGGAAAAACAGACATAGTTAACCTCAGTTCATGCCAGTCAAATGCTGGCGATATTGCCCGGTTGTGCGGCCTGATTTTTTCTGGCCTGCGCGGCAGCATCTTCGACAGGAATATCTTCAAAGCCGAGAATCAGTGTTAATACAAAGGAAAGCACGACCGCCAGCGCCATCACGCCAAACACCCAGACAATGGTCATCGGATTAGCCGGATCGAAAAACTGGACGCTGGTGAACAGGCCTGGGGCCGCCATGGAATGACTCGCCAGTCCAGCCATGCCGGCAACGGCGCCGCAGATAAACCCGCTGATTAGGCTCGCAATCAGTGGGCGTTTCAGACGGATCGCCACGCCGTACAGCGCGGGTTCGGAAATGCCAGCCATGATGGCTGACGCGGCGGCCGCTAACGCCGTCTGACGCAGTTCCGGGTTTTTGGTTTTCCATGCCACCGCCAGCGATGAACCGCCCAGCGACAGATTGGCGCCGATTTCAGACGGCATCACCATGCCTTCTTTACCGGTTTCGGCAATGGTCTGGATAATGGTGGGCGTAAACACGCGGTGCATACCCGTCATCACCAACAGCGGCCACAATGCGCCCATAATGGCGACCGACAGCCAGCCGAGATAGCCGTGAATGGTATAGACCAGCGCTGAAATTGCGCTACCGATCCAGATACCAATCGGACCGATTAAAACGATCGCGAGCGGGGCGGCGATCAGCACGATCAGCATCGGTTTGAGGAAGTTTTTGGTCACTGCCGGAGTGATACGATCCACCCAACGTTCGATGTATGACAGACACCAGGTCATGACCAGTGCCGGGATCACTGTGTAGGTATATTTCACCGCCGTCACCGGGATCAGGGCGAACTCAACGTGCTCACCCTGCGCGGCTTTTGCCATCAGATCGATAAAGCTGGGATGGACCAGCACACCCGCAATAGCAATTGCCAGCGACATGTTGGTTTTGAATTTTATGGCTGCCGAAGCGGCGACCATCAGCGGCAGGAAGAAAAATGCGCCGTCGCCGATAACGGTCAGAATGGTGAGGGTGGACGATCCTTTCACCAGCACGCCGGTCATTTCCAGAACCATTGCCAGCAGCTTGAGCATTGATCCACCGATAATTGCCGGGATCAGCGGTGACATCGTGCCGATCAGCGCATCGAGGATCCCCGCGCCAATCCGTTTCAGCGTCAGCCGGGGTTTGGTTTGCGGCTCAGCAGGCTGCATGTTGGCAGGTAGCAGGCTGACAACCTCACGATACGCCTGCGAAACGGTGTTACCGATGATCACCTGACACTGATTATCGTTACGTACTACGCCCAGCACGCCAGGAAGTGTTTTCAGTGTCGCGCTATCGACCTGCGCATCATCTTTGATAACGAAACGCAAACGGGTCATACAGTGGGTCACTGCTGTGATGTTGTCGACGCCTCCCAGAGCCGTCACAACGGAGCGCGCCAGCGCTGCATAATTCTTGGACATCGGATTTAATCCTGTTTTATCAGTAGGGTACGTTATGTTTTTATCCGTTTGCGCAGGTCGCGTTTCTGAGTTGATGAAACTCAGATAGGAAACCGGTTCCACAAAATCATGTTTAATTTATATTCTTTAAACAAGAATTAATTTTTATTGTTTTTATAATTGTGATGATGATCACCAGATGTCAGGCGCCGCGTTTTAGCAGCAAGGACAGCGGCGAAACGGTGCAGTACACTGCGTCACATTAAGAGAAAAGGGATGACTACTATGACCACGATGCTGGAGGTGGCAAAGCGGGCCGGGGTGTCGAAAGCGACGGTTTCCCGGGTGCTTTCCGGGAACGGTTACGTCAGCCAGGAAACCAAAGACCGTGTGTTTCAGGCCATTGAAGAGAGTGGTTACCGCCCTAATTTACTGGCGCGCAGCCTGGCGGCGAAGACCACGCAGACGCTGGGTCTGGTGGTGACCAATACTCTTTATCATGGCGTCTATTTCAGCGAGCTGCTATTTCACACCGCGCGGATGGCGGAGGATAAGGGGCGCCAGTTGTTGCTGGCTGATGGTAAGCATAGCGCAGAGGAAGAGCGTCAGGCGATCCAGTACTTACTCGACCTGCGCTGTGACGCGATTATGATTTATCCGCGTTTTCTCAGCGTGGATGAAATAGACGAGATCATTGACGCGCACGCCCAGCCGATTATGGTGCTTAACCGACGGCTGCGTAAAAACAGTAGCCACAGCGTCTGGTGCGATCAAAAACAAACCAGCTTTAACGCCGTTGCGCAGTTGATTGCCGCCGGGCACCAGGAGATTGGTTTTATTACCGGCTCGATGGATTCACCTACCGGCGTGGAACGACTCTCAGGCTATAAAGATGCGCTGGCTGCGCATGGCATTCCGCTAAATAATGATTTGATTGTCAAAGGAAAATGGACGCCAGCCTGCGGTGCGGCGGGTGTTGATACCTTGCTTGCACGCAAGGTCAATTTTACCGCGCTGGTGGCCAGCAATGATGATATGGCGATAGGCGCGATGAAGCAGCTGCATGAGCAGGGTATCCGCGTGCCTGCCCAAGTGTCGGTGATTGGTTTCGATGATATCGCTATCGCGCCATACACTATTCCGGCGCTTTCCAGCGTCAAAATTCCGGTGACGGAAATGATCCAGGAAACGATCGGCCGCCTGATATTTATGCTGGGCGATGGAGTATTTACACCGCCAAAAATCTTCATCGGGGAACTCATTCAGCGCGACTCTGTTGCGCCGTATGTTTCGCGCTGACGGCTGTCATTTGTCATCGTCACTAGTGACGATGACACACCATTCTCACATCCATCAAAATAAAAATCCTTTAATAACAGTGTATTAAAATTTGGCACGATTCGTGAATGCTTCGGCAGATAATCTGTCATTGCTGGAGAAATTGATGAACCGTTTCATCATTGCAGACGCCAATAAATGCATTGGTTGCCGTACCTGTGAAGTGGCCTGCGTGGTATCCCATCAGGATAACCAGGACTGCGCATCGCTGACCCCTGAAACCTTTTTACCCCGCATTCACGTCATCAAAGGCGTTAACGTCTCCACGGCAACGCTGTGTCGCCAGTGTGAAGACGCGCCGTGCGCTAACGTCTGTCCGAACGGAGCAATCAGCCGTGATAAAGGCTTTGTCCACGTGATGCAGGAACGCTGCATTGGCTGTAAAACCTGCGTGGTGGCGTGTCCTTATGGTGCAATGGAAGTTGTCGTGCGTCCGGTTGTGCGTAACAGCGGCGCGGGTCTGAACGTTCGTGCAGAAAAAGCCGAAGCCAACAAGTGCGACCTGTGCCACCACCGTGAAGCGGGTCCTGCCTGTATGGAAGTCTGCCCGACTCACGCGCTGATTTATGTGGATCGCAATAAGCTTGAGCAACTGAGCGCTGAAAAACGCCGTCGCGCGGCGCTGGACTCCACCGCATCTTTGCTGTTCTGATCGCTAAAAATCCGCGTAAAATACGTGCCTGATGGCGCGCAGCTTTAAGGCCTACACGGGAGTCATGTAGGCCGGATAAGGCGCAGCCGCCATCCGGCAAACCGGGATAGATGACTGCGGGAAGGACATAATGACAATCAACAACCACTCCGGCGTACAACTGCGTATTCGCGGCAAGGTACAGGGCGTCGGCTTTCGCCCCTTCGTCTGGCAACTGGCGCAGCGCCTGCAACTGCATGGCGACGTGTGCAACGACGGTGACGGTGTGGTGGTGCGCTTACAGGAAGATCCGGCGGAGTTTATTGCGCAATTGCATCAACATTGTCCGCCGCTGGCGCGCATTGATAGCATTGAGAGCGAATCATTCGCCTGGACGCAGCAGCCTGCCGATTTCTCGATTCGCCAAAGTGCAGGCGGTACGATGAATACGCAAATTGTCCCGGACGCCGCGACTTGTCCCGAATGCCTTGTTGAAATGAACACCCCCGGCGAACGTCGTTATCGCTACCCCTTCATCAACTGTACTCATTGTGGTCCACGTTTTACGATTATCCGCGCCATGCCGTACGACCGTCCGTTTACCGTGATGGCGTCCTTCCCTCTCTGTGCGCAATGCGATACAGAGTATCGCGATCCCTACGACCGTCGCTTTCACGCCCAACCTGTTGCCTGCCCGCAATGTGGCCCACATCTTGAGTGGTTAAGCGCGGGTGAGCGAGCGGAAAAAGAAGAGGCGCTGCAGGCGGCGGTGGCGTTGCTAAAAGCGGGCGGCATTGTCGCTGTGAAAGGCATTGGTGGATTTCATCTGGTCTGCGATGCGCGAAATGATAACGCCGTAGCGCTACTCAGGCTGCGCAAACACCGTCCGGCAAAACCTCTGGCAGTGATGCTGCCTGGCGATGACGGACTACCTGAAGCCGCACGTCGTCTGTTAACCACTCCTGCCGCGCCGATCGTGCTGGTGCAGAAACGCTGTGTAGCGGCACTGAGCGAGGGAATTGCGCCAGGGTTAACGGAAGTTGGCGTCATGTTGCCAGCGAATCCGTTGCAGCATCTCCTGTTACAAGAGATGAATTGCCCGCTGGTAATGACCTCCGGCAACCTCAGCGGCAGGCCGCCAGCCATTACCAACGCGCAGGCGCTGGCAGATTTACGCGAGATTGCCGACGGTTTCCTGCTGCATAACCGCGAAATTGTGCAGCGTATGGATGACTCCGTGGTGCGTGAAAGCGGGGAAATGCTGCGCCGTTCGCGGGGTTACGTGCCGGATGCGGTCGCACTGCCGCCGGGTTTTCGTGACGTGCCGCCGATGCTGTGTCTAGGCGCGGATCTAAAAAATACCTTCTGTCTGGTGCGTGGCGAACAGGCGGTTATCAGTCAGCATTTGGGCGATCTCAGTGATGACGGCATTCAGCAGCAGTGGCGTGATGCGCTGCGCCTGATCCAGAGTATTTATGACTTTACGCCACAGCGTATTGTTCATGATGCTCACCCCGGCTATGTTTCCAGCCAGTGGGCCAGTGAGATGAATCTGCCGACCGAAACGGTGCTGCATCACCATGCGCATGCCGCTGCGTGTATGGCCGAGCACGGTTGGCCGCTGTACGGTGGCGACGTTATCGCTCTGACGTTAGACGGTATCGGCATGGGTGAAAACGGCGCGCTGTGGGGCGGAGAGTGTTTGCGGGTCAACTATCGTGAATGCGAACACCTGGGTGGCTTACCCGCGGTCGCGCTGGCGGGCGGCGATCTGGCGGCAAAGCAGCCGTGGCGTAACCTGCTCGCGCAGTGTCTGCGTTTTGTCCCTGACTGGCAGCGTTACCCGGAAACATCGGCGCTGCAACAGCAAAACTGGAACGTGCTGGCACGCGCCATTGAGCGGGGGATCAATGCCCCGCTGGCGTCATCGTGCGGACGGCTGTTTGATGCCGTTGCCGCCGCGCTCCAGTGCGCCCCGACTTCATTGAGTTATGAAGGCGAGGCCGCCTGCGCGCTGGAGGCGTTGGCCTCGCAATGTGATGGTGTTGAGCATCCGGTATCAGTCCCGTTGCAAGGTAATGAACTTGACCTGGCTGTGTTTTGGCAGCAATGGCTGAACTGGCAGGGGACGCCTGCAGCAAGGGCGTGGGCGTTTCATGATGCGCTGGCGAGTGGGTTTGCCACGCTGATGCGTGAGCAGGCCGAAGCGCGTGGTGTTAAGACGTTAGTATTCAGCGGTGGCGTGATGCATAACCGTTTGTTGTCATCGCGGCTGGCATTTTATCTGGCTGATTTCACCTTACTGTTTCCGCAGCGTTTACCTGCGGGGGATGGGGGATTATCGCTGGGGCAGGGCGTGATTACCGCGGCGCGCTGGTTGGCGCAAAAATAAAAAAAGCCCCGGGACTGGCGGGGCAAGAAAAACATGTCGGGGCATACCGACAAGTGGCAACGTACGTCCATGTGCGTGAGGTTAATAAATCAGTAGCGGCATTGCCGGATAAGGCGCGGCAGCCATCCGGCATCACAAACTTACACGGACAACGTTTTCAGCAGCGCAAAGGCCTCTTTCATTCGGTCTTCACTGACTACAAATGCACATAGCTGGCCTTCTTCGTTCATTCCTCTGGCCACCATACCTTGCGCTTCAGCGGCAATATGCCAGTTCAGATCGCAACGCTGGGTTTCCCCTGCCAGATGTAATGGCAGTTCCGGCGTTTTAACTTTTACCAGCATGGCAGGCAGCTTCAATGGCGCATTGCCGCCGAGCAGGTTTTTCGCCAGATACATGGCGCTCAGTTGAATCGGCTGCAGGAACGGCAGCACCTGACCGTTAATTTCAGCACAGTCGCCGAGCGCATAAATATCCGGGTGGCTGGTTTGCAGATAGCTGTCGACGCAGATGCCACGATTGATGTTCAATCCGGCGCGACGGGCCAGCGCCGTTTCCGGGCGCAGACCGGTGGCGGCGATCACTGCATCGACTTCTACGCTGCGGCTACGATCGAGCGTGGCGCGAATACCCGATTCATTTTTTTCCAGACCCTGAAGCTGTGATTTCAGCAGCAGATGCACACCCATATCGGTCAGACGATGCTGTAAGCGACTGCTGACTTCCGGTGGCATCAGCGAGGCCAGAATGCTGGCGGCGTTGTCGATAAGCGTTACCGCTTTACCGGCACGACAAAAATCCATTGCCAGTTCACTGCCAATCAAGCCACCGCCGACAATGAGTACCCGTTGGGCATCACGCAGTTGCGTTTCACAGGCGCGGTATTCTTGCTGGCTGTTCAGTGTGAGCATTAACTCACGTCCGGTAACTGGAGGCACAAAGGCTGAAGCCCCCGTAGCCAGAACCAGCTTGTCATACTGCCACTGTTGGTCCTGACTTTTCACGATGCGGGCATCGGCGTCGATGTCGGTCACCCAGGTGTATGGGAACAGGCGCAAGTTAAACTGTTCGGCAAACTCCCCCGCCGACTGGCGGGTGAGGTCGTCTGCACGCTGTGCCTGACTGATAACGTGGCTGAGATCGGGCTTGTTGTACTCATCCATGCTGTCAGCGGCAATCAGGGTCAACGGAACAGTTGCATCCTGTTTACGGATATTTTTGACTAACTGGCGGGCGGCGAAGCCCGAACCAATAATGACAATTTCGCGGCTCATTTTGCCTCCGTTGCCAGTACGTCGAATACGTCTTTACCTAATGAACACTCCGGGCACAGGAAGTTATCCGGCACGTCGCTCCATGGGGTACCTGGCGCGACATCCTGCAACGGTTCACCTTTTGCTGGATCGTAAATCCACTGACACACGCTGCACTGCATGCTTGGGCCAAGGTCAGCGGCAGCCGCAGCGGCACAGGCGCACTCTTCTTCTTTGGTTGCCGCTTTCACCGCCGTTTCCGGCAGCGGAGCAAGCGCCCACTGACGTGCAATTTCACGACCGTGCTGACGACACAGTTCCAGCGCATCCAGATCCGGACGCCATTTCGCCTTCAGGCTCAGCGACATCTCAAAACCTGCATCTTGTAAACGGGTGGACAGGCGGTCAACTGCGCCGCCGCTCCAGCCGTGAGAACCAAAGGCGCTGGCGCGTTTGTTACGAAAACGCAGGCCGGTCATCTCTTCCACCAGTCCGGCGATTTTCGGCATCATCACGTTGTTCATGGTGGAAGTACCGACCAGCACGCCTTTAGAGCGGAAGACGTTGGTCAGGACTTCGTTTTTGTCGCTACGGGCGACGTTAAAGATTTTCACCGCCACGTTCGGGTCAACTTCGTTGATGCCCTGGGCAATGGCGTCCGCCATCATGCGGGTGTTGTTGGACATGGTGTCGTAGAAGATGGTGATGCGGTCTTCCTGATAATCCGCCGCCCATTTCAGGTACAGCTCAACGATCTGCGTTGGGTTTTCGCGCCATACCACACCGTGAGAAGTCGCAATCATATCCACCGGCAGGTTGAAGCCGAGGATTTCAGTGATTTTCGGCGTCACCAGACGGCTGAACGGGGTCAGGATGTTGGCGTAGTAGCGTTGGCATTGTTCGAACAGTTCGGTCTGGTCAACTTCGTCGTTGAACAGGCGTTCGTCGCAGTAATGCTGGCCGAAGGCGTCGTTACTGAACAGTACCGCATCGCCGGTCATGTAGGTCATCATGCTGTCAGGCCAGTGCAGCATTGGCGTTTCAACAAAGATCAGCTGTTTGCCGTTGCCGATGTCCAGAGAATCACCGGTTTTCACCACGTTGAAGTTCCACTCCGGATGATGGTGGTGGCCGGTGATGGAATCAATCGCGTTAGCGGTGCAGTAAATTGGCGTGTCCGGGATGCAGGACATCAGTTCGGTCAGCGCACCGGCGTGATCTTCTTCCGCGTGGTTAATAATGATGTAGTCGATATCCGCGAGGTCAATTTCACTGCGCAGGTTCTGTACGAATTCACGGCTAAACTTGTGGTCTACTGTATCGATCAGCACGTTTTTTTCTTCACGGATGAGATAGCTGTTGTAGCTGCTACCGCGCAGCGTTTTGTATTCAGTGCCGTGGAAATCTCGCACTTCCCAGTCACGTTGGCCAACCCAATGAATGTTATTTTTAACCAGAATAGACATAGCAACCTCAATTAATTCAGCATTTTTCTAAAAAGATATTTTGTTAATTGCAGGTTGCGTGCCAACTTTTTAATTGTTTGATTTTTAATGATTTATTATTTATTGTCTATAAAGTGATAGTCAAAATGACTGTTTATTTCATTGTCGATATGACAATATAAATTGTCAAAATGACTATGAGGTTGCCATGAGCTTTTCAGTAGATGTGCTGGCGGGTATCGCCATTGAATTACAAAGTGGTATCGGACATCAGGACCGTTTTCAGCGCCTGATCACGACCTTGCGCCAGGTGCTGGAGTGCGACGCATCGGCACTGCTGCGCTACGAGTCGCGACAGTTTATCCCGCTGGCTATCGATGGCCTGGCGCAGGATGTCCTCGGCCGCCGCTTCACGCTGGAGGGACATCCGCGCCTGGAGGCGATTGCCCGCGCCGGGGACGTGGTACGTTTTCCTGCCGACAGCGATCTGCCCGATCCTTATGACGGGTTAATCCCGGGTCAGGAGAGCCTGAAAGTCCATGCCTGCATTGGGTTGCCGCTGTTTGCCGGACAAAATCTGATTGGCGCGTTAACGCTGGATGGCATGGAGCCCGATCAGTTCGATGTCTTCAGCGATGAAGAGCTTAGGCTAATTGCCGCTCTGGCGGCGGGGGCGCTGAGTAATGCGTTGCTGATTGAACAACTGGAAAGCCAGAATATGCTGCCGGGTTCGTCGACGGCTTTCGAGCAGGTGACGGAAACCCAGATGATTGGTCTGTCGCCCAATATGATGCAGTTGAAAAAAGAGATTGAGATTGTTGCAGGGTCCGATCTCAACGTATTGATCAGCGGCGAAACAGGGACCGGTAAGGAGCTGGTAGCCAAAGCTATCCATGAAGGTTCACCGCGTGCGGTGAATCCGCTGGTGTATCTCAACTGCGCGGCGTTGCCCGAAAGCGTGGCGGAAAGTGAACTTTTTGGTCACGTAAAAGGGGCTTTTACCGGGGCTATCAGTAATCGTAGCGGTAAGTTTGAAATGGCGGATAACGGCACGCTGTTTCTCGACGAAATTGGCGAACTCTCGCTGGCGTTGCAGGCCAAGCTGCTACGCGTATTACAGTATGGCGATATTCAGCGTGTGGGGGACGATCGCAGCCTGCGCGTTGACGTGCGCGTACTGGCGGCGACCAATCGTGATTTACGCGAAGAGGTGCTGGCGGGGAATTTTCGCGCAGATCTGTTTCATCGCCTGAGCGTTTTTCCCCTTTCCGTGCCGCCACTGCGTGAGCGCGGCGAAGATGTAGTGCTGCTGGCGGGCTATTTTTGCGAGCAATGTCGGCTGCGGCTGGGACTTTCCCGCGTGGTGTTAAGCCCCGGCGCGCGTAATCATCTGCTGAGTTACGGCTGGCCCGGAAACGTGCGCGAGCTGGAACATGCCATTCATCGGGCGGTTGTGCTGGCAAGGGCTACCCGGGCAGGGGATGAGGTGGTGCTGGAGGCACAGCATTTTGCCTTGCAGGATGAAAGCCCTGTACCGCAGCCGGACGTCGTGCCAGAGATCCCGCAGCATCACAATTTGCGTGAGGCAACGGAGTCATTTCAGCGCGAGATGATCCGCCGGGCCTTGGCGCAAAATAATCACAATTGGGCGGCAAGCGCGCGGGCGCTGGAAACAGACGTCGCCAACCTGCACCGGCTGGCGAAACGCCTGGGGCTGAAGGATTAGATAATACCGGCCTGATAGAAATCCTGCAGGTTGATAGCACCGGTGAGTTTCCCGTTTTCATCTACCACCGGTGCGGCAGTGATTTTGCGTTTCATCAGGATCTCTTTGGCGTCAATCGCGCGGCTCTGCGCCTGCAGCGTAATGCCATTATGGGTCATTGCTTCGCTAACCTGCGTGGTGAGCGCGCCGCCGCCAACCAGCCAGCGGCGCAGGTCGCCGTCGGTAAAGACGCCTTTCACCAGCGACGCATCGTCACAAACAGCCACCAGACCAAGGCCCGTGCGGCTCAGCTCCAGCATCGCGTCCATGACGCTGGTGGTCAGCGTCACCTGCGGAATGGCATCGTCACGGCGCATCAGATGATGCACTTTATTTAACAGACGAGCGCCCAGCGCGCCAGCCGGATGCGAGCGGGCAAAATCTTCTTCGTTAAAGCCGCGCGCCTGCATCACGGCGATTGCGAGCGCGTCGCCCATCATCAGCGTGTTCACGGTGCTGGAGGTCGGCGCCAGGCGCATCGGGCAGGCTTCACGTTCAACAGAAATATCCAGCACGGCTTTGGCCGCCAGGCCCAGCGGCGAAGTCGGTTTTCCGGTCATTGCCAGCAGGGCGACGGATTTGTCTTCCAGGCGCGGGATGATGAGATCCAGCTCTTTTGCGCCGCCGGAGTAAGAGATAAACAGCATCACGTCGCGGCTTTCAATCATCCCTAAGTCGCCGTGCAGGGCTTCAGCGGGATGCACAAAAAAGGCTGGGGTGCCGGTACTGGCGAGGGTCGCAGCAATTTTTTTGCCAATATGGCCTGATTTGCCAATCCCGGAGACAATGACTTTGCCTTCACAGTGCATGATCGTATTGGCGGCGCGGACAAAATCATCGCCCAGTCGCTCTGGCAGTCGGCTGGCTTCCTGTAGTTCCAGCATTAACGTCTGACGGCCCGCGTTCAGTAGTGCATCACTCATTGGTTTCTCCGGTTATGATTACTTCAATCCCTTTTGCTTCCAGCGCCTGACGAAATGCAGGGTCGATACCCGCATCGGTAATCAGCTTGTCGACGCTTTCCAGACTGCACACAACATTAGGGCTTTTACGCCCAAATTTTGAGGAGTCGGCCATCAGAATCACTTCGCGAGCGGCATTGCACATCGCTTTACTGACGCTAAACACCTCATTAAAGGTGGTCACGCCGGCATTGAGATCAATGCCGTCGGTACCCATGAAGAGTTTATCAAAGCTGAATTGCTCAAAGGCGTTTTCTGCCAGCTGACCGTGAAATGACGCAGATTTTTTGCGAAAGGTCCCGCCGGGCATCAGGATGGTTTGCTCGTTGTCCAGCTCCGAAAGGGCGTTAACAATGTGCAGACTGTTGGTCATGACGGTGATGTTGCTAAAGCGGGTAAGCATCGGCACCATCTGCAATACGGTGCTGCCCGCATCCAGAATGATGGAATCGCCATCATGGATATAACGGACGGCGGCTTCGGCAATCTGCTCTTTTTTATGCGTGTTGATTAGCGTTTTGTGATCGATAGGCGGATCGGATTCGTCTTTATTTAACACCACGCCGCCATAGGTACGAATGACGGTTCCGGCATTTTCCAGAATGACCAGGTCTTTGCGAATGGTTGTGCCGGTCGTGTCAAAGTAGTGGGCCAGTTCTTCAACCGAGCATTTTCCCTGCTTTTGCAGGTGCTCCAGTATGGCAGCCTGACGCTGACGAGGTTTCATAGGCGTGATTACCCTGACTTATATTTACCCGTCATACTTCAAGCTGCATGTGCGTTGGCTTTACTCGCTCACCCCAGTCACGTACTTATGTACGCTCCTGGGGATTCGCTTCGTCGCCGCCTTCCTGCAACTCGAATTATTTAGGGTATAGGTTGCAAAATGATAATTTCGCAAGCTATTAGCATTCACAACGAAATTACCCATGTTTCAGTTTAAGCGCCAATGATAGTGCATTCTGCGCTAACGGATCATGGGGAAAGATCACATCAGGCTGTAAATCATCAAGATGTTTGCCCATTATCGTGGCAATTTTTCCGGGTCTGGCGAATACCGTCAGACCTTTCATAAATAACGTATCGGTAACCCGCTGCTGCTCATCAAGCGCAATGGCGACGACCACGCGCGGTTTAAACCGTCCGCCGGAACGACCTACACCAACCCGGCCCTGCTGGCAGAGTTTGTCAAACGCCTGGTTAAAGCGGGATATTTGCCAGCCGCCGAGCGCCAGTTGCAGGCACCAGGCGATAGCGGCGACGGTGATCAGTGCGGAAACCATAATGCGCCCTTTTGATTTTGCCGGATGGCGGCTGCGCCGAATCCGGTCGACATAATATTCGTAGGCCCGGTAAGCACAGCTCCACCGGGCAATCATACCTCTTAGAACATCACCTGACCGCCGGTGACGTTAATCGATTGTCCGGTGCAGTAAGAGGCTTTCGAACTGGCATAAAACAGCAGCATGTTCAGCACGTCCTGATAATCGCAGCCGCGTTTGAGCGGAACCTTATCAATGTAATACTGCTCGACTTCATCCGGCTTAAGGCCCAATTTGGTTGCATATTGCGGCAATAATGACTGAAACATAGGTGATTTCAACAGGTTGCCGAGCATCAGCGAATGGACGGTAATACCGTATTCCGCCAGATCCAGCGCCAGCGATTGGGTTAAACCCACGCCGCCGAATTTTGCCGCGCTGTAGCCCGAATTGTGTTTACTGCCTACTTTCCCTGATTTGGAGTTGATCTGGATAATGCGTCCCTGAACGCCATCGCGGATCATCAGGCGTGAGAATTCACGGGCGCAGAGGAAGTAACCGACCAAATTCACCTGCAGCGAGCGGTCGAAATCCCCAAGCTGAAAATCGCTGATAAACGCGGCTTTAGCGATACCCGCGCTGTAAACCAGCAGGTCGACGCGACCGAATATTTCATCCACTCCGCGTGACAGTGCCAGCACGCTCTGTTCGCTGGTGGCATCAGCGCCAAAACCGTACGCTGTGCCTTCGCCAAACTCGGCGTTAATCTCCTGCGCGACGTTGGCGGCTTTATCACTTTGAATATCCACCACCGCGACGCGGTATCCTTCTGTCGCAAGCCCACGGCAAAGGAATGCCCCCAGGGTCTGGCCTCCACCAATGACAACGGCAACCTGATTCATCTTTTTCTCCTTCAATCTTAAGCAACAAACTTCAAAATACAGCCCGGCGCGATATCGTCCGGTACAGGGCCCGCCACATGTACGGTGCCTGGGAATTCCGCTTCGCTGAGTCCGTCAAAACGTAGAGTGATATGCCCCAGTTCACGTAAGTTCTGTTCCGCTACGCTGCCAACGGCGGTGACCGGGTAGTGATGCTGGCCTAGTTCAAACTGGAGTCCAGCTTGCAAAGCGCCATTCAGCTCCCCGTGGCAATGGATGAAGCAAAACTCTTCGATATCCGCTGGAGCACCTTCACGAAAGGTAATCAACATCTGGTCGCAAAGTGCGTCCGGGGCGCTCTGTCCGATACGGGTGATGGTGGTTTGATAAATCACGGTCATTTTTGAGTGCCTCTTATTGGTAAATAAAGCCGGATACAAACCAGGCGATGAGAACGGTAGGCGCGCCGGTCAGGAAGCGGCTTACCAGGACGGATGGCACACCGACGCGGACCGTGTCCTGACGCGCTTCGGCCAGCGATAACCCCACGGGAATAAAGTCGCATGCCGCTTGCGCATTAATGGCAAACAAGGCCGGTAGCGCCAGATGGGGGGGGATGTTCCCCAGGCCAATCTGTACGCCGATCAGCACCCCGATAACCTGGGCGATGACCGCACCAGGGCCGAGGAAAGGCGACAACAGCGGGAAAGAGCAAATCAGCGCCAGCGTCACCAGTCCCAGCGGGTGGCTGGCGAGCGGTGCGAGTCCATGGGCTATCCAGTCTCCCAGACCAGAAGCCATGATGATGCCGATCAGCGCTGAGACGAACGCCATAAACGGCAGAATGGTTTTCAGAACGGTATCAATAGTGTCGCGACCGGCCTGGAACAGGACAGCAACGGCCGATCCCATGCCCATCCCAACTTTTGCCAACAGACCATCGCTTTGTTCAGTAATCTTTTTACTGGTGTCGTAATCGCGACCGATAGTGCTGCTTGCAGGCTGCGGCGCAGCGGATGCTTCCCCGACAACGGTAATGTTTTCTTCTTTCACGCCAGAGACATAGATATCTTCAACAATGTACTGGGCCAGCGGACCGGATTTCCCCGTGGCGTGAATATTTATCGTGGGTATGCGACGTTTGGGATAGATCCCACAGCGTAGCGTGCCGCCGCAATCGATGATCGCCACAGCAATTTCATTCTCCGGCGGTTCGCCCTCTTTGAAACCATCAACGGCCTGCCAACCGGTCAGGTTCGCCAGCTTGTCGACAATCGCAGGGCGAGTCCCGGCAGTGATATAGACAATCTTTTTGCCTGGTACGGCATCCAGTTCAAGCGGGCCGCCCCAGCCGCCGGTGCCTTTTTCAATACGAATACGCGTCATGATGTTGCTCCCGCCAGATGAACTTTCTGCTCAAGTTGAATGCCCATTTTTTTCTCAAAAATGGCGGTGGTGAAATCGGTCACCCAGCCGCGGAAGAAGTTGGTCACCAGTCCGACCAGCAAATAGCTCACCGCCAGCGGGCCAAGCGGAAGGCCCAGCGTCGTCAGGCCGCTGGCGATACCCAGATAGACAAACAGCTCGCCGGGGTTGATGTGCGGGAATAAGCCATTCATGGAATGGCAGCTATAAGAGGCCGCTGCGTAATAGCTGGGCTTGTACTTTTCTGGCATAAAGCGGCCCAGGCTCAACGTCATCGGATTACAAAACACAAATGTGCCGATGCACGGCAGCAGCAGATAGCGGGACAGTGGATTTCCGGCGCAGCGCTGGGCAAAACGTTCAATACGCTGCTGGCCGATAAAGTTAATCAGCGCATTCATGATGACCAGCAGGCTAATCAGTAGGGGAAGAATACCGGTCACCATGCCGGTAAACACCTCTCCGCCTTTCTGGAACAGCCCGATAAACCACTCAGCACCGAGTGTGATGGTGTCGATCATTATTCTCTCCTGTAGGGGTTTTTAGTTATCTTGCCAAACGGAAATTAATTTTAATCAGATCGAAAGATTTAAAAGTGTTATTTTGATCTCAAAATGAAAGATAAATATTTTAATGTGAAAGTTATTGCGTAAGCGCTCGCAAATATGACGGTCGGAAGTGCAAGAGGGGGGAAATTCTGTGAAGCAGAGCGACTACTGCTTCCTTGTATGGCGGAGGATGCTTTACCATACTTCTCCCAGGCTGAATTTGTTTAATGGATGTCTCATGTTCAAGCGTCGTTATGTAGCGTTACTTCCCCTTTTCGTATTGCTTGCTGCCTGTAGCAGCAAACCTAAACCTTCAGAGACTCAAACGACTACGGGTACGCCATCCGGCGGTTTCCTGCTTGAGCCACAGCATAATGTCATGCTAACGGGCGGCGATTTTGCCAATAACCCGAACGCGCAACAGTTCATCGAGAAGATGGTGAACAAGCATGGCTTTGACCGTCAGCAGTTGCAGGAGATCCTGTCGCAGGCCAAGCGCCTGGATTCGGTATTACGTTTAATGGACCGTCAGGCGCCGACGACGCAACCGCCAGCCGGACCTAACGGCGCATGGTTGCGTTATCGCAAACAATTCATCACCCCGGACAACGTACAAAACGGCGTAGCCTTCTGGAATCAATATGAAGATGCCCTGAACCGCGCGTGGCAGGTCTACGGCGTTCCTCCGGAAATTATCGTCGGCATTATTGGCGTGGAGACGCGCTGGGGCCGCGTGATGGGCAAAACGCGAATTCTGGATGCGCTGGCGACGCTGTCCTTTAATTATCCTCGTCGTGCGGAATACTTCTCTGGCGAACTGGAAACTTTCCTGTTGATGGCGCGAGATGAAAGTGATGATCCGCTCGATTTGAAAGGTTCCTTCGCCGGTGCGATGGGCTACGGCCAGTTTATGCCGTCTTCCTATAAAGAATATGCGGTCGATTTCAATGGCGATGGACACATTAACTTGTGGGATCCGGTAGATGCCATCGGTAGCGTGGCGAACTATTTTAAAGGCCATGGCTGGGTAAAAGGCGATACGGTCGCGGTGCCGGCGAATGGTCAGGCGCCTGGGCTGGCGAACGGCTTTAAAACCCAGTACAGCATTTCACAGCTTGCCGCCGCGGGACTGACGCCGCAGCAGTCGTTGGGGAATCATCAGCAGGCCAGCCTGCTGCGCCTGGACATTGGCACCGGTTATCAGTACTGGTACGGACTGCCGAACTTCTACACTATCACCCGCTATAACCACAGTACCCACTACGCGATGGCCGTGTGGCAACTGGGTCAGGCGGTAGCGCTGGCGCGCGTACAGTAATCGCTCCCCGGCCTACAGTAAGATATTGCTTGTAGGCCGGATAAGATGCTCTGACATCGCCATCCGGCAGGTCTTATTTTGCAACGGATCAATTTTTGGAATCCCCCTCGTAAAACGTTCTCCTCATCCCCACATTGGTTGTGAAAGTGCTATCTTGTCCGGCATATTTTTTTAACTGACAGAGGCTGAAATGACCGACAGTGAACTGATGCAGTTAAGTGAGCAGGTTGGCCTGGCGCTGAAAGTGCGCGGGGCGACCGTTACGACAGCGGAATCCTGCACCGGCGGTTGGGTGGCCAAAGCCATTACGGATATTGCTGGCAGCTCCGCCTGGTTTGAACGCGGGTTCGTGACTTACAGCAACGAGGCCAAAGCGCAGATGATTGGCGTGCGCGAAGAGACGCTGGCCCAGCATGGCGCGGTGAGTGAGCCGGTGGTCGTGGAAATGGCGATTGGCGCGCTAAAGGCGGCACGCGCGGACTTTGCTGTATCGATCAGCGGTATTGCGGGGCCGGATGGCGGAAGTGAAGACAAGCCCGTGGGTACGGTGTGGTTTGCCTTCGCCAGCGCAAGCGGCGAGGGGATTACCCGTCGGGAATGCTTCAGCGGTGACCGCGACGCGGTGCGTCGGCAGGCAACTGCCTATGCGTTGCAAACCCTGTGGCAACAATTTCTACAAAATACTTGATACTGTATGAGCATACAGTATAATTGCCTCAACAGAACATTATCTTTCACGTTTTGCGGTTTAAACCGAAAGCGGCATGACAGGAGTAATTAATGGCTATCGACGAAAACAAACAGAAAGCGTTGGCGGCAGCGCTGGGTCAGATCGAAAAGCAATTCGGTAAAGGCTCCATCATGCGCCTCGGTGAAGACCGTTCCATGGATGTAGAAACCATCTCCACCGGTTCGCTTTCTCTGGATATCGCACTGGGCGCGGGCGGTTTGCCAATGGGCCGTATCGTCGAAATCTACGGGCCTGAATCTTCCGGTAAAACGACGCTGACTCTGCAGGTTATTGCCGCCGCTCAGCGCGAAGGTAAAACCTGTGCGTTCATTGATGCGGAACACGCGTTGGATCCCGTCTATGCCCGTAAGCTTGGCGTTGATATCGACAACCTGCTGTGTTCCCAGCCGGATACCGGTGAACAAGCGCTGGAAATCTGTGATGCGCTGGCGCGTTCCGGCGCGGTTGACGTTATCGTTGTCGACTCCGTAGCGGCGCTGACGCCGAAAGCGGAAATCGAAGGCGAGATTGGCGACTCTCACATGGGTCTTGCGGCGCGTATGATGAGCCAGGCGATGCGTAAGCTGGCCGGTAACCTGAAGCAGTCCAACACGCTGCTGATTTTCATCAACCAGATCCGTATGAAGATTGGCGTGATGTTCGGTAACCCGGAAACCACCACCGGTGGTAACGCGCTGAAATTCTATGCCTCCGTTCGCCTGGACATTCGCCGTATCGGCGCAGTGAAAGAGGGCGACAACGTGGTCGGTAGCGAAACCCGCGTTAAGGTCGTGAAAAACAAAATCGCCGCGCCGTTTAAACAGGCTGAATTCCAGATTCTGTACGGTGAAGGTATCAACTTCTATGGCGAACTGGTTGATCTGGGCGTGAAAGAGAAGCTGATTGAGAAAGCCGGTGCATGGTACAGCTATAACGGTGAGAAAATCGGTCAGGGTAAAGCGAATGCGACCAACTGGCTGAAAGAAAACCCGGCAACCGCAAAAGAAATTGAGAAGAAATTGCGCGAGTTACTGCTCAATAACCAGGATTCAACGCCAGATTTCTCCGTTGATGACGGTGGTGCAGACGTAGCAGAAACGAACGAAGATTTCTGATAATCTGTTTTACATCGCATAATAGTAAAGGGCTGCATATCATGCAGCCCTTTTGTATTTCTGAAGGTTTACTATGACAGATGTAACTTCCCGCCGATCCGCTTATTCCCGACTGCTTGACCGCGCCGTGCGTATTCTGGCAATGCGCGATCACAGCGAGCAGGAACTGCGGCGTAAGCTGGCCGCGCCGGTGATGGGTAAACATGGACCGGAAGACATTGATGCTTCTGCGGAAGATTACGACAAGGTCATTGCCTGGTGCATTGAAAGTCGTTATCTGGATGATGACCGCTTCGTTCAGCAGTTTATCGCCAGCCGTAGCCGTAAAGGCTATGGGCCTGCGCGAGTGCGGCAGGAACTCAGTCAGAAAGGGATCTCGCGTGAGGCTATCGAGCGCGCCATGCGCGAGTGTGAAATTGACTGGGCTGTACTTGCGCGCGAGCAGGCAATCCGGAAATACGGTGAACCTTTACCAGTGGATTTTTCAGATAAGGTAAAGGTCCAGCGTTTTTTGCTCTATCGTGGCTATCTGATGGAAGATATTCAGGCAATATGGCGAAATTTTGACGATTGAACGCATACGGGATTTTACTTCCCAGTAAAGAAAACTTATCTTATTCCCACTTTTCGATTGCCAGAGGCGCAGTTTGCTGCCGATGCTGGTAATGACATTTCGTTAGCTTGATTTCTTCAGGATAATTATGAGCAAGAGCACCGCTGAGATCCGTCAGGCGTTTCTCGATTTTTTCCATAGTAAAGGACATCAGGTAGTTGCCAGCAGCTCCCTGGTACCGAACAATGACCCTACTTTGTTGTTTACCAACGCCGGGATGAACCAGTTCAAGGATGTTTTCCTTGGCCTCGACAAGCGTAATTATTCCCGCGCAACTACTTCGCAGCGTTGCGTACGTGCGGGCGGTAAGCACAACGACCTGGAAAACGTCGGTTACACTGCACGTCACCACACCTTCTTCGAAATGCTGGGCAACTTCAGCTTCGGCGATTATTTCAAACACGACGCCATTCAATTCGCATGGGAACTGCTGACCGGTGAAAACTGGTTTGCCCTGCCAAAAGAGCGTCTGTGGGTCACCGTCTATGAAACTGACGATGAAGCCTATGAAATCTGGGAAAAAGAAGTTGGTATTCCGCGCGAGCGTATCATCCGCATTGGTGATAACAAAGGCGCGGCCTATGCATCCGATAACTTCTGGCAGATGGGGGACACCGGTCCTTGCGGTCCGTGTACCGAAATTTTCTATGATCACGGCGACCACATTTGGGGCGGCCCTCCGGGAAGCGCAGAAGAAGATGGCGATCGCTACATTGAGATCTGGAACATCGTCTTCATGCAGTTCAACCGTCAGGCTGACGGCACCATGGAACCGCTGCCGAAACCGTCCGTGGATACCGGTATGGGTCTGGAGCGTATTGCGGCCGTGCTGCAACACGTTAACTCCAACTATGAAATTGACCTGTTCCGCTCACTGATTGAATCCGTCGCGAAAGTTACTGGTGCGACCGATCTGAGCAACAAGTCGCTGCGCGTTATCGCCGACCATATCCGTTCTTGTGCATTCCTGATTGCCGATGGCGTTGTCCCGTCGAATGAAAACCGTGGCTATGTGCTGCGCCGTATCATTCGTCGCGCGGTTCGTCATGGCAATATGCTGGGCGCGAAGGATACCTTCTTCTACAAGCTGGTTGGTCCGCTGGTGGAAGTCATGGGCTCAGCAGGTGAAGAACTGCAGCGTCAGCAGGCTATGGTTGAACAGGTTCTGAAAACCGAAGAAGAGCAGTTTGCACGTACTCTGGAGCGTGGTCTGGCTCTGCTGGATGAAGAACTGGCAAAACTGACCGGTGATACGCTGGATGGCGAAACCGCCTTCCGTCTGTATGACACCTACGGCTTCCCGGTTGACCTGACGGCAGACGTTTGCCGCGAGCGCAACATCAAGGTTGACGAAGCGGGCTTTGAAGCCGCAATGGAAGAACAGCGCCGTCGTGCGCGTGAAGCCAGCGGCTTTGGCGCAGACTACAATGCGATGATTCGTGTTGATGGCGCTTCAGAATTTAAAGGGTATGAGCATCTTGAGCTGAACGGCAAAGTGACTGCGCTGTTTGTCGATGGTAAAGCGGTAGACGCCATTAACGCCGGTCAGGACGCTGTTGTTGTACTGGATCAGACGCCGTTCTATGCGGAATCTGGTGGTCAGGTTGGCGACAAGGGCGAACTGAAAGGTGCGGGCTTTGCGTTTGCCGTGAGCGACACGCAAAAATATGGCCAGGCGATTGGTCATATCGGCAAACTGTCTGCGGGTTCTCTGAAAATTGGCGATGCAGTGCAGGCTGATGTGGATGAAGCTCGTCGTGCGCGTATCCGTTTGAATCACTCCGCAACGCACCTGATGCACGCGGCGCTGCGCCAGGTATTGGGCACCCATGTGGCACAGAAAGGCTCGCTGGTTAACGATAAAGTGCTGCGTTTCGACTTCTCTCATACCGAAGCCATGAAGCCTGCGGAAATCCGTGCCGTTGAAGATCTGGTGAATGCGCAAATTCGTCGCAACCTGCCGATTGAAACGAACATCATGGATCTGGAAGCGGCGAAAGCCAAAGGCGCAATGGCGCTGTTTGGCGAGAAATATGATGACCACGTGCGCGTTCTGAGTATGGGCGATTTCTCCACCGAACTGTGTGGCGGTACTCACGCCAGCCGTACGGGGGATATCGGTCTGTTCCGCATTGTGTCTGAGTCAGGCACGGCGGCGGGCGTTCGTCGTATCGAAGCCGTAACCGGTGAAGGCGCTATCCAAACCGTGCATGCTGAGAGCGACCGCTTAAGCGATATCGCGCAGCTGCTGAAAGGCGATAGCCAGAATATCGGTGATAAAGTGCGTTCTGTACTGGAACGTACGCGTCAACTCGAAAAAGAATTGCAGCAATTGAAGGAACAGGCTGCGGCGCAGGAGAGTGCAAATCTTTCCAGCAAAGCGGTTGATATCAACGGCGTGAAGCTGCTGGTCAGTGAACTCGCGGACGTTGAGCCGAAAATGTTGCGTACCATGGTTGATGATCTGAAAAATCAACTGGGGTCTACCGTTATCGTTCTGGCAACGGTAGTTGAAGGTAAGGTTTCTCTGATTGCTGGTGTGTCTAAGGATGTGACAGACCGTGTGAAAGCAGGGGAGCTGGTTGGTATGGTCGCTCAGCAGGTAGGCGGTAAGGGTGGCGGTCGTCCGGACATGGCGCAAGCCGGTGGTACGGATGCAGCGGCTCTGCCTGCAGCGTTAGCCAGTGTGAAAGGCTGGGTCAGCGCAAAACTGTAATAACTATAAGCGTAAGTCGACGCTGCGGGCTTCAATCCGCAGCGTTTGCATCAACGCTATCGACAACGATAAAGTCAGGTTGAAGTTGTGTATATCGGCTAAACTTAGGTTTAACAGAATGTGATGCCGTGACTGCTTACACTTAGGTGTTTGTCATCGCTTACTTTTTGGCGTTATATGATGGATAATGCCGGGATACAGAGAGACCCGACTCTTTTAATCTTTCAAGGAGCAAAGAATGCTGATTCTGACTCGTCGAGTTGGTGAGACCCTCATGATAGGCGATGAGGTCACCGTGACAGTTTTAGGGGTGAAGGGCAACCAGGTACGCATTGGCGTAAACGCCCCGAAAGAAGTTTCTGTCCATCGTGAAGAGATCTACCAGCGTATCCAGGCTGAAAAATCCCAGCAGTCCAGTTACTAAGGTTTTCGCGTCTCACCTTTCTGGTGAGGCGCAACCTGATTGAGTTGTCTTCTTTCTTCGCTTTTCTGCTTCATTCCCTCGTTTTCTCGTTTCCCATACGCATATTGTCATTCCCGGCGATTTTTCTGTTTCTTCATTGCCGGCAGGAAACTGCCAATTTATCTGTTGATAAAACACTCTTTTTGCCGTTTTTGCAGACTAATTGCGCGTGAAATGTGCAAACGATAAAAGCTCTGGAAAAATTGTTTGACTTATAAGTCCCAGAAAGTAATATGTGCGCCACGCAGCGACGATGAGCAGAAACAAGTTCTTCGAAGCACTCGCAAGAGGCGTGTTGGTGAGGTGGCCGAGAGGCTGAAGGCGCTCCCCTGCTAAGGGAGTATGCGGTCAAAAGCTGCATCCGGGGTTCGAATCCCCGCCTCACCGCCATTTGCATCCGTAGCTCAGCTGGATAGAGTACTCGGCTACGAACCGAGCGGTCGGAGGTTCGAATCCTCCCGGATGCACCATCTTATCTGCAATAGTGCATTAGCGTTGTTACAGAAAATCGATATCGCTTTAGCAGTGGTATCAAATCTGCAGTAAAGTAAGTTTCCCGATGCATCCGTAGCTCAGCTGGATAGAGTACTCGGCTACGAACCGAGCGGTCGGAGGTTCGAATCCTCCCGGATGCACCATCCTTACTTGATATCGCTTATTGCGGTATCAATATCGGCAGTAAAGCAAGTTTCCCGATGCATCCGTAGCTCAGCTGGATAGAGTACTCGGCTACGAACCGAGCGGTCGGAGGTTCGAATCCTCCCGGATGCACCATCCTTACTTGATATCGCTTATTGCGGTATCAATATCGGCAGTAAAGCAAGTTTCCCGATGCATCCGTAGCTCAGCTGGATAGAGTACTCGGCTACGAACCGAGCGGTCGGAGGTTCGAATCCTCCCGGATGCACCATCTCTTACTTGATATCGTTTATTGCGGTATCAATATCGGCAGTAAAGCAAGTTTCCCGATGCATCCGTAGCTCAGCTGGATAGAGTACTCGGCTACGAACCGAGCGGTCGGAGGTTCGAATCCTCCCGGATGCACCATCTTCTCCTAAATAATAGCGAAACTGTTATTTCACGGTCTGCGAGATAATCGCCAGCACCAGGGAGGATAACGTTGCTTCAGCAACGGCCCGTAGGGCGAACACTAGTGAGTAATCCTCCCGGATGCACCATCTTCTCCTGAATAACAGCGAAACTGTTGTTTCATGGTCTGCGAGATAATCGCCAGCACCATCTCCCACTTGAATTATTTCCACATACTCTCTGAACATCCCTCAATTCGCTGTCAGCGACAAAATCAATCAATTACGATAAAATAACGTCTGGTCATTCGGCTTGTGAGAAGACGATGTACGAACGTTATGCGGGTTTGATTTTTGATATGGATGGCACCATCCTGGATACCGAACCTACGCACCGTAAGGCGTGGCATGAGGTATTGGGCCATTATGGGCTAAGGTTTGATGAACAAGCCATGGTCGCCCTCAATGGTTCCCCAACGTGGCGTATTGCCCAGTCGGTTATTGAATTGAATCATGCCGATCTTGACCCTCATGTTTTGGCACGAGAAAAAACGGACAAGGTAAAAAGCATGCTGCTGGATAGCGTCCAGCCTTTACCGTTGGTTGAAGTGGTGAAAGACTGGCATGGTCGCCGTCCTATGTCGGTAGGGACGGGGAGTGAAAGCGCAATTGCAGAGGCTCTGCTCGCTCACCTTGGTCTGCGTCGCTATTTTGATGCTGTGGTTGCTGCCGATCACGTACAACGCCATAAGCCTGCTCCTGATACGTTCTTGCTCTGTGCTGAGCGAATGGGGGTTGTTCCGGCGCGCTGCGTCGTGTTTGAAGATGCCGATTTTGGACTGCAGGCGGCGAACGCAGCGGGGATGGACGCCGTGGATGTTCGGTTATTGTGAGTGATGGACTATCGCTCCTGTCACTGTTTGCCAGCAGTTTTCTCAGCGCCACGCTATTACCCGGCAATTCTGAAGTTGTTCTGGTTGCCTTGCTGGTTTCTGGGGCCAGTCATCCCTGGGTCTTAGTCTTAACAGCAACAATGGGTAATAGCCTTGGAGGGTTAACTAACGTTATCCTTGGGCGTTTCTTTCCATTGCGTAAAACATCGCGCTGGCAAGAGAAAGCCACTGGTTGGCTGCGGCGCTATGGCGCTGTCACACTATTATTAAGCTGGATGCCGGTTGTGGGTGATTTACTGTGCCTGTTAGCTGGATGGATGCGCATCTCGTGGGGCCCAGTTCTCTTTTTCTTATGCCTTGGCAAGGCGTTGCGCTATGTTGTTGTCGCAGCGGTTACGACGCAAGGCATTATGTGGTGGCACTAATTGTGTTGTGAGATAGCCTTCAGGGTAACCAATACCATTATGCTAATTAAAACGATTTTGACAGGCGGGAGGTCAATTTGATCCCGAACGTATCACAGGCGCTGGCCTGGCTGGAAAACCATCCTCAGGCGTTAAAGGGGATTCAACGTGGGCTGGAGCGTGAAACGCTGCGCGTCAATGCTGATGGGTCATTGGCAACGACAGGCCATCCTGAGGTGTTAGGCTCAGCGCTAACACATAAGTGGATAACCACGGACTTTGCCGAAGCGCTGCTGGAGTTTATTACTCCACCTGGCGACGATATTCATAAAATGCTGACGTTCATGCGCGACCTGCATCGTTATACCGCCAGAAACCTGGGTGACGAGCGTATGTGGCCGTTGAGCATGCCTTGCTATATTGCCGAAGGTCAGGATATTGAGTTGGCTCAGTACGGTACGTCGAATACCGGTCGTTTGAAAACGCTTTATCGTGAAGGCCTCAAAAACCGTTACGGCGCGTTGATGCAGACCATCTCCGGCGTACACTACAACTTCTCGCTGCCGATGGCTTTCTGGCAGGCGAAATGCGGCGTAACGGACGGCGAAGATGCTAAAGAGAAGATCTCTGCGGGTTACTTCCGCCTGATCCGCAACTATTACCGTTTTGGTTGGGTGATCCCGTATCTGTTTGGCGCCTCTCCGGCTATTTGTTCTTCCTTCCTGCAAGGAAAACCGACCACCCTGCCGTTTGAAAAAACCGACTGTGGGATGTATTACCTGCCGTACGCGACGTCGCTGCGTTTGAGCGATTTGGGCTATACCAATAAGTCGCAAAGTAATCTCGGAATTACGTTTAACGATTTGCATGAGTATGTGGCAGGATTAAAGCGCGCGATCAAAACCCCTTCCGAGGAGTACGCGGCGATCGGTCTGGAGAAGGACGGTAAGCGTCTGCAAATTAACAGCAACGTTTTGCAGATTGAAAATGAACTGTATGCGCCTATTCGTCCAAAACGCGTTACTCGTCGTGGTGAAACACCTTCTGACGCGCTTCTGCGTGGCGGTATTGAGTACATCGAAGTACGTTCACTGGATATTAACCCGTTCTCACCAATCGGCGTAGACGAGCAACAGGTGCGCTTCCTCGATCTGTTTATGGTCTGGTGCGCATTGGCCGATGCGCCGGAAATGAGTAGCGATGAGCTGTTATGTACGCGTACTAACTGGAATCGCGTTATTCTGGAAGGGCGTAAGCCTGGCCTGACCTTAGGCATTGGCTGTGAGGCAGCGCAGTTCCCGCTGCCGAAGGTAGGTAAAGATCTGTTCCGCGATCTGAAACGCGTGGCACAAACGCTGGACAGCATCGATGGGGGAGAGGAGTATCAGAAGGTCTGTGATGAACTGGTTGCCTGTTTTGACAATCCTGAACTGACTTTCTCTGCCCGGATCCTACGGTCTATGATTGATGAAGGCATTGGCGGTACGGGGAAAGCGTTGGGTGAGGCTTACCGCAATCTGCTGCGCGAAGAGCCGTTGCAGATCGTGCAGGAAGAAGAGTTTATTGCTGAAACCGAAGCTTCAAAGCGTCGTCAGCAGGAGATCGAAGCGGCTGATACCGAGCCGTTTAGCGTGTGGCTGGAAAAGCACGCTTGATACAAAAGAAAAAGGCCACTCGGGAGTGGCCAAAATTTCATCTCTGAAAACAGGGATGATGATAACAAATGCGCGTCTTTCATATACTCAGACTCGCCCCGGAACAAAGAGTTCAGATTATTTTTAAAAAATTTATCGGAGGTGGCTAAATGCCGTTGTTAGATAGTTTTACTGTCGATCACACCCGGATGGAAGCTCCCGCGGTCCGGGTTGCAAAAACGATGAACACCCCGCATGGCGACGCAATCACCGTGTTTGATCTGCGTTTCTGCATTCCGAACAAAGAAGTGATGCCTGAGAAAGGTATCCACACGCTGGAACACCTGTTTGCAGGTTTTATGCGTAACCACCTCAACGGTAACGGCGTTGAGATTATTGATATCTCTCCGATGGGATGCCGCACTGGCTTCTACATGAGTCTGATTGGTACCCCGGACGAGCAGCGTGTTGCCGACGCGTGGAAAGCGGCGATGGCTGACGTACTGAAAGTGCAGGATCAAAACCAGATCCCTGAGCTGAACATTTACCAGTGCGGCACGTATCAGATGCACTCGCTCAGTGAAGCGCAGGACATTGCCCGTCATATCCTTGAGCACGATGTGCGCGTGAACAGCAATGAAGAGCTGGCGCTGCCGAAAGAGAAGTTGCAGGAGCTGCATATTTAGTTGTCATGCAGGAACGCATCTAATCTGGCTGACAAATAATAGGCGCCAGCTGGTATAAAAAAGCCAGTTCATTTGAACTGGCTTTTTTGATCAATGCGCGCCGCCGCCACCGCCGCCTGCACCAAACGGTGGTTTAGCGAACCAGACAAGACCAAGCAGCACCAGGAAGATCCCCGCCGACATCCAGAAGATTTCGTTTGCGGAAATGATCAGCCCTTGATTGGTTATCTGTTGGGCCAGCCAGCCAGAGGCTTGCTCCTTGCTCATCCCTAATCCCTGCAGTTGGTTATACATAGCCTGTGCATTTGGGTTGTAGGGGTTAACAGACTCCGTTAACTGCGCATGGTGTAGCGACTCACGGTTAGTCCACATTGTCGTGGTAATGGAAGTCCCGATAGAACCTGCCAGCGTTCGCGTAAAGTTAGACAAGCTGGACGCCGCAGCCAGACGTTCAGGTGGTAAACCGGACAGCGTAATGGTTGTCAGCGGCATAAAGAAGCAGGCTACCGCGAAGCCCTGAATAAACTGCGGCCAGGCCGATGCGCCAAAGTCCATACCCGGTTCGAACGTCCACGCACGCCAGTAGAAACAGACGGCGTACATAATAAAACTGAACGTGACCAGCCGACGCATATCCAGCTTATGCGCGAAGCGACCGATTATCGGTGACAGGATCACCGGGATCACCCCAACCGGCGCGGAGGCCAGACCGGCCCAGGTTGCCGTATATCCGTAAACCTCCTGCAATAGCTGCGGCAGCAGGACGATTGCGCCGAAGTAGAGCATATAGGCCAGACTGATACACAAACAGCCGATGGTAAAGTTTCGCGACTTAAACAGCGAGAGGTCGACAATCGGATGCTCGTCGGTAAGCTCCCAGACGATCAGGAAGCTGATAGCGACAACGGCAACCACCGTCAGGATGATAATCTCCTGTGAGGCAAACCAGTCCAGCTCTTTGCCGCGGTCGAGCATAATCTGCAAGCTACCGATACCAATGACCAGCAATGCCAGACCAATGGCGTCAATGCGTCGCTGCTCGGTTTTGGTTTCTCGCCCGCGTAGAGTTTGCAGGGTCATCAATACCACCGCCGCGCCGATTGGCACGTTGATGAAGAATATCCAACCCCAGTGATAGTTGTCGCTAATATAGCCCCCAAGAATCGGGCCGCATATTGGGGCGACAATCACCGTCATCGACCATAGCGCGAGGGCGATGGAACGCTTGGCGGGAGGATAATTATTCAGCAACAGGCTTTGCGAAAGCGGAATTAATGGACCGGCGACAATCCCTTGTACCACGCGGAAGAAAATCAGCATGTTCAGGCTGTTGGACATACCGCACGCCCACGACGCAATGGCGAAAGCGATAGTCGACCACATAAATAGCTTCACTTCGCCAACGCGCTTTGCCAGCCAGCCGGTGATCGGAATAGAGATAGCGTTCGCCACCCCAAAAGAGGTGATCACCCAGGTCCCCTGGCTCAGCGAAGAGCCCAGGTTCCCGGCGATAGTGGGGATCGCCACGTTAGCAATGGTGGAGTCCAGCACCTGCATGAATGTCGCCATAGACAGCGCGATCGTCATAATGACGAGCTGCGCGCCTTCCAGCGGTTTTTGCTGTTGCATCACACGCACCTTTGAATTAGCCCGCGTTGGCCCGCACGATCTCTTCGATCATCTTATTGACCGGATCAAGGTTGATTTCACGTGCATTACTTTCTGATACCGGTGTGGTACGGACCTGGCTTGCCAGAATTTGTCCGTCGCGATTTGAGGTATCTACCGTAACCAGCGTGGACAAACCGATCCGCAGCGGATGCTGCGCCAGTTGCTGCGCATCCAGTTCGATACGTACCGGCAGACGCTGGACGACTTTGATCCAGTTACCGGTTGCGTTTTGCGCAGGCAGGAGAGAAAAGGCGCTGCCCGTACCCATATCCAGGCCAACAATTTTACCGGTGTATTTCACGTCATCGCCGTAAATATCACTGATAACCGTCGCAGGCTGGCCGATACGCATGTGCGCAAGCTGCGTTTCTTTAAAGTTGGCATCGACCCACAGGTTGGTGGCCGGAACAACCGCCATCAGCGGCGTGGTTGGGCTGATTTGCGCGCCAGGCTGGACGGAACGACGGGAAACATAGCCGGTCATTGGACTGACGATTCTGGTACGTTCCAGGGCCAGCCAGGCGTTGCGCACTTCGGTAGCGGCCTGTTGTACAGCAGGCTGATCTTCCAGCTTGCTGCCGAGAATCATCGCCTGGTTAGCATTATATTGCTGGATTGCGACATCAAGCTGCGCTTGAGCGCTGGCAACGGCATCACGCGCATGTTGCAGTTCTTCGCGGCCAATCAGGTTCGCATTGCCCAGCGGTACGCGACGATTAAAATCGCTTTGCGCCTGTGCCAGAGCGGTTTTCTGCACTTCAATGCTTGCCTGTAACTGCTTGCTGTTGATCATCAGCTGGTGCGTCTGGCGCACGCTGGAAGCCAATGCCGTTTTGGCTTTTTCAAATGCCTGCTTAGCATCCGTCTGATCGAGGGTAACCAGCACATCGCCTTGTTTAACAAAGTCAGTGTTATCAGCCCAGACTTTCGTCACGCTGCCTGATACCTGCGCCATGATTTGAACCTGGTTCCCTGCCACGTACGCATCGTCCGTCTCTTCGACATGACGCAGTACTAAAAACCAATAAATCCCATATGCCACGGCAATGATAATAAAGAGCAAGGTCAGAAGGAGCAGCGCATTTTTACGTTTGCCATTCTTCTTAACCGGTTGCTGCGGGGTTTGAGTCTCCGCATTTGCGCTCATGTTGTTCTCCACGATCTTATTTTTTTCACATCGGCTGAGCCGACCTGTTCATCAGAAAGGCCAGCAGTATGCGTGCTGGCCTGTCGGTTTTCATTTATAAATCTGGATTTCTGAGCGAGTCAGCGCGTTAGCGCAGCGCTTCTAATACCGTGCCATCCTGCTCCATCTGATCAAGACGGGTCAGAAGTTTACGGGTGATTTGCTCAAGCTGATCTTTTTCGGTGGTGCTGAGAGATGACCAGAGTTGATGCAGGCAGTTGTGCTGAGGTGGTAAAACCTCTTGCAAAAAAGCATGGCCTTTTTCGGTCAATTGCAGATGCAGACAGCGGCGATCGTTATCGCTTTCGCGACGTTCAATCCAGCCACGTTTTTCTAACTCATCCGCAATGCGGGTAGCGTTAGTCCGTGACGAGCCAAGCGCGCAACTCAGTTCAGAAGGCTGAATACTGTGGTTTTCCTGAGACTCCAGCGTAATCAACGCCATAAACAATGTCTCGTTAATCCCTTGAGCTTTCAGCATCTTATTGCGATTTTCCAGCAGCTTGCCTTGCATGTGCATGCAAAGACGAGTCAGAAGCACTTCCTGATAAGGGAACTCTTCGTAGCGGCTGGCGCGAAATTTTAGCATTTGTTCAATGGGCGTAAACGAACTATCCATTTGGGTATAACCTCATTAATTTCAGCCGATATAGTAACGACAGTGACAAATAAAGTAAATGTATTATTTATTTAAAATGATTGTTTTTATCTATAAGCCAACCAGCATTTTCCAGGCTAATCCGTAGCCCAGAGCACTCAGTAAGGTCGGAATGATGATGCTGCGGGTCTTATAGAAGCTTGCGCCCAGTATGACAAACCCCACCAGCGTAGGCACGAACCGGCGAGCATCGTGCATCACTTCTGGCGCGGTAGACACCACCAACAGGGCGCAAATTGATGCAATGCCAATGGTGTCGAGTAATATGCCCGTCGCGCCGCGTCTTGTCGGGCGAACATTCCCCACCCCAAGACGGAGCGGTAAATAGCGAAAGCAGTAATTCACGCAGCCGACCAGCAGGCCGAGCAGTAAAACTTCATAGCTCATCCGGTCCTCCCTGCCAAAATGACTGGAGCAACGCGGTCAGGCATCCGCAGACGATGCCCATAAGGATGGCGGCAGGGATAGAAAAGAGTATTACCCCGGCCAGCGCGCCAGCCAGTGCGGCAGTCACGCAGAGCGCCTGTTGACGCTGGAAAGAGGCGAGCAGGAAACTCATAAATAGCGCCGGAAGCATGAAGCCCAGTGCCGCTTCAACCGCGGGATAATCTTTGAGTAAACCACTACCGGAAAACGCGCCGACCACCGTGCCGAATACCCAGGAAGCCCAGGAACATAGCGCAATGCCAATCATCCAGTTTTCACTCCAGCGCCGATTATCCCGTACCAGTTTAGCCGTTGCAGCGGCAAAGACTTCATCGGTGAGACCAAAGGCCCACAGCGCGCTTTTGGGTTTGTTCAGGCGCTGTGTGATGCGACTGCGCAGGGAGGGACCGTATAAAACATGGCGGACATCCATAGCCATAACGGTCAGTGCGGCGACCCACAGAGAACTGCCTGCGGCAAGCATAGTGGTAATGACGAACTGGCTGGCTCCCGCATAGATAATGCAGGAGAAAAAGAGGCTTTCGACCGGCGTAAAGCCAAGGCGAGTAGCATTGAGACCAAATGCAAAAGCGACCGGAATATAGCTGATAACTATCGGTAGACTGTCTTTGCATCCTTCCGTTAACGTCGCCGAACGGGATCCGGACTGGGGTATAGGGCTTTCCATAGGGTTATAGGTTTCATTACCGAAATTAATATAACTTGGTTCAATGAGTTATAACCTTAGCAGACTGATGGGCTCCTTAACACCCTGTGGAGCCCAATCAGCGGTAAACAAGCGCTATACGCTTAATTTACGGCTTCCTGACGGTGAAAACCTCGCCACCAGACCAACAGGTTGAGTACAGCAACGGTCGTACCCGCCAGACAAACGCCAGCCCAACCGGCATGCTGCCAGGCGGAAGCGGAAATCAACGAACCAGCGGCACCGCCAATAAAATAGCTGGTCATGTAGCCGGCGGTCAGACGGTTACGTGCATCCGGATGAATACGATAGATAACCGTCTGGTTCGTGATATGCACCCCCTGAACGGTGAGATCCAGAATCAGGATGCCGATAATCAGCATCGGCACCGAAGTATGCCCGAGCCAGATAGCCAGCCACGAGAGCAACAGTAACAACAGGCCAACGGTAGTGGTGAGATGTGATTTTCCTTTATCGGCAAAGCCACCCGCCGGGCGCGCGCCTAACGCACCAGCCGCCCCCGCCAGACCGAACAGACCGATCATCCCCTCTGAATAGTTAAACGGCGGCGCGGCGAGCAAAAATGCCATTGAGGTCCACAGAATGCTGAAGTTGGCAAAGGTCAGACAGCCCAGCATCGCGCGGGTACGCAGCAGTTTATCGTGGATAAACAGGCTGAATACGGAGCCTAACAGTTGCGGATAGTTAAGATGGGTATCTGATTTCATCTTCGGCAGACCGCGCCACAGCGCAATTGCCATCAACGCCATCAGTATCGATGCCACCCAAAATACGGTGCGCCAACCGCCAAGGTTCGCCAGTAATCCCGCTACGGTACGCGCCAGCAGAATCCCCAGCAACAGACCGCTCATAATTGTCCCGACGACTTTTCCGCGCTTGTCCGGGGTGGCAAGCGTTGCCGCCAGGGGAACCAGGATCTGCGCCACTACCGAGAACAGTCCGGTCAGGGCGGTGCCGAGGATCAGCATGCCCAACGACTGGCTGCTGGCGGTAATCAGCATGCCGCCTGCCGCCAGCAGCGTCATGGAAACAATCAACATCCGACGCTCAAACATATCGCCAAGCGGTACCAGGAACAGCAAACCTGCGGCATAGCCGAGCTGGGCCGCGGTGACGATGAATCCCGCTGTACTGGCAGACAGTGAGAAGTTGCGGGCGATGGTGTCGAGCAGCGGTTGCGCGTAATAATTACTGGCGACGGCAAGGCCGGTGGCGATAGACATTAACAGGATCAGCGAAGGGCTAAGTCCCTGAGTGGTTTTCGTCATGGTTTTCAACTGAATAATGGGTTGCAGAAAACAATCATAACGGAAGTGATTAACTGTTGCTGATTTGTTGGGTGATGGATTGTGCGGTTTAGGGGGGATAGAGGGAAACAGGCCGGATAAGCGTTAGCGTATCCGGCATTCAGTCGATGTTATTTCTGCGCAGCCAGCGCTTCGTTTACCCAGCCGTCGAACTGCTGCTGGTGGGCTTTGATCCAGCCGTCTACGTGACCCTGAACATCGGCTTCAGACGCTTTACCGTCATGCATCATCGCGTTCTGTGCGTTGATATCCGCCAACGGTAATTTCATGATAGCGAACAGTTTCGCTGCCGCTGGGTTTTTCTCCGCCCAGGCTTTGTTGGCGACGATGTGCATGGTGTTCACCGGGAAACCGTAGTTTGCACCGTTTGGCAGTTTGGTATCGATATCTTTCTGCTCACCCGGCAGGGAAGAGAATGGTACCTGCAACCAGACCACATCTTTGCCCGGCTTCATCACGTCGCTGACCCAGTACGGAGTCCAGGTGTAGTAGAGGATCGGTTTGCCTTCTTTAAAGCGGGTGATGGTGTCTGCCATCATCGCCGCATAGTTACCGTGGCTGACCTCGACCGTTTTTTCCAGATCGAAGGCTTTGTTCTGGTGGTTGATCACCGCTTCACAACCCCAGCCAGGAGAACAGCCCATCATATCGGCTTTTCCGTCACCGTTGGTGTCAAAAATTTTGGCAATCTTGGGATCTTTTAACTGGGCGATGTTGGTGATTTTGTACTGCTCAGCGGTTTTTTTGTCGATCAGATAACCCTGTGCAGCACCCGTAACGAATACCCCCTCGCGATAAAACTTTTTGTCTCCGCCCGCAGCGGCGTACATATCATCATGCAGCGGCTGCCAGTTCACGGCGGTAAAAGTTGCATCGCCAGAGGCAATGGAGGTATAGCCGACGTTGTAGTCAACTTCGCTGGTTTTGTTAACGGTGTAACCCAGTTTCTCCAGCGCGCGGGCGACCAGCTGCGTCTGGAAGGATTCTTCAGAGATAGTGCTCTGGATTGGCTGTACGGTAATGCCTTTGCCTGGCAGGTCGGCAGCGAAAGCGCTGGTGGAGACAAGGGTGGCAAACGCTGTGGCAAAAAGTACGGTATGTCGCATCGTTGTTCCTTATTACACTTCATCCTGAATGATTTTGTGCAAGTTAATGAATTGTAGGCCCGGTAAGCAATGCGCTACCGGGCAACGGGTGTATTACTTCGTGAAAGGGCGAGTGATAAGCCCAACGGGACCGGTGGTGTACCAGCGACGGTTGCCACGACTACGCGAGTCGCGACCAACGGCCTGCGTCAGGCGGTCCAGGATGATGGCGAGGATCACAATCCCAACGCCACCAACCGTGGCTAATCCCATATCCAGACGACCAATTCCTCGCAGAACCATCTGACCCAATCCGCCAACGGCAATCATCGAGGCGATGACCACCATCGAGAGCGCCAGCATCAGCGTTTGGTTAACCCCGGCCATAATGGTGGGCATCGCCAGCGGGAGCTGCACTTTAAACAGCATTTGACGTGGGCTGGCGCCAAACGAGCGCGAGGCTTCAATCAGGTCGGCCGGCACCTGGTTAATCCCCAGAATGGTCAGACGGACGATTGGCGGCAGGGCGAAGATAATCGTCACCACTACGCCCGGGACGTTACCAATACCGAACAGCATGACAATCGGCACCAAATACACGAAGGCGGGGGTGGTTTGCATCGCATCCAGCAGCGGACGAACAATCTTTGCCGCCCGAGGGCTGCGCGCCAACCAGATGCCCATCGGCAGACCGATCACCACACAGAACAGTAATGCGGTCAGCACCAGCGCCAGCGTGATCATCGCTTGCGACCACGCGCCAATGGCGCCGATAGCAATCAACGAAATCAGCGTCGCGACACCCATTCCAACGCCGGAAATCTGCCAGGCGATCAGGGCGAACAGGATAATCGCCACGGGGGCAGGCATACCCAACAGCATTTGCTGGAAGCCGTTGAGAATGTAATCCACCGGTACACGGATGCCCTGGAAGACCGGACGAAAATGGGTAACCACCCAGTCGATCCCCTCGGTGACCCAACTGTCCAATGGGATCAGCGTCTTATGGAACGGATCCATAATGTTGAAATGCTCTGGTGTCGGCGCGGGCGCGCTGGTCAGCCAGTCTGCGCTACCGCCGTCAGTAGGTGCGCCAGACGGCGTGCTCCAGGCATCGGCGGTTTGGGCGGCGCTATCGGCCGCTGGTGTGGTATCCCACGGATTAGTTTGATCAGCCATTGTTTGCCCCCTCACGATCTAAAGCCTGTAACAGCATGCGTTTTGAAATGACGCCCACATACTGCTGTTCCTCGTCAACAACCGGTACCGCACACGGTGCCTGGCCGACATGAGAAAGCAACTCGCTGAGAGGAGTTTGTGCATCGACAGCCAGCGGTTCATTGATCAACGCCGCTTCAATACCTTGCGCCTGACTAAGCGCGGTTTTTAGTGAGTCGATCGAGACGACGCCGACGAATTTATTGCCACGTTCGATCACGTAGCCATATTCGCGATCTTTGTCCTGCAATAATTGCAGCGCCGAACGAGGGCCTACGCCTGGTGTTTTACGAATTAAACCTTCGGGGCTACGGCGGGAAATATCTTTTGCGCTGAACACCTGGCTAATATCAACGCCGCGGAAGAAGGTGCGTACATAATCATTCGCCGGATTATTCAGGATTTCATCCGGTGTACCGACCTGTACCACTTCACCGTTTTGCATAATGGCAATTCTGTCGCCAATACGCATAGCTTCGTCGAGATCATGGGAAATAAAGACCACCGTACGTTGATGCTTCGCCTGGAGTTTTACCAGTTCATCCTGCATCTCGGTGCGAATTAATGGATCGAGGGCTGAGAAGGCCTCATCCATTAATAAGATGTCAGGGTTAATGGCTAATGCGCGGGCGAGACCTACACGCTGACGCATCCCCCCGGAAAGTTCATCCGGGTAAGCGTGAGCGTAATTCTCCAGACCAACCTGACGTAGAGCATCCAGCGCCTTTTCGCGACGTTCATCCGCGGCGACGCCGGCTAATTCCATGCCGAATGCCGTATTGTCCAGCACAGTCATATGCGGCATCAGGGCAAAGGACTGAAAGACCATCGCAATCTTTTTTCTGCGCACCTCGCGGAGTTCGGCATCGGAGATCCGGGCGATATCTACGCCGTCGATCAGTACCTGTCCGCGGGTGGGTTCAATCAGGCGATTGAGAAGGCGTACCATTGTGGATTTACCCGAGCCGGATAATCCCATGATGACAAATATCTCGCCTTCTTCAATGGCCAGACTGGCGTCTTTAACGCCAAGCGATAGCCCTGTTTTATCCAGAATTTGCTCTTTGGTAAGTCCTTTTTCAATATATTTGAACGCTCTCTGAGGATGCTCGCCAAATATCTTATAGAGGTTCTTCACTTCTAATTTAATTGCCATGCAATAGAATGATTCCTGTTATTTGTTTATATCGATATATTACCTGATGGAAATAGTGACCTTTTTCTACCCTAACATACTGAGAATCTGAGACAACCCTGAATTTAGTTGTGGCATGAATATTGCCGAAGCTGAGGTGGCGGGACTTCCCGTGATATAAGGGCTGAGCGCGAATATGAGTAGACTGATATTTTTTGTAAATGCCAATGAAAAGGCGCCTGAATTGATGGAATGCAGGCGAATAATGAGGCTGATATTGAGTGTAGATCACACAATTATATTTGCACGATAAAAGTGTGATCCTGTTAAAATATTTCCGCGAAAAATGTACGGTATTTCCCGTGAAAATGAGAGTTAAAAATTCCAGTCGTCGTCTTCAGTTTCGACCGCTTTGCCCATTACATAAGATGAGCCAGAACCTGAGAAGAAATCGTGGTTTTCGTCTGCGTTGGGCGACAGCGCGGCAAGGATTGCCGGGTTAACCTCCGCCATCTCTGGCGGGAATAACGCCTCATAACCCAAATTCATTAATGCCTTATTGGCGTTGTAACAGAGGAAGGCTTTGACGTCATCCACCCAACCGGTTTCTGCATACAATTCTTCCGTATAACGCGCTTCGTTATCATACAGCTCCATGAGCAGGTCGAGGGCAAAATTCTTTAACTCCTCGCGTGCGGATTCAGAAATATACTCCAGGCATTTTTGAAATTTATAACCAATGTAATACCCGTGGACCGCTTCATCACGAATGATCAGACGAATGAGATCGGCGGTATTCGTCAGTTTGCCGCGGCTGGAGAAATACATCGGCAACCAGAAGCCGGAATAGAACAGGAAGGATTCCAGAAACACGCTGGCAATTTTCTTCCGCAACGGATTATCGCTGGCGTAATGGGCCAGAATAATCTGCGCCTTACGTTGGAGCGGATTATTTTCCTCACTCCAGGCGTAAGCTGCATCCACATCTTTGGTCTGGCAAAGCGTGGAGAAAATAGAGCTGTATGAGCGGGCGTGAACGGCTTCCATAAAGCTGATATTCGACAGCACCGCTTCTTCGTGTGGTGTTAATGAATCCGCCATTAGCGCTGGCGCACCGGCAACATTCTGAATGGTGTCGAGTAGCGTTAGCCCGGTAAAAACGCGGATAGTTAACTGCTGCTCGGCAGCGTTCAACGTTTGCCAGGACGGGACGTCGTTAGAGAGCGGGACTTTTTCCGGTAGCCAGAAGTTACTGGTCAGGCGATTCCATACCTCAAGGTCTTTATCATCTTCAATCTTGTTCCAGTTGATGGCGCTCACGCGGGATAATGTCATGATCTTCTCCTTACAGCGCGCATGACACGCAACCTTCGATTTCGGTCCCTTCCAGCGCCAGCTGACGCAGTCGGATGTAGTACAGCGATTTGATGCCCTTACGCCAGGCGTAGATCTGCGCTTTGTTGATATCGCGGGTAGTGGCGGTATCGGGGAAAAAGAGCGTCAGCGACAGTCCCTGATCGACATGGCGCGTCGCTTCTGCATAGGTATCAATGATCTTTTGTGGGCCAATCTCGTAGGCATCCTGATACAAGGCCAGATTGTCATTGGTCATAAAAGGAGCAGGGTAGTAAACGCGCCCGGTTTTGCCCTCTTTGCGAATTTCCACTTTTGACACGATTGGGTGAATACTGGACGTCGCATGGTTGATGTAGGAAATAGAGCCGGTTGGCGGAACTGCCTGTAAATTCTGGTTATAAATGCCGTAGCGCATCACATCTTCACGCAGTTGCGACCACATCTCACGCGTCGGCAGCGTAATGCCGTTGGCGGCAAACAGCGCGCGAACTTTGTCGGTTTTTGGCTGCCAGTCACCCTGCAGATACTGGCTAAAATACTCGCCGCTGGCATAGCGAGACTGCCTGAATCCGGCAAAGGCTTTACCACGCTCGCGAGCGAGCTTCATTGACGTATTCAGCGCATGCCAGGTGATGGTGTAAAAGTAGATATTGGTGAAATCCAGCCCTTCCGGCGAGCCGTAGGCGATGCCTTCCCGCGCCAGATATCCGTGCAGGTTCATCTGACCAAGACCAATCGCGTGCGATGCGCTGTTTCCGGCTGCAATCGAGGGTACGCTGCGAATATGACTCATGTCCGAAACGGCGGTTAAGCCGCGAACCGCCGTTTCCACGGTACGACCAAAATCCGGGGAATCCATGGTATGGGCGATATTCAGCGAGCCGAGGTTGCAGGAGATATCGTGTCCGGTCTGCGCGTAGTTGAGATTTTCATCGTAGGTGGAGGCGCTGTTAACCTGCAAAATTTCGGAGCACAGATTGCTCATGTTAATACGACCGGCAATCGGATTGGCGCGATTCACCGTATCTTCAAACATGATGTAAGGGTAGCCGGACTCAAACTGGATCTCAGCCAGCCGCTGGAAGAAATCGCGGGCGTTAATGTATTTTTTACGCACACGTTCATCGGCAAGCAGTTCGTCATAGCGTTCACTGACGGCGATATCGCCGAACGCTTTGCCGTAAATGCGTTCCACGTCATAGGGTGAGAACAGCGCCATGTCGGCATTCTCTTTGGCCAGTTTAAAGGTGATATCCGGGATCACCACGCCAAGCGACAGGGTTTTGATACGGATTTTCTCGTCGGCGTTTTCACGTTTGGTATCCAGAAAACGTAAAATATCCGGATGGTGTGCGTGCAGGTACACTGCGCCCGCACCCTGACGCGCGCCGAGTTGATTGGCATAAGAAAACGCATCTTCCAGCATTTTCATTACCGGAATTACGCCGGAGGACTGATTCTCAATGCGTTTAATCGGCGCACCTGCTTCGCGCAGGTTAGAGAGCAAAAACGCTACGCCGCCACCGCGCTTGGAAAGTTGCAGCGCAGAGTTAACCGCCCGGCCAATGGACTCCATGTTGTCTTCAATGCGTAACAGGAAGCAGGAAACCAGCTCACCGCGCTGCTGTTTGCCGCAGTTTAAGAAGGTTGGCGTGGCGGGCTGAAAGCGCCCGGAGAGCATTTCATCGGTAAGCTGCATGGCGAGCGTTTCATCTCCCTGCGCCAGCGTGAGCGCCACCATCGTTACCCGATCCTCAAAATCTTCGAGATAACGCTTACCATCAAATGTTTTCAGCGTATAGCTGGTATAGAACTTCCACGCACCGAGGAACGTCTGGAACCGAAATCCGCTGGCGTGAGCGTGGGCAAAGAGCTTTATCACAAACGCGTGATCGTAACGAGCTAACACGCTGGCATCGTAATAGCCTTCATCTATCAATGTTTCCAGGCGCTTCTGCGGGCTGGCAAACGCTACCGAGTTGGGGCGGACATGCGTGGCCAAAAAAACCTCTACCGCCTGGTGGTCTTTGTCGAACTGAATACGCCCGGCCTGATCGTACAGATTCAGCATGGCGTTCAGGGCGTGATAATCCAGCGTGGGCTGGGTTATGCGTTCTGCGGTTGTCGTTGCCAAAATTCACTCACTCCTTGTCGAACGTTGTCGATATCGCTTTGGGTGCCCATCAGCTCGAAGCGGTAGAGCCACGGCACGCCGCATTTTTGTGAGATGACCTCACCCGCGCGACCATAGGCGTCACCGAAATTGCGATTGCCGGAGGCAATCACCCCACGGATTAACGCGCGGTTGTGCGGATCGTTTAAAAAGCGGATCACCTGTCTCGGAACCGCACCCGCCGTTCCGCCGCCACCGTAGGACGGCACGATTAAAATGTAAGGTTCGTCTACCCGCATCCGCTCGCGTTCGTTAAGCGGAATGCGGATGGCAGGCAGCCCCAGACGCTGGATAAAGCGGTGTGTATTTTCGGAGCTGCTGGAGAAGTAGACGAGCTGGCTCATGCGCTGACCATATGGGGTTGTGGACGCAGACGGTTGATCATGTCCGGGCGAAACCCGGACCAACTGGTTTCCCCGGCGACGACGACCGGTAACTGACGAAAGCCTTGATCGCGCAGGCTGTCAGCCATATCGGGCTGCAAATCAATATTTACCATCTCAAAGTCAAACCCACGGCTTTCCATTGCCCGCTTAGTGGCGTGGCACTGAACACAGTTATTACGAGTGTAAATAACAATACGCATGATTCGTATTTCCATTTATGGGTAAAAGATCGACGCGATTGATAGCGTCGGATTGTAGGTGTCTTGATAGAAATGATACTAGATGTAGTTTTAAAAAGATTCAACCATACAAGATATGGGAATTTTAGATTGATGAAGGGGAGAGTGATGAGCGTGACGGGGAAGGGATATGTAGCATGACGGGGTGTCGGAGGACGACGCGTCGCGTCTTATCCGGCCTACAGGAGAACACATCGTAGGCCGGATAAGGCATTTATACCGCCATCCGGCAGGGTAGAATTACATGCGCATCCCAACCGCCAGGCGGTTGAAGCAATTCATCAGGCTGATGGCAAACGTCAGATCGCTGATTTCTTTGGCGCTAAAATGGTCAAGCAACGGCAGATAAACATCATCTTCCGCGTGGGTGCTGGCAATATGAGTGACGGATTCGGCCCACGCCAGCGCCGCACGTTCCTGCTCACTGAAATGGTGGCTCACTCGCCAACCTGCCAGCGCGTCAAGTTTGGCCTGCGCAACGCCTGCTTTGCGCAGCGCCTTACTGTGCATTTCCAGGCAAAATGCGCAGCCGTTGATTTGCGAGACCCGCAGGTACAGCAGTTCCGTCAGCGTAGGTTCCAGCGCGCAATTTTCCAGCGCTTTGCTGGCCTGAACCAGAGCGTTATAAATTTTAGGACTGAGTTCATAATAGGGCTGGCGTAACATTGTCATGGTATCTCTCCTCGTTTGGATAACCCGCAATGTAGCACTATAATGGACTGCTACAGAGAGCCATATTGTTGCAAAAAAAGCAGACCATAAATGCCGCGCTATCAACAAATCGCCCGCCAGTTAAAAAATGCCATTGAGACCGGCGAACTCAAACCAGGCACAAGATTGCCCTCAAGCCGGACGTGGTCCCAGGAACTGGGGGTTTCGCGTTCGACGGTTGAACATGCCTATTCCGAGCTGGTGGCGCAGGGCTGGCTGGCTCGACGTGGGCAGGCGGGAACTTTTGTCAGCGAGCAATTGCGACCAGAGACCGCGCCTACGACTCCTGCTATCTTCGCAGGAGAAAATCCCAGACCCCAACCTTTTCAGATGGGGCTACCCGCACTCGATCTCTTCCCGCGTGAAATATGGGCGCGGGTGATGGGCCGACGTTTACGCACCCAAACGCGTTTTGATCTGGTGGTGGGGGATGTTTGCGGCGAAAGGGGGCTGCGTCAGGCGATTGTTGATTACCTGCGCGTTTCGCGCAGCATTGAGTGCCAGCCGGAGCAGGTTTTTATTACTTCTGGCTATGCGGCATCGATGACGCTAATCCTGCGCGCGCTGTCTCAACCCGGTGAAGGGATGTGGGTCGAAGATCCCGGCTTTCCGTTGATCCGACCGGTGGTGGCTCAGGAGCGAATTGCGCTGATGCCGGTTCCTGTTGATGCCAATGGTTTGGATGTTTGCGCTGGGATCCGCGATTACCCGCAGGCGCGCTTTGTTTTGCTTACACCCGCGCATCAAAGCCCGCTGGGAGTAGCCCTTTCATTGGAGCGTCGTCATCAGTTGCTGGAGTGGGCGGCCCGCACGCAGGCATGGATTATCGAAGATGACTATGACAGTGAATTTCGCTACCACGGTAAACCGTTGCCGCCGTTAAAAAGTCTGGATGCGCCGCAGCGGGTGATTTATGCCGGAACGTTCAGTAAATCAATGTTTCCTGCTCTGCGCACGGCATGGCTGGTGGTGCCCATGACTCAGGTCGAACATTTTCGCCAGCAGGTGGCGCTAGCGGCCTGTAGCGTTCCGGTTTTATGGCAACAAACGTTGGCGGATTTTATGCGTGAGGGGCACTTCTGGCGGCACTTAAAACGCATGCGTCAACATTATGCCCAGCGACGTCAGTGGATGGAAAATGCCCTGACCGAACACGGTTTTAGCGTGCTCCCGCAAGAGGGTGGGATTCAACTGGTGATGAGTGTAGACGCAGACGATGTTGCGTTAGTCCGTAAAGCGAATCGGGCAGGTCTGGCTGTACAAGCCTTGAGCCAGTGGCGTATAACGCCGAACGGACAAGGGGGAATATTATTGTCATTTACCAATATTAGCTCAGCGGAAATGGCGCTGCAGGCGGCATATCAATTGCGGCAGGCGCTGACGTAAATCTGCACGGTTCTTAAGATATTCGTCCCACCGTCTTCACTCGTTTATGGACTTTTCTGAAAGCGTTGCTAATGCTGAATCAGGTAAGGTAAGCCCGCAGTAAAAGATAACGAGGAAAATAATATGTATTTACGACCTGATGAGGTGGCGCGCGTACTTGAAAAAGTGGGCTTTACCGTTGATGTAGTGACGCCGAAAACGTACGGCTATCGACGTGGTGAAAATTATGTGTACGTTAACCGGGAAGCACGTATGGGACGTACCGCCTTAGTCATCCATCCCACGCTTAAAGAGCGCAGCTCTTCACTGGCGGAACCTGCGACAGACATTAAAACCTGCGATCACTACCAGCAATTCCCGTTGTATTTAGCCGGAGAGAACCATGAGCATTATGGTATTCCTCACGGCTTTAGTTCGCGTATTGCACTTGAGCGTTATCTGAGTGGGTTATTTGGCGACGTTAACGCTAACTAATAACGCGACTGGCAGGGAGCTGCTGACCTTAAACAGGCGGCGGCAATAATCAAGGAAGTAGCCGTATACTGCGCCCATCAGCATCGATACCACGATGTTCGAACTTACCGCAGCCGTAATCTGGTGCCAGTCCGCGCCAACCGTCAACAGAATAATCACGTAAACCGGCGACTGGAAGGTGACATAAGCCAGCACGTCCGCCAGGTTTTTTGCCCATCCAGCCTGCGTGGCTTTACGTGCCGCGCGCATAAACAAATCACGGTACATGCCGTATGGCCAGGCGATCAGAATATTGACAGGGATGGCCACCAGTCTGGAGTACAGTGACTGTTCAAAGCCCATTCCAGAAAGGAATATCTCGATCAACATGTTCACGACAGAACAATAAACAACCATCGCGAACGTGTCTGCTACAGCATGACGCAAGCGTGACTGCGGAGAGAACATGTTAATGCTCCTTGTAAAAAGGGGAAAAAAGGTTTTGAATACCTTTGATGCTAGTGATTTGTCTTGCTGCTTTCGCGTTTCAATAGGATATCTACCTGGATAATAACTAGCAACTAGCTTAAAATTTTTATTTATTGTCTTTTTGTCGATAAAATGCTCTGTATTGGTTTGATTTTTGTTCGTTTTGGTGTTTTCGTTGTTTAGCTAATTAAAAGTATTTTATATCAATAAGTTATGGAGACTTGTTTTTCTGAATTTTTTGCGCTCCTTTTCTGAAAGTTGACTGATGTTCAGAATGTGCGCGTGCCGGTCCCGGACAATAAAGTGATGTGTTTATCAGACGATGTGCTGAGACGTTATGCGAGTATATTTACAGTGACTAGCCAGGGAATATAAAATATTTGATGTCAGGTTTCAGGATAGCCATTTAAATAACGGGAATGGCTATTTGTTTAATAATCTGTGAAAAAATTAGACTGGAAAAATAATAATCAGTTGCATACAATATTTGGCGTAATACCATTTTTACGTTAAAGAGGTTTTGTTAATATGAGTTCAATGTTAAAAAACTTAAATAATATCCGCTCGCTGCGTGTAATGGCGCGTGAATTTTCCGTTGATGTGCTCGAAGATATGCTCGAAAAATTCAGAGTAGTAACCAAAGAACGCCGCGATGAAGAAGAACAGATTCAGCGCCAACGTGCAGAACAGCAGGAAAAAATTAATAATTTGCTGGCCCTGATGCAGGCAGATGGGATCAATCCGGAAGAGTTGCTGAGTATGACGCCAGCGACGTCGCGGGCAGCCAAAAAACGTCAACCACGCCCGGCGAAATATCGTTTTATCGATTTCAACGGTGAAGCAAAAACATGGACCGGACAAGGCCGTACACCAAAGCCAATTGCCCAGGCGCTGGCTGCCGGTAAATCTCTTGATGATTTTTTAATCTAATTATAAATGCGGTGAGGGTATCCTCACCGCCTGTTTTCAGCAAACGCCGAAATCACCGTCTTCGGTATATCGCGTCACGTCAGCTGCTTTCAGTGTGAATTTCTCACCGCTTTCATTACTGGCTTGTACCGCCACAATTTGATCTTCGTTGACTTCGACAACTTTCAGTTTAGGTCCGCCCATGCGTGGTTGAACCAGATCGCCAGGTTTAAACATATTGCGCTCCTTTATTTATCGCACAACTCACCATAGATCACGTCAATCGACGGGTACAGCGCTGATTCAGGTATTACCGCTTAATGAGTACGACGATTCCAGGGCATTTTGTCCAGCAACCGCGCCATGCCACAAAAGCCGGTCACGCCAGCGAGTATCAGCCCGGCACCCACAAAACCGCTCAGCAGGAAGAAGGCGCTGCCGACGGCGTAACCCAGAATGACGCCGAGTAAGGCAAGACTACCTGCGGCTATTTGCACCTGACGCATCAGCGGCAACGGTTGGGAACTGTCTTTTGCCACCGGTAAACCTGCGGCTTTCCAGCCATCAATTCCACCTTCAAGCAACCAGACTTGTGCTGGCGCGGCAATCGCGCTGAGCCTGTTCACTGCATTTTGTGTGCGTTTGCCTGACTGGCAGTGAAAAATCACCTGCTCGGCGCGTAAATTCGTAGGCAACGATCCCTGCTCAAGTGTGGGTAACGGTGCCAGATGCGCCTCAGGAATATGCTCGTGCAGGTACTCGTCGGCATCGCGGATATCAATCAGTTTCGCGCCTTGCGCGACCAGCGTCTGCGCCTCGCGCGGGGAAATCGTCCCAATGGTCATGATGGCTCCTTATGGGCAATACAGTGTTTTTAATGTGGCGATCAGCGAATTCACAGCCGCATTTTTAATGGAATAAAGGATGCGCTGGGCATCGCGCTGGCTGTCTATCAGACCTTCTTCGCGCATACGCGCCAGATGCTGTGAAGTAGCGGAAGGACTCAGGCCGGTAGCGCGTGCTAACTCGCCCGCGCTGGTACCGGGCGAACCGCAGAGCATGCACAAAATCAGCAACCGCTTCGGGTTACTCATCGCTTTGAGCAGAGCGGCCGCCTGTTCAGCGCTGGCCTGGAGTTGTTCAAGTTCGTTCATATTTATTTAAGCATAATCTAAATTAAGTGAATTCTAAAATAAAAAACCAACGTACGCCAGCGTAAAGAGCGTAAAAGAGGGTAAAACAACAGGGGAAGGCTGGCAGATTTGAGTAGAATGACTACTCTTAGAGATAAAATCTCTTTTTAAACAATGATTAACTTTTTTGCTTGTAGGGAGTTTGTATGGGTTTCTGGAGAATCGTTTTCACTATTATTCTGCCCCCGCTTGGCGTACTGCTGGGAAAAGGATTCGGCTGGGCGTTTATCCTTAATATCGTTCTGACGCTGCTGGGCTACATTCCTGGTTTGATCCACGCCTTCTGGGTACAAACGCGTAATTAAGACTTCTTTTCATAAACGGCGCATTTGCGCCGTTTTCTTTGCCGTCCTCTCTCCTCTGCTACACTTCCTGGTGTTGCTTGTTAATAACCGAGGTGGATATGGGACTCTTCAATTTTGTGAAAGATGCAGGTGAAAAACTTTGGGATGCGGTCACCGGAAATCATGACACGGCCGATCTGGCGAAGAAGGTGCAGGAACACCTAAATAAAACCGGCATCCCCGATGCAGATAAGGTGAACGTTCAAATTAACGAAGGCAAGGCCACCGTTTCTGGTGATGGATTAAGCCAGGAAGCGAAAGAGAAAATCCTGATTGCGATTGGTAATATCTCCGGTATCGCCAGCGTAGACGATCAGGTCAAAACCTCTGCACCCGCGAGCGAAAGTCAGTTTTATACCGTGAAAGCGGGCGATACCCTGAGCGCTATTGCCAAACAGGTTTACGGTAACGCTAACCTGTACAATAAAATCTTCGAAGCGAATAAACCGATGCTGAAAAGCCCGGATAAAATTTATCCCGGGCAGGTGTTACGTATTCCGGAAGAATGATGAAGTGCAGGCTTATTCCGTCAGTAGCTTGCCGGCCATCGCCTGTTGAATAATTGGAATCGGCGTCAGCAGGTGCTGGCGCATTAATTCGCTAGCGCGCACGGCATCGCGTGCCAGAATCGCTTCGGTCAGCGTTTGATGCTGATCGTGTTTATCTTCCAGCATCTCAACTGACAGCACCGTTTTACGTAGCCAGATAAACCGGTAACGCGCCGCTAAATCAAACAATCGTTCGCGCATTTGCAGCAGATATTGGGAACCGCAGCCGGCGACAATCGCCGAGTGAAACGCCTGATGGCGCTGATCCCATTCATCAAGCATCTGTTCGCTGGCGTCCACGGCTTCAAGCTTACTGAGCATATGCGCCCGGGCTAAAATCTCCGCTTCCCAGGCATCGTCGCCGCGTTCGATGGCCAGCGCGACCAGCATGGCCTCCATATTGGCGCGGGCATCGAAAATATCGAGCAATTCCTGCTCGGACATCGGGGCGACACGATACCCTTTCTGATTGACCACCGTGACCAGTCGCTCCGCCACCAGCTGTGAAAGCGCTTCGCGCAGCGGTCCCACGCCAAGCTCGTAGCGCGAGGTCAGAAGGCTCATACGCAGTTTCTCATCAGGCTGATAAATACCGCGGATGATGTCGTTCTTTAGCCAGCGGTATCCATCAATGGCCGTCGGTTGGGGAATGGCGGTCATGGTCTTACTCCTGAATAAATGTCCCGGCGTGCGCCGGGAACAGATTTAATGCGTATTTTGCAATGGTGCTTTTTGCCACGATAGCAGTTTTTTCCAGCGTGCCATAATGGGCACCGTGCAAATAATTCCTATGGCTAATAACCCGGTAGAGATGACTTCCAGTTGTTGCGCCGGGCGAAAGAGCATGACCACCAGCACAAAGATAATAAAGGCGATGACCAGCCAGGTAAGCCACGGATAAAGCCACATTTTCAGTTTAATTTCACCACCTCGCGCCAGCAGAATTTTGCGCATCCGCAGTTGGGAAATAGCGATTACCAGATAAACCAACAGAGCGATAGCGCCAGAGCTGTCGATCAGGAATTTAAACACTTTGGCCGGGGCGTAATAGTTGACCACCACGGTGAGGAACGCCGCCCCCGTAGACAGCAACACCGCCACGTAAGGCGTTTTACTGCGGTTTGTTTTCCCCATAAAAGCGGGAGCATCGCCACGACGGCTCAGAGAGTAGAGCATACGGGATGAGGTATACAGCGCGGAGTTCAGGCAACTGGTCACCGACAACAAAATGACGCAGTCCATGATCAACTTCGCGTGTGGGATATGCAATAACTCCAGGACCGAGCGGTAAGAACCCACTTCTTTTAGCCCCGGCATGTTCCATGGGATCAGCGCCACCACCACGAAAATGGAGCACAGATAGAAGATGGATATACGCCAGATAACCGAGTTGGTAGCGCGGACGATGTGTTTATCCGGGGTGTCGGACTCGGCGGCGGCGATGGTGACAATCTCTGCGCCCATGAAGGAGAACATGGTGATCAGCATCGCGCTGAGTACGGCGCCAAAACCGTTCGGCATAAAGCCGCCCTGATCCCACAGGCGTGAAACGCCGCTAACCTCGGCATAAGGATAGAAACCGCTAATCGCCACCGCGCCGAGGACAATAAACGCCAGAATGGCAATCACTTTGCACAGCGCCAGCCAGAATTCGAATTCACCGTAATTTTTGACGCTCAGCAAATTACTGCCAGTTAATGCCAGCGTGATAACCAGAGAAAATAACCAGACAGGTATGCCAGGGATCCAGGAATGCAGAATGATGGCGGCAATATTGGCCTCCAATGGGATAACCAACACCCAGAACCACCAGTACAACCAGCCGATGGTATAACCTGCCCATGGGCCGATGGCTTTATCGGCGTAGGTGGAAAAGGAGCCGGTATCCGGGGTGGCGACGGCCATTTCGGCCAGCATGCGCATAATCATCACCACCAAAAGTCCGGCAAACAGATAAGCTAATAATACGGCGGGACCGGCTTCTGCAATCGCCACGCTTGAACCTACGAATAAACTCGCGCCGATAACCCCGGCAATAGACAGCATGGTGACGTGGCGTGATTTCAGCCCGCCCCCTAAATCATGTGATTGTGACACTTGCCCCATCTTTTAAACCTCTCGAAAGTATTTCACTTGGGAGAGCACCCCGGCATTCCCGCGCCGGGGCACGCGTATTATTGTTATTGACCCTATGTGCCGGATGGCGGCTCCGCTTTATCCGGCCTATGGATTGCTTTTTTGTATAGTTAGCCCTGCTTCGCCTCAGCAAAACACTGGGCGATGATATCCAGCCCCTGGCGAATTTGCGCATCTTCAATGGTCAGCGGGACAAGGATGCGCAGTACGTTGTAGTAAGGTCCGCAGGAGAGCAGGATCAGACCTTTATCACGCGCACGGGCCACCACTTCCGCGGTAAGTTTGGCGTCTGGCTTCGTATGGTCGCCGTCTTCGAACAGTTCGATGGCGATCATCGCCCCCAGCCCACGCACGTCGCCAATTTCGCGATGCGTTTCGGCGATAGCAAGCAGGCCTTCGCGCAAGGTTTGCCCCAGTTCGTTGGCCTTTTGCAGCAGATTTTCCTGTTCGAAAATGTTCAGCACCGCCAGCGCGGCGGCACAGGCAATCGGGTTACCGGCATAGGTACCGCCCAGGCCACCCGGCGGGATAGCGTCCATGACTTCGGCGCGACCGGTTACTCCTGCCAGCGGGAAGCCGCCAGCGATAGATTTGGCGAAGGTGGTAAGATCGGGTGCTACGCCCATCTGCTCCATGGCGAACAGCGTACCGGTGCGGCCTGCGCCGCTCTGCACTTCATCGGCAATCAGCATGATCCCGTGTTCGTCACAAATGGCGCGCAGACGCTGCATAAATGCCGGGGTGGCCGCGTAAAAACCGCCTTCGCCCTGGACGGGTTCAATTACGATGGCGGCAACGTCTTCCGGCGCGGCATCATTTTTGAAAATACGATGAATGCTGGCGATAGCATCATCTTCGCTGATGCCATGCAGCGGGCAAGGATACAGCGCGCGATAGACGTGACCCGGCATCAGTCCCATTCCGGCAGAGTACGGATTTACTTTTCCGGTCAGAGACAGGGTGTAGTGGGTACGACCATGATAAGCACCGCTGAAGGCGATCGTACCTGTACGTTTGGTGGCGGCGCGGGCAATTTTCACCGCGTTTTCCACGGCTTCAGAACCGGTGGTCACCAGCAGAGTTTTCTTGGCGAAATCGCCCGGCACTTTCTTGTTCATGATTTCGCACAGCTCCAGGTATGGCTCATAGGCCAGCACCTGGAAGCAGGTATGCGACAGTTTTTTCAACTGCGCTTCTACCGCAGAAACAATCTGCGGGTGCAGGTGACCGGTATTCAGCACCGCAATACCGCCAGCAAAATCGAGGAATTCGCGGCCTTCAACGTCCCAGACCCGGCAATTTTCTGCCCGCTCGGCAAAAATAGGGTGGATCTGTCCTACGCCACGGGGAACGGCGTTGCTGCGACGTTGCATAAGTTCTTTGTTGGTGCTCATCAGGTGTTCTCCAGTATTTGTTTTATTAAAGGCCGATGCACATATATTTGATTTCTAAGTAGTCTTCGATGCCGTATTTCGATCCTTCACGGCCAAGACCGGAGGCTTTGATCCCCCCAAATGGGGCGACTTCGTTGGAGATGATGCCGGTGTTAATCCCGACGATGCCGTACTCCAGCGCTTCGCCAACGCGGAAGACGCGGCTTAAATCACGGGCGTAGAAATAGGCTGCCAGGCCAAACTCGGTGTCATTGGCCTGTGCGATGACGTTAGCTTCGTCTTTAAAGCGAAACAGCGGCGCCAGCGGGCCAAATGTCTCTTCTTTGGCGACCTTCGCGTTGTCCGGCACATCGACCAGAATGGTGGGCTGGAAGAAGTTCCCGCCCAGCGCATGAGGTTTACCGCCAGCGATAATGCGTGCGCCTTTATCCAGGGCATCGGCGATGTGCTCCTGCACTTTGGCGACCGCTTTTTCGTCGATCAGCGGCCCGGTAGTGACATCTGGTTGCAGACCATCACCGAGGCGCAGCTTGCTCACCGCCTGTTCGAGTTTTTCGGCAAACTGGTCATACACACCGGCCTGAACGTACAGACGGTTGGCGCAGACGCAGGTTTGCCCGGCGTTACGGAACTTCGACGCCAGCGCGCCTTCCACCGCTTTGTCGAGATCGGCATCGTCAAAGACGATAAACGGCGCATTGCCACCCAGCTCCAGTGACACCTTCTTGATGTCTTTGGCACACTGTTCCATCAGCTGACGGCCAATTTCGGTGGAGCCGGTAAATGACAGTTTGCGCACCAGCGGGTTGCCGGTCAGTTCGTTACCGACCGCGCTTGCTGAACCGGTCACCACGCTGAATACGCCAGCCGGGATCCCGGCGCGATTGGCCAGCTCTGCCAGCGCCAGTGCGGAATAGGGGGTTTGGCTGGCCGGTTTAAGCACCATGGTGCAACCCGCCGCCAGTGCCGGACCGGCTTTGCGGGTGATCATCGCCGCCGGGAAGTTCCACGGCGTAATCGCGGCGGTCACGCCGATTGGTTGCTTGATGACGATCAGACGCTTATCTGCCTGATGGCCGGGGATCGTATCGCCATAAATGCGTTTGCCCTCTTCGGCAAACCACTCAATAAATGAGGCGGCATAGGTGATTTCGCCTTTGGCTTCCGCCAGCGGCTTACCCTGTTCCAGGGTCATCAGACGAGCAAGATCGTCCTGATGTTCAATCATCAGGTTGAACCAGCGGCGCAGGATATTGGCTCGCTCTTTGGCGGTCAGCGCACGCCAGGCCGGCAGGGCGCGGTTAGCGGCGTTAATCGCTTCGCGAGTTTCATCTGCCCCCATTTTCGGTACGCTACCCAATTGCTGACTGTTGGCGGGATTGGTCACCGCGATGGTCTCGCCGTTGTTGGCGTCACGCCAGTTGCCGTCAATCAACGCCTGTTGGCGAAATAAGGTTGGATCGTTCAGTTGCATGATTGCTTCCTGTCTTAATCGGTTTAACGGGTAAATGCGGCGTGTAATGTCTCCACGCTACGTGCCGCACGCAGCGTGCGTCCGGGATTACTCTGGCTCTCCAGCAGTGCATGAACTTTGCCGACAATATGCGCGCCGATAGGGATCGCTGATGTCGCCGCCGGAGAAGGGGCGTTGCAGGTATGAATGGAGCGTGGCGTAGTGACAAACAAGAAATCGTCGATCAGCTTGCCGTCCGGAGACACAGCCTGCGCCCGCACGCCTGCAGGCCACGGTTGCAGATCTTTCTGCGTCAGACTCGGACAATACTTTTGCACCAGCCGCAGGTAGCCGCTTTTGCACAGCGAATTCTTCATTTCGCCAAGCCCGGAGCGCAGGTTGTTTTGCAGTACGCGGCGGATGCCGGAAGAGCCGAAGATCTCCAGCGTATCGCTGAGTGAGAAATCGCGTTTGCGGTAGCCTTCGCGTTTAAATGCCAGTACCGCGTTGGGTCCCACCGTGACGCTGCCATCAATCATGCGGGTGAGATGTACACCGAGAAACGGCATCGCCGGGTCGGGGATCGGGTAGATCAGATGATTGACTATCTGATTATGTTCTGACGCCAGACGGAAGTATTCGCCACGGAACGGACAGATGATAAAGCCGGGTTCAACGCCGAGCATTTTCACCAGTCGGTCCGCCATCAGGCCAGAACAGCTAATCAGCGTTGACCCTTCATACTCCTGACCCTGACGGGTATGGACGATCACGCCCGCGGCATGCTCTTTCAGCGCGCTGACCTCGGCGTTATAAACAATCTCACCGCCCTTGGCCTGGAAAATCTTTGCCATCGCGGCGGTTACTTCGCGGTAGCTGACGATCCCGCTCGACGGGACGAAAATGCCGCCCAGCCCGGTGATATTGGGTTCACGCTCGCGTAGCTCCTGCGCATTCAGCCATTCGCGTTCCAGGCCGTTAGCGGCCGTGCGATCCCATAGCGCGCGCATGCGTTCCATTTCCAGAGCGGAAGTGGCAACCAGCATTTTCCCGCAGACGTCGTAGCGGATGCCGTTTTGATCACAAAAGGCTTTGGTGGCGCGATTTCCGGCCAGGCAAAACTGCGCCTTCAGGCTGCCAGGCGTGTAATAAACCCCGGCATGAATCACGCCGCTGTTATGGCCCGTCTGGTGACAGGCCGGGCCGGACTCTTTTTCCAGCAGCGCGATTCTGGCGTCCGGATAGACATCAATCAGTTGCATGGCGGTCGACATGCCGATAATACCGCCGCCAATAATCACAAAATCATACATCCGCTTTTTTCCTTCGCGCTTACTGATGGGTCTGGTAGTGGTTGGTCGCGTAAGCGAAATAACCACGCTGGCGCATCAGTTCGCGGCGCAGGTCAGGGTGCGAGGTGAAGCGGTCGCGACCGTGCAGCCAGAACAGGTTGTTAATCAGCAGGAATTTACCCACGGGAACCGGAACGGAAATAATGTTCTTGCTGGTTTCCAGCGCATCGGACAAGTCGCTCAGCCAGACGCCTTCTTCATAGTCTTTTGGCTGGACGAACTGGTCGATGTAGCGCATTACCGGGCGGCCCAACTGGTCAACGTCAAACACCGGATGGAACACATCCTTGCTGACGTTTTTGCTTGGCGGGGCGGCAAAGCGCATCGCACGACGCGCCAACGGATGGGTAAAGTACTGATCCAGATGCTCCCAGTCGTCGAGATGCAGCAGCAGCGAGTTACCGCCGGTCATGTTCTGCTCGTCGATCTTCATCATCAGCACGTAATCGGTGATTTCTTCGAGGTAGGTTCCGTCGTTATGCAGCTCCATAACACGGTGCGGCTGGCGCAGATAGCTGTCTGAGTTATCGACGTTTTTCACCACAAAACGGGCATAGTATTGACCGCTCATCGCATCAAAATTGGAGCGTCCGATCAGATGCGCGACCGCCGTTGCCAGCTTGACCATCTCTTCAGCCTGCGCCACGTCATCCACGCCGACGGCGTTGATCAGCAGCGCCCCTTCGGCACGATCGAGCAGCGTTTTCAGCAGCAGGGGCTGTAACTGGTTGCCGCACAAATCATCGAGGATCTTGCCCACTTTGAAACGCAAGAAAGATTTGTATTCCAGGGCCTGCACCGGCCACTGCGCGACGGCCTGTAGAAATTGCTCAGTGGTCTCGGCAGAAAAAGTCAGCTCCAACAGACGTGGAGACTGGACTGATGGTTTCAGTGTGAAACCGCTGTAGTGCTGGGCTGGATCTTTAGCGTTCGGTTGTACGGCAGTCAGTGCGTTCATCAAATCGATCCTCTCAGTAGATTGTCAGGGAGATATGGCGCAGCTCGTTTCGTAGCCATAAATTAAAAATATCTACATTTTTGAAAAACGCGCACAGAATGAACTTGTTTGTTTATTATTTGTGATCAAAAGCAACAATTATTTAACATTATAAAAGGTGAGGATATCTGCGAGTAGAGGGAAGGTGGGCAAGAAAATGTATTTTAAAACATAGGGTTAATTATTCTGTCGCTGGCGATAAACCAGCGACAGCGGCAAGTCAGTAACCGACTTGATAAATGCGACCCGTTTGGATGCCTTCCACACTGCGGCGATAGGCGTTGGCAACGGTGGCGGCCGGGACGCTTTCGAAGCCCGGGAAGAAATCGTCATAGGCTGCGGCGGATTCACTGAGCACGGTTGGGCTAATCAGGTTGATGCGCAGCCCACGACCCAATTCACAGGCTGCTGCGCGAACAAACCCTTCCAGACCGGCATTGATTGTTGCCGCATTTGTGCCTTGCGCGATGGGTTCATGAGCGATAATACCGCTAATGAGCGTAATCGAGCCGCCATCATTGAGGTAATGCTGCCCGGTTAAGGCCAGTCGTATTTGCCCTAACAGCTTATCCTGTAAACCCTGATTAAAATCCCGATCGGTCATGGTGGATAACGGCCCAAAGAACAAATTGCCGGTGGCGGAAACGATCGCGTCTACCCGACCGACTTTTTCAAACAATGCCTCGACACTCTTCTGGGAGGTGATATCGACCTGGTAATCACCCTGGCTGCGACCCACACGGATCATTTCATGTTTACGGCTTAATGTTTCTGTAACCGCACGACCCACCGTACCGCTGGCACCAACAATAACAATTTTCATAACCACCTCCGCAATAGTGTGAGCCGCTATTCTTTAATGAAAATGAAATCGGATAAACTGGCTAAAAGTTAGATGATTACTAACCAGGGGTTTGCAATATGGATAAACTGCGCGGCATGGAAACGTTTATCGCGGTGGTGGAGAGCGGGAGCTTTACCACCGCGGCAACGCGACTGGGGATGTCTGCGGTGATGGTGGGGAAATATATCACCCACCTTGAAGCGCAACTCGGTACGCGCCTGCTGGAGCGCAACACGCGTCGCCAGAGTCTGACCGATGCCGGTCGTGTCTATTTTGAAGAAGCCCGGCGTGTGCTGGAACAGGTGACGATAGCCGAACGTTCAGTGGAGCGTCTGCGGCTGGCGCCTGCGGGGACGCTGCGCATCAGCGCGCCAACCTCCTTTGGTGCCTGCGTGATCTCGCCGTTGGCCGCCTCGTTTTTACAGGCCTGGCCGGAAGTGCGAATTGAACTGGATCTGACCAATCGGATGGTCGATCTGGTGAATGAAGGGGTTGACCTGGCGATCCGCATTGGCGATATCCATCAGACTGATGTGGTGGCGAAATATCTGTGTCCGTACCGTATGGCGATTTGCGCTTCGCCGGATTATCTCGCTCGTCATGGCACCCCCTTCACGCCCGCGGATCTGGTGGATCATTTGTGCCTGTCCCACACCGTCTGGACGGCCCGCAACGAATGGATGCTACCGGGCGCAGGGGGCGAAGTCAGATGGAAACGCGATGCGATCCTGCGCTGTAACGATGGTCATGGCCTGCGTATGGCGGCAGTGGCGGGGGCGGGGCTGCTGTTACAACCGGAGGTGCTGCTGGCGGAAGAGTTAGCTACTGGCAGACTGGTGCGGGTGCTGGAGGCGTTTACGCCGCAGCCGCGACCCATTCATCTGCTGTGGCGGCAAGATTTGCGTGCGTTGCCGAAACTGACGCGGTTTGTCGAGCACGTTCTTAGTGCAGTTCAGGAATTAAGATGAAAATGCCGGATGGCGATGCCCATCCGGCATATTACTAGCCGATATCCACCTGCGGTTTGCTGTTACGCTTACGGATCAGGCGCAGCACCGGCGGGATCACGATAACCAGTACCGCCATCACCAGCAGCACTTTTGCTACGCCGCTGGCCCACAGAATATCCATGCTGCCGTTACTGATAGACAGCGCCCGGCGCAGATTTTGCTCCAGCATTTCGCCCAGCACGAAGCCTAAAATTAATGGCGACATCGGGAAGTGCATCTTACGCAGAATGTAGCCTAGTACGCCAAGGGCGACCATCAACACCAGATCAAAGGTAGTGCTGTGAACGGCGTACACGCCTACCGCTGAGACTGCTGCGATAGCGGGCACCAAAAACCACAGTGGGATGGTCAGCATACGGGTAAACAGACCGATCAGCGGGATGTTCATCACCAGCAGCATCACGTTGGCAATCAGCAGCGCCGCAATCAGTCCCCAAACGATATCCGGTTGTTCGGTGAACATCGCCGGGCCAGGGGTGATGTTGTACAGGGTCAGCGCGCCCATCATCACTGCCGTGGTGCCGGAGCCTGGAACGCCGAGCGTCAGCATCGGAATAAAAGAGCCACAGGCCGAGGCATTGTTCGCGGCCTCAGGTGCCGCCACACCGCGAATATCCCCTTTGCCGAAGCTGTCGCTGTTGCCGCTGAGCTTTTTCTCGGTCATGTATGTGATAGCGCTGGCAATGGTGGCCCCTGCGCCAGGCAGGACGCCGACGAAAAAGCCGATCACCGATGAACGCAGGGTGGCGCCCACGCACTGCGCACCTTCTTTGGCATTGAACAACATGCGGCCCGTTTTACGCACCAGCGTCTGGCCACTGCTGGTATGTTCCAGCATTAACAGTATTTCTGAGACAGAGAACAACCCAATTACTACCACGATAAACTGCACGCCGTCGGAGAGATGAACACTGTCAAAGGTAAAGCGATAAACCCCGGTGTTGGCGTCCACGCCGACGGTCGCAAGGCCGAGACCGATAAGCGCTGCCAGAAATGATTTCAGTGGATTTTGCGCCATCATGCTGCCGAGACAGGCAATGGCGAAAACCATTAAGGCAAAGTATTCCGCCGGACCGAAGGCCAGCGACCATTGGGCTAACGCTGGGGCAAACAGAATGATGCCGCCGATAGCGATAAGCGAACCAAAGAATGAGCTGACCGCCGAGATAGAGAGCGCGACGCCGCCGCGCCCTTGCTGCGCCATCGGGTAGCCATCCAGCGCAGTCATAATCGCTGCCGCATCGCCGGGCACGTTCAGCAGGATGGAGGAGATACGCCCGCCGTATTCACAACCAATGTAGACCGTCGCCAGCAGGATCAGCGCGGATTCAGCCGGCAGGTGCAAAGCGAAAGCCAGCGGCAGCAGGATCGCCACGCCGTTGATAGGCCCGAGGCCGGGCAGCAGCCCGACGATGGTGCCGACAAAGCAGCCAATCAAGGCGATAACCAGGTTTTCCGGCGTCATCGCCACCGCGAAACCCTGAGAAAGATAAATCCAGGTATCCATCGTTTCTCCGTTAACCCAGCCAGGCGCCGAGTGGTAAGGTGACGTCAAGCAGCCGGTCGAAGGCATACCACAACAGAATACCGAGGACCGCGCCGGAAATACCCGCAGCCGGAATGGTTGCGCCGAACAGCATGCCAATCACCACGGTAAGAATGGCGGTGGCGATGGGAAAACCGAGCCATTCAAAACCCCAGGCGTACATCAACAGAACAATCACCATCGTCAGCAGCTTTTGCAGCACATGACGGCGAGGCCAACTGATGGTGTCCGGGTGGCGCAACAGCAGCGCCACGGCGCATAACAGCATCAGGCTGATAATGCCCAGCGGAAAGGGACGCGGGCCAACCGGCTCATAGCTGTATTCGCTGCTGATTTGCCAGGCCACGAACAGCCCGGCTATACAGAGCAACAGCCAGATACCTGCAAAAATACGATCGCTCATCATCTTTGCCTCTGCGCTTATTTCGCCAGACCGAAGGCTTTCGCCTGCTCACGATAATCCGTGACCTGCTTCTTCACGTACTCGTCGAGCTGCTTACCGCTCATGTTGAACTCGAACAGGCCGCGGAGATCGCGCTGCTTTTTAAATTCCTCGGTTTGCTGGAGTTTGTTAAAGGCATCGACCCACCACTGGTATTCGGCATCACTGACTTTTGGTCCAACGTAGAAGCCACGAATGATCGGCCACACCAGGCCGTAACCCTGCTCTTTGGCGGTTGGCACATTGGCTAACTGACCCGGCAGGCGTTCTTCCGAGAACACCGCCAGCACGCGGATTTTTTCGCCGCTGAGATAAGGCACCATCTCGCTGAGATCGCCGGAAACTACCTGTACGTGATTGCCCATCAACGCGGTAACCGGTTCGCCGCCGCCTTCAAAGGCTACATAGCGCATCTTGTGCGGATCGACATTGGCTTTTTGCGCCAGCAGCGCCGACTTCATCCAGTCCTGACTACCGATTGAGGCACCCGCGCCAATAACTACGCTGTTAGGATCTTTTTCCATTGCCGTCAGCAGATCTTTCAGCGTCTTCCATGGTGAGTCCTGGCGTACGGCGATCATGCCGTAATCCGTGCCCACGCTTGCCAACCAGCGCACGTCATCCACGCCATAGCGACCAAATTTACCTTGTGACAGGTTCAACAGGGAGCCGCCGGAGAAAGCCACCACGGTACCTGCTTCAGCCGGGCGTTGAGCGACGATTGCGTTATAGGCCACAGCGCCAACGCCGCCGGGCATGTAGGTTACGCGCATCGGTTTTTCGATAGCGCCGGTTTCCATCATGCTCACCTGAATCAGCTTGCAGGTGAGATCGAAGCCACCGCCGGGTTTCGCCGGGGCGATACATTCGGTGCGCGATGGCGCTTGTTCTGCCAGAACAGAGGTACTCATCAGTAAAATGCTTGCAGTAAGGGTACGAAGTAATTGTTTTTTCATTGTTTATCCTCACACCGGAAAACCGGATTTTCAGGTACGAAAGAAGATTTTTGTGATTATGTGAGCCGATGTGTAGCAGTTCGGTTGCGTGATTGTTAAAACATTAACCTTTCAATTCCCTTTCAATGCGGCAGAAACTTTACAGGATGTGATATGCGTCTCTTATTAGCGGAAGATAACCGTGAGTTAGCTCACTGGCTGGAGAAAGCGCTGGTGCAAAACGGTTTTGCCGTTGACTGCGTTTTTGATGGTCAGGCGGCCGATCATCTTTTACATAGTGAAACGTACGCGCTGGCGGTGCTGGACATCAATATGCCGGGGCTGGACGGTCTTGAAGTCGTCCAGCGGCTGCGCAAGCGCGGCCAGACGCTCCCCGTTCTGCTGTTGACGGCGCGCAGCGCGGTGGCCGACAGGGTGAAAGGGTTAAACGTCGGGGCCGATGATTATCTGGCAAAGCCGTTTGAAATTGAGGAACTGGATGCCCGGCTGCGGGCTTTGCTTCGTCGCAGCGCGGGGCAGGTACAAGGCATACAGCAACTGGGCGAACTGGCATTTCATGATGAAGGCTACTTTCTGTTGCAGGGGCAACCGTTGGCGCTTACGCCGCGTGAGCAGGCCCTGCTGACGGTGCTGATGTACCGTCGGTTGCGCCCGGTTTCGCGCCAGCAGTTGTTTGAGCAGGTCTTTAGTTTGAGCGATGAGGTCAGCCCAGAAAGTATCGAACTGTACATCCATCGTCTGCGTAAAAAACTTCAGGGAAGCGATGTACGCATCGCCACGCTACGTGGTCTGGGCTATGTGCTGGAGCGTAGCGATGAGGTGGGTTAAGCCTCAGTCGTTGTATCTGCAACTGCTGATGTTTCTGGGATTACCGCTGCTGTTGCTGTGGGGGCTGTCGGCGTTTAACAGCTATGTCAGCGCGTTACAGGCGGCGACGCAGGCGTATGATCGGACGCTGCTCTCGTCCGCCAGAACCGTCTCTGAGCGGTTAGTGGTGCGTAATAAACGGCTGGAAGTGAATGTGCCGTGGGTGGTGTTGGACAGCTTTGAACTGAATATGAACGACAGGCTGTATTACAAAGTGGTCGACCCGGCGGGGAAGGTGATATCAGGTTATGACGATTTACCTGCGATGCCGCCTGCCACCTCGCGCACACGACTTTATCCGGCGCTGGCGTGGTTTTATCACACTGAATATCGCGGCGAAGCAATCCGCGTGGCGCGTTTGCTACAGCCCGTCAACGAGGGTGGTATTATCGGCATGGCAGAGATTTATGTCGCTGAAACGCTGCAATCACGGCGTTATCTGGCGCGACAGTTGCTGTTCTCCTCGTGGGTTTCGCAAGGACTGCTGGTAATGCTCACGCTGGTGCTGGTTGGCTGGCTGCTGCGCCGGGTGCTACGTCCGATGCGCCAGTTGTCATCGCTGATGGTACGTCGCGAGCCTGGGCTGCTGACGCCGTTGCCGGAGCTGTTGCCGTGGTCGGAAACCCGTCTGCTGATTGTGGCGTTTAACCGCTATCTGGACCGACTGCGCGGCCTTATCTCTCGTCAGGAACGCTTCAGCGCGGACGCATCCCATCAGCTCAAAACGCCGCTGGCGGTACTGAAAACTCAGGCGGCGGTAGCCCTCGCCAGCCCGCAGCCTCAGCAGTGGTACGAGAGTTTACAGGCCATGAGCGTGACTCTGGATAACACGATTCAACTGACGGAAAGGCTGCTTCAGCTGTCGGCTGTGAAGCGCAAAGAGCAGGGAGAAAAGCACTTCTCACCGGTTAATTTGTATGAGGTGGTACAAAGCAGTTGTTTTACCCGGCTGGCGCAGGCACGCAGTAAAGCTATCGATCTGGGTTATGAGGGGGAACAGGGCGCGGTGTGGATTGAGGGCGATGAAGTCCTGCTCGGCGAACTGTGTGGGAATCTACTTGATAACGCCCTGAAATATACGCCGCCGCATGGTGTGGTGACAGCCCGACTGCAGCGTGAAGGCGAAGCCGTGGTGCTGATGATCGAGGATAGCGGACCAGGTATAGATGATCAGATGGTTCATCAGGCGATGCTACCGTTTCATCGACTCGATAACGTTGGCAATGTCCCAGGCGCAGGAATTGGTCTGGCGCTAGTTAACGACATTGCGCGTTTACACCGTACACATCCGCAGCTGACACGTAGCGAAATCTTAGGTGGGTTAAGCGTGCGGGTGCGCTTTTTAAGCGTTGCTGGCTGAGATATTTTTATTGTGGTGTTTAGCCGCAATGGAAGGGTGATTCAAAATAAATCAAATAACACCATTGTGAAATTTGTCATACCTAAAATGTTTTCGCGTAGACCATAAATTGTTAACTGTCAATGATGGTTTTGTTGTGAAAAATCGTCTTTTTTGATTTTATGGTAAATGGTTTGGTTGTGTTAATTTCCTTTGAAATCATAGTTATAAAATCACGCAGCGGCGAATTTTCACACATGCAAACATTATTTTTTACATTTACTGACAATGGAGCATTGCGTTTTTTAGACTTGTGATATAATTAGCATCATGAAATGAGAAAAAAATAATTAAATATCAATAGATAATGGGCTGAGATATGCTTAAAAAATCGCTAAAGATTAGCAGTCAAGGATATCCAGTCTTTTTAAAACTGGTTGATTTTATCGTTATTAATGTGACGTTAATTTTTAGTGCTCATCTGCTGGGGTTGATGCCATTTAACACCATTGCTATTCTGAGTATTCTGTTCTCCGTCTTTTTTTTATTGTTTGCGGAATATATCAAAATTTATCAGCAAAAGATTAAAACGATTGGTTTGCGTAATCAAAAGCGGTTACTTTTTTGTACGCTGTTGGCTATATTTTTTAACGAGCTGGTGAGTATGACGGTGGCAGAGCCGGAGTCCCTCGGTTACTTAGACAGGCTACCTTCGCCTTTTTATTCTGCCATTATTTACTGGTACTTTATTCCATTACCTTTTCTTTATTACATTCGCTTTTTTATTTTTAAATATTCAACGAAAAAGAGTATGCGCGTGGCGATTATTGGTTTGACCGACAATGGTCTGGCCGCGGAAAGCGCATTACTGAATGAGTACGCCGATATCAAATTGGATTTGGCTTTTTATGATGAGCGTGCGTTATCGCGCTGTGGCGACATCGTTGATAAGGTCAAAAGCCCATTTCGTGGCCCGGTGATTAATCTGGTTGAGGAAGCCCGACTGGGAAATATAGACGAAATCTATATCGCTTTACCGATGGTGGCGCTGCATCGCATCCGCCATTTTTTGACCATGATGTCAGACACCACCGTAGATACCTATATTGTTCCTGACTTTTATACCTACAGCAACAATATGTCCAAGTTACGTTCTATCCATAACCTGCAAACCATCGGCATCTTTAGCTCGCCGTTTGAAGGGGCGGGTTCGTTTATTAAGCGGGCAGAGGATTTGGTGCTTGGCAGTATCATTATGCTGATGATTTCGTCGCTGATGTTGGTTATTGCTATTGGTATCAAACTCACTTCTCGTGGGCCGGTGTTTTTCAAACAAGACAGGTATGGCCTGAGTGGGCAAAAAATTAAGGTCTGGAAATTTCGCACTATGCGCGTTATGGAGAATTCCGATACGGTAATTCAGGCCACGAAAAACGATCCGCGGGTGACGAAATTCGGTAGCTTCTTACGCCGTACGTCGCTGGATGAACTTCCGCAATTTATTAACGTATTGCAGGGAAGTATGTCGATTGTGGGTCCCAGACCCCATGCGGTTACGCATAATGAGCAGTATCGCAAACAGGTCGAAAATTACATGATCCGCCATAAGGTAAAGCCTGGCATCACCGGACTTGCGCAGATTAACGGTTTTCGTGGGGAAATCGATGCGCTTTATAAGATGGAAAAACGGGTTCAGTACGATATTGAGTACATTCAAAACTGGTCACTTTGGCTGGATATAAAAATTATCATTAAAACTATTTTCAAAGGATTTGTCGGTAAGAATGCATACTAAATTAATCGTTATTACCGGAATCGTGATATCGCAGCCCGCATGGGCTGATTTAACACCGAAATCACACATCGGCTTTGCGGGGATCGACTTCCAGGGCAAGGTCGCTGTGGATTATGGTTATAATGATAACGTGACTTATCAGCCACATAACAGCGATGCTGTCGGTTCCTCGTTTCAGAGCGCAGCGCCAGTGCTGAGTATGATCGGCGAGCGCGGTCAGGATAAGTATTTACTGATGTACTCTGGGGATTACCGTAACTACTCAAGCGATTCTGCTGATAACTACACCGATCATTTTTTCCGTTTTAATGGGGCCTGGCGTTATGGACTCATGCATGGCTTAACCCTCAATCTGGAGGATTCACTTGGGCATGAATCCCGTGGCCGCGGAATTACTGAGGGTTTTTTACCCAGTCAGTTTCAGCAATATGGGATTACCTCACCGCTGACGACAAATTTCATCAACAGTGAACTGCGCTACAGCTATGGCGCGCCTGATGGGCGTGGCAAAGCGGAACTGGCGTTGTTATACAAAAAACTGACTTTCGGTAATACTTCTGATGTACAGGATACCAGTGAGGATTTTTACCATTACATTCAGGAACAGGAATGGCATGAAAATAGCTTGGTCGCGGAAATTTTTGACCAATACACATCCAGAACACGCTTTCGCTATAGCTTTATTACTAACCAGCGTCGCTATGACAACAACTCAGAAAAAGATACTAATGAATACTATTTGCTGTACGGCATGAAATCGCAGTTGACTGGAAAAACCAACGTCGACATGAATATTTCATGGTTGTACAAAACATTTGAAAACAGCGCAAACTCGCATGATTTTAATGGTCTGAACTGGGACATAAAAGCAGAGTGGAAGCCGCTACAACAGTCGGTTTTCACGGCCCACTCGGCGCAAAGCATTAAAGACCCGTCGGAAGTTGGGGGATATATTTTAGTGACCCAGTATGGCATTTCTTACCAGCATTTCTGGTTAGGTAATCGTTTTTCGACTTTGCTGGATTATTCATACACTGCGGAAGACTATAAAAAACAGAACAAGGACCGGCATGATAAAGATGGGGTGTTTAGCGTCACAATGAGCTACGACTATACGCCATCGGTTAATTTTGAGATTAAATATCAATTAGATACATTGAATTCGAATAAGGATACTGACTCGTTTTATATCGGTCCTAACGACAACCAGGAAGTTATTAGAACGTTGGGTTATGATAATTCTATGATTATGCTTAAAGCTAAGGTTCAGATCTAAAATGAAAATAATAGAACTGTGCGCGTTTTTGCTATTCAGTATCCTGGTGGTCGGGTGCTCAGCGTCCGGCCCAAGATTAATGGACGATCCTGCTACAGTTCAGCAGGATTACCGGCTTGGGGCGGGGGATACTGTCAATATCGCTGTTCACGGTCAACCCGATATGACGATGCGGTTTATTTTGGATAAGAGCGGGGAGATTAATTTTCCGTTTGTGGGCGCTCTTAAATTAAAAGATAAAACTGTCGATCAAGTGACCAACGAATTAACTCAACGGTTGACGGGAGATTACTTTACCACGCCGATGGTGACGGTGAGCATTGCCGAGTTCCGTAAATACTATGTTTCAGGTGAGGTGAAAAGTCCGAACGGATTTGCCTGGGAGCCAGGTCTTACCGTCGAGAAATCTATTGCGCAGGCAGGGGGATTTACAGATCGTGCTGACCGACAAGATATCAACATTCGCCTGTCTGGCAGCAATCAGCTGCTTGAGAATGTCGATTTAACGCACTCTGTTCATCCTGGGGATGTCGTGATTATTGGCATGGGGTTCTTCTGACGATGAAACTATCTATAGTGGAAAACGGCAAAAAACGAGAAAACACTGTCGAATTCTCCCGCTTTGCCAAAGAGCTGAAAAAGAACGCCTGGAAAATCGTGCTGGCCGGTATCGTTGCCGGGGTAGTGGCATATCCAATAATCAGCATGATGTCCTCAAAGTATGTCTCAACGGCGACGGTACTGATTAAAGCCCAGGCCGATAACGTTTCTCCGTTCCCACAGGTTGATGGTTTCGATTCAACGCGCAGTGGTTACTACGAAACGCAATATGCGTTGATGCATTCACGTATTGTGCTTGAGCAAGCCGTTCGCGATATGAAGCTGGATGAAAACCCGGAATTTATTGGGGAAAAAACCGGTGGACAGGGGGCGGAAAGCAGTGAAAACCGACAGTTGAGGATGGAGCAAGCGCTGAAAACGTTGTCGAAAAACCTGAATGTTATCGGTATTCGTACAACGAACCTGGCATCTATCACCTATGAATCCCCCTCACCGCTGGTGGCTGCTGACGTTGCGAATGGCGTCGCGCAGGCTTTCATCAACTATACGGTGGAGCAAAAGCGCCTGAAAGTAGAGAAAGCCCGCGAACTGAATTTTGAAAAAATGGAAGAGATTCAGAAGTCGATAGCGAAACAAAAAGAGGAGATGGACAGCTATCTGAAAAACGCCGGGCTGCTGACCTTTCGCGGTATCGATGGTTTTGAAACCGAGCAGTTAAGTATCGTCACCAATCGCCTGGCTGATGCGACCCAGCGTCGCGTTGCCGCTGAATCTGTCTATAACGAGGTGAACAGCGGAGGGCGGTCGGCGGAGAGCGTTATCTCTCAACCTTCGATCTCTAACCACGCCCAGATTCAGGATTTACGTATCGCGTTAATTCAGGCGCAGCGCACGTTGTCTGAACTGCGCAAAGTATACGGGCCGAAAAATCCCGCAATTTTAAAAGCAGAAGCTGATGTCAAGTCGATCCAAAGTCAAACCGGACGGGTACTGGGTGAGCTGAAAGAGGGGTTACGTCAGCAATATCTGGCGGCGCTGGCGGATGAAAAGAACTATCAGCAGCAGGTGGCGCAGCAGAAAGAGATCTTCCAGAAAATGGCCTCAAAACGCGATGCCTGGAACAGCCAAAAGCTGTCGTTAGATAAAATGGAAGATCTGTATAAATCGCTGTATCAACGTACTCAGGAACTGTCGCTGTCCGGCGTGAATGCTGACGCGGTGTTATATGATCCTGCCGTTCCCGCGCTAAAACCCGCGAAACCGAATAAATCCCTCTTGTTGGTGATGGTGGTTCTGCTGGTGGTGGTGTTCAGTATCATGTATTTCATTGTCAAAGCGGCGATGGACAACTCAATCCGTACGTTGAGTCGTATGAAAAAACGCCTGAACGTTACTCCGCTGGGCGAAATCCGTCGTTTTAGCGGAACCTCAGGGCGCGCACAGGTTTGCGACATGATCCTCAAGAATCCACTGAATGCCGATATTGTGCACGGTATCCGTACCCGGATTATATTGGATAATCGACCATTGCAGACGCTCGCCGTGGCGTCGACGGAGCACTGTGAAGGGCGCTCATTGCTGGCGAGTCTGTTAGCAAACTCCTTTAGTTTCGACCAGAAAACGCTGCTTATCGATGCGGATTTCTTCAATACTGACGGACTCTCATCCGAGCTGGCATCGGCAACGTCCGCAGGCGTAGCGGAACTGCTGCGTGGGGAGACCCAGCTTGAACAGGCGCGGATCAAGCTCAGTGATAATCTCGATTTTATCCCGCACGGGAAGACCACCCTCTCTTCTCTGCTGATGTTGTCGTCCGGGCACCTTGAGCCTTTAATGCACGAACTGAAATCCCACTATCAACGCATCATTATTGATGTGGCTGCCGTGAATCAGAGTCAGGATGTGCAATTGATTAAACGTGCCGTTGATGGCGTTATTTTCATCGTGAAAGCCGGCTCGGGTTCGGCGGGGCATATAGCCAACGCGCTGGATAAGATCGAGGAAAATGATGGCGTTGTGATTGGCGCTGTGCTGAATGCGGTTGAAGAAAAGGACCTTGAAACGCAAGAGGGTCTGCGCTCACTGAACTTCAGTACCGATCAACTGATGACGACGCCAGGCCGCGTATGAGTCTACTGAAGAGCGCCTCCACGATAGCCGGTTCATCAGTCATCTCACAGTTGATTGGTGCGCTGTCTATCTGGTTGATCTCACATAAGTACGATATGGCTGAAGTGGGGCTTTATGCGCTCAACTACAGTATTGCCGTGGTGGGCGCTCAGGTCTGTACCTTTGCATCACAGCTTTTAATTCCTAAACAGCAGGATGATGAACTGGTACAGAATGTCGTGTTTTGTCTGATACAAAGCACGATTATTGCCTTACCCTACGCCGTATTGACCGCGTGGTTGTTCCACCAGAGCATCCTGTTCCTCTATTTACTGACGCTTGCTACGGCGTGGGTTCTCATCTCGGAAAACCTGTCGCTGCGCACAGCTAACTTTCGTTTTCTGATCTTCCAGCGCATTTCTGTTTCTGTGGTGGTATTACTTTCGATACTGGTTACGCATCATGTGCAGCTGTTTTATTGGTCGTGGGCCTGTGCGACGATGGTACTGACGGTAAGCTGTATATTGCATTCGTTTGATATTCGTTCGGTGGCGGTCCAGCATTTACGACCCGCCAGCAACTGGCATTTTTTTAAACAGAATATTCATCACATTACTAAAGTCGGCAGCGCTGAGGTGTTGGCAATGGCCAGCAGCAATTTGCCGATTATGCTGATTAACTTCTGGTTTTCGGCGCTGACCGCCGGTTATTTTTCCGTGGTCAGCCGCTTCTGCCTGGCGCCGGTGGTGATCATCGGGAACGCGGTACGTAATACTATTTTTTCCAAGTGGTCTATCGATTTTAGAAATAACACCTTTAATTATCAGGAATATACCCGGGTACGGATGCTGCTGCTGGTGTTGGGAGTTATCTGTACTCTTGGCGTGTTTATTTTCTATCCGATTGTGATGCGCCTCGGTTTTAGCGAAGACTGGATTAACTCCATTGAAACGTCTCGCTACATGCTACCCTACCTGTTCCCGGCGCTGGCGATAAGCCCCCTGACGGTCATAGAGCTAATTTTTGGCTCCCATCGCTATTTTCTGCGCATCCAGTTGGAGCAACTGGCGATTGTGCTATTCGCTTTTGTCGTGACGCCCTATTTTTATAAAGACTATGCAACGTCGGTGATTTTGTTTTCTTCACTGACATTTATTCGCTATGCCTTTATTTATTTGAAAATGAACAAGCGGGCTAATCTGCTGAAAGACAGGCCGGTGATACTATGACGCTGAATACCGGATATTATTTACAAGGTTATACCTTCGTTACGCTGATCCTGTGTGGCCTGGTGCAATACTTTACCGGCATACAGTCGGTGCTATGGATCCCCTTTTTTCTGACCCTGTTGATGGTGGGATTATTGGTGATGCAGACGCGGGATGGCTCGCTGCGTCTGGATGCGCAGGAGACGATAGTGCTGGCGCTGTATTTCTCGTTCCTGATACTGGCCGGGGCCTCAACTCTGATTCAGGGCGGGATCACCGTCGCGATTGTGGCCTTTAAAAATGAAATTGCGCTGTCGCTGGTGATGATCTGCTTGCTGCTGGGATTTTGCCGGGAGTCGCAGATTTATCGCGTGGCTCGCTATTTATACTGGGTGTTTTACGCGCAGATCCCGGTCATGATTTATCAGGTTTTACTGGTTGTTCCCCAGCGTGTCGCGGTGCGTGGTGAAGATGAAAAATGGGATTCCGTGGTGGGTACCTTTGGCGGCGACCCGATGGGGGGAGGTAACACTGCCGCGATGGGCCTGTTTTGCCTGCTGATTATGCTGTTAAAGGTCTCTGAGTATAAGCACGGACTGACCACGTTTAAATCCATGGCGTTGCACATTGTGCTCGGGATCGGGCTGTGCATTATTGGTGAAGTAAAGTTCGTTATCCTGCTATCGCCTCTATTCCTGGCGTGGGTGTGGATCTCACCGAGCTACGTTAAAGATGTTAGTAAGGTTAATCTGAAGACGTTGTTGGTTATTGTGGCGGGGATGTTGCTGCTGATTAGCCTGTCGATAGTTATCCTTGCATATTATTATTCTACTGCGTTTGGCGGCGATCCGTCGAAAAGCGCGTTGAGTATTTTTATCGACTCTTTGAGCTATATTTTTGACCCGAACTACATTATGTCTACCGGGGAGTTAGGGCGCTTTACGACTTTCCTGTTCTGGCTAAAAAATAATGATCTGTGGGGACTGTCAGGAACGTTATTTGGCTATGGACTCAACGCCACTAACAGCGGGAGTACGGTATCGCCGGGCTTTCTGAATATTATTTATAACTTAATCCTCGACTCGACTTCTCTGAGTATGCTGCTGTGGGAAGTGGGTGTGATTGGCACGTTAATCTTCATTAGCTTATTTATTTATATCCTGAAAATATGTCAGCCCAAGCCTTTACTGATGCTTGAACAACTGGACCCGCAGGATCTTCAGTTGTTGAGCTTTGCTCCGGCATTTAATGCTTTTGCGATTGCTTGCTTAATTAGCTTACCTTACAGCCAGATACTGATGATTACACCGATGTTACAATTCCTGTTCTATTTATCACTAGGATCAAGTTTAGTGATTCGTCGAACCGTCCTTCGCTGCGTAGGGTAATTGTATGGACAATAAACCGTTTATTTCAGTGAGTATCAAAACGCTCAATGAATCTGAATGTATTGAGAAAACAATTGATAGTATCCGTAAACAGCTTGTTGATTATCCACATAAAATTATTGTGGCAGATAGTCTGTCAACGGATAACACCCAGCAGTTGGCGATCGATAAAGGGGTGACTGTGGTGTCATTAACCGATCCAGGCGATCGTTGCTGTGGTGTCGGACATCAGTTGGGTTACCTTTATAGTGAAGGGGAATATCTGTTGCTGATGGACGGCGACATGGAGCTGGAAGAAGGATTTGTGGATCAGGCTGTCGCGTTTTTGCAGGCGGAACCGGAATACGCTGGCGTAGCGGGAACCGTCGAAATGGACGATGCCGTTAACTATGAATTTAAATCGCGTAAGCAACGCATTAATAAAATCTATCCCGTAGGGGATAGCGACCATTTAGGCGGCGGGGGGCTATATCGCCGCTCCGCCATTGAGAAAATTGGTTATCTCACCAACCGTAATCTGCATGCTTATGAAGAAGCTGAACTTGGCCTGCGGTTACTTGACGCGGGTTATAAATTACGTCGTCTGAATATTCCGTATTTTATTCATACTTCGCATACCATGCCGACCTTTCAGATGCTGAAGCATCGCTGGAAAAGCGGATACTATCAGGCTCCGGGCGAATTTTTACGTTGCGCCTGGGGAAAGCCTTATTTCATTAAAGCGTTAAAAATGGTTAAAAACGAGGCGATTTTTGCTGTTTACCTGGTTGCCTTGTTCATTGCGGCGGTGACCTTTAATCTCGAAATTTTCGATATCGCATTTCTGCCATTGCTTGCCTTTGTGATACTGAAAACCGTGCAGAATCGGTCGTTATTGAATGGCCTGCAAAGCGTGATGAACTTAGCTGTGCTTTCCGCGGGGCTTGTTAAAGGGTTAACACATCCGCTACGCGATCCGTTGACTCCGCCTGACAGTAAAATCATTCATGAATAACTAAGGCAGACGCCATGAAAGTTTTATTAGTAAATAAGTTTTTTTTCATCAAAGGCGGCGCGGAAACGGTTTATTTTCAAGAGCGCGATATGCTGAAACAGGCCGGAGTGCAGGTGATTGATTTCTCGATGCAGCATGAGAAAAATTTCCCTTCGGACTATGCGGATTATTTTGTCAGCAATGTGGACTACCACCAGGAAAGTAATTTGTTGGGTGGGCTCAAAACGGCGGTTAACTTTATTCATAATTCGCAGGCCTGCAAAAAGATGCTGGCGTTATTGCAAAAAGAGCGCCCGGATATCGTTCATTTTCATAATATCTATCACCAATTAACGCCGGCGCTGATAAAAGTTGCGCGCAATTTTGGCTGCAAAACGGTACTGACTGCGCATGACTATAAGATTGTCTGCCCTACGTATTCCATGTTGCGCGACGGCAAAGTGTGTGACTCCTGTATCACCGGCACGGTTTTTAATGCTTTCAGGTATCGTTGCCAGGAAGGTTCCGCCTCAAAAAGCTTATTGCTCTCTCTGGAGGCAACCTGGCAATACATTGCGCAAAATTACCAAGCGCTGGATGTGATCGTTTCGCCGAGCGTTTTTTTACGCGGGGTGCTGCTGCGTACGCTGCCGAAGTCGCGCATTGATGTGATCGTCAATGGCGTAGATGACAGTCGTCCTCTGGATGAGGCAAGCGATGAAGGCTATATGCTGTTCTTTGGTCGCCTGAGCCGTGAAAAAGGGGTGGCAACGCTGTTGGCGGCACATGAGAAAATGCAGAACAAAGCGCCGTTGAAAATTGTGGGCCACGGCCCGCTACATGACGAGTTAGTCGCCAAATACCCGGATGTTGAATTTTTAGGTTATGTGCAGCAAGGGGAAGCCCTTGATAAGCTTATTAAGCATGCACGGGCGGTAATCCTTCCTTCTGAATGTTATGAAAACTGTTCCATGGCGATATTAGAGGCGATGTCCCTGGGCAAGCCGGTGATTGGATCGCGCATTGGCGGGATCCCGGAACAAATTCGTGACGGTAGCGAAGGGATTTTATTCGAGCCGGGCAACGTGCAAGCGTTGGCGAATGCGATGGATACGCTGGCCGACTCGCCAGAGAAAGCACGGGTTATGGGGTTACATGGTCGGGCGCGATTAAGTGAAAAATATGCGCTAAGCAAACATATGGACACCTTGCTGGCGCTGTATAAAGAACTGCTGAGCAGGCCATAGTATGAAAAAAATAACGGTTTTTGGCACACGAGGTATTCCGGATGTGTTGGGCGGCGTGGAGACTCACTGCCAGAATCTTTATCCTGCTATTAAACAGCAGCTCGATGTTGATATTTGTGTTATCGCTCGCTCACCGTATGTGAATTACAAACGGTCAACGTATAAGAAAGTCGAAACCTATGCGCTGTGGGCGCCCAAAAAACGCTCGCTGGAAGCGATTGTGCATTCCGTTTTAGCGGCATTGAGGACAGTTTTCGACCATTCGGATATTGTGCATGTGCATGCTATCGGACCGGGCCTTGTGATTCCATTATTACGCGTCCTGGGTAAAAAGGTCGTTTTTACCCACCATGGGCCTGACTACGATCGTCAGAAATGGGGATTCATTGCCAAAAAAATACTGTTGCTGGGTGAGCGCTGGGCGGTGAGATACGCCCACGAGGTGATTGTGATTTCTGAGGTGATTAATCAACTGATCCAGAAAAAACATGGTCGCTATGACGCGCATTTAATTCACAACGGCGTGAACGAGCCGCGGTTGTTATCTGAGCTGACTATCGAAAATACGCTCTCCCGCTTTGGGCTACAGCCGAAAAATTATCTTGTGGTGGTTGGACGATTTGTAGAAGAAAAAGGGATGCATGACGCCATCGCCGCTTATCAACATAGCGGTTTGACCCTGCCGCTGGTGTTAATTGGCGATGCAGATCATCCGACCGAATACAGCATTCGCCTCAAAAAGCTGGCCGCCGACACGCCTGGTGTGGTGATGACCGGATTTTTACGCGGTGATGAACTGCAGGCGGTATTTTCACAGGCGAAACTGTTTGTGATGCCTTCATATCACGAAGGTCTACCTATTGCGCTGCTGGAAGCGATGTCCTTTTCTCTTCCCGCTGTGGTCAGTGATATTCCGGCTAACCTTGAAGTTCAGTTACCTGTCGCAGCCTATTTTAAGGTTGGGGACGTGAACAGTCTGGCCGGGAAATTAACCCAGTGGGTGACAGCCAATCGTGTGGACTATCGTGTATATTTGCAAAACTATAATTGGCATGAAATCGCCAAAAAGACAGTCAACGTCTACCACTCAATTGATAAAGATATAGGTTAATTTTGACCAGTCCTCAAAATCGTCCCCCCGTCATCGAACGGTTCTATGCTCACCTTGATGAGCAAATAGCGGAGGAGTTGACCCCGGAACAAAAAGCAGGGGTGGAAAACGCGATCCTGGCCTCGACATTGGCTGCACGGCATCAGATTGATATTCGCCGGAGTTTTCCTTTTTTCAGTAAACGTTTTTATCTGGTTTTTTTGTTTGGCAGAGATTTACGCCGCCAGCATCGCCAGGAATCGACCTTGTCGCGGATCTTGCTCACTTTTTTGCTGTTGATCGCCGTGCTGTTCGTCACCTGCTGCATATTGCTGACGCTGTATATGATCAAATCAGCGCTAGGTATTGATGTATTCCAAAATTTTCACGTCGGTATTTGGGACTGGTGGTTAAACCTGAAAAAACACTAGTGTTATTAAACCTGCGAGGGCGTTACTGCGATGAAGTGTCAATGGGTTTCTGCGCTGTTGGGTATGTTCCTCCCGCTGTCGGTGATGGCCGCATTAACGACCGTAACCCCCAAAGCATTGACGGGGCCGTTGACCAACCCGGGGATTGGCGTTGCCAGTTTTCATCAGGGATACGGTGAAACGCTGAGCCTGGCGGATTATCCCAATACCGGGTTCGAGTATGAGCGATTTTATTGGCGAGATTTGGAACCTGTTGAAGGGCAGTACAATTTTGCGCTGGTGGATGATGCCTTTAGATACGCTGCGGCGCACCGTCCCGCGATGAATGTCGGGCTACGATTTATGGCGCTTGCCGACCCGGCGGATGGCACTAAAATTCCCGACTGGCTGATTAAAAAAGGCGTAAAAGGAACCTGGACGTCTGATAATAAGACGTTTGTACCGGATTTAGATGACCCACTGTTTATCGAATACAGCCAGCGTCTGCTCAACACATTGGGTCAGCGCTACGATGGTAATGAGAATCTCGCTTTTGTTGATATCGGCATGGTGGGTTCGTGGGGCGAGTGGCATAACAGCAACTTCCCCGATCTGAAGCCACTCCTGGAGCGATACACCACCGGACAGTTGGATCGCTACGTTGCGATGCACTTTTCTGCCTTTCCCAAAACGCCCAAAATTATGCTGATAAGCGGTGGGCAAAGCCTGGCAAATGCGGTGGCGCGTGGGGCCGGGTGGCGAGCGGACTGTTGGGGTGACCTGCGCGTGTTTTCAGACGCCTGGAATCATATGCAAGATGATTACCCGCAGCGATTACTGGCAGCGCAGCAAAGTTATGCAGGGTTTAACGATGCCTGGAAACGCGCGCCGGTGAGTCTGGAAATCTGTTCGTATATGCAGGACTGGAAGAATTCTTTTCATTATACGCGCGCCGAAGTACAGGGGATTTTTGACTGGGCGATCAAGCAGCATGCCAGTACCATCAACCTGAAATCGAGAGCGATACCCAGCGATTATCGACCGATTGTCGACGATGCGCTGACCAAACTGGGCTATCGATTTCGCTTAGCATCCCTGAGCCATGAGGCTGTGTGGAGCGGTGGACAAACGCTGACGTTGAACAGTACCTGGTATAACGATGGTGTGGCACCGATCTACCTGCCCTATACGCTGTCATTTCGTGTGGTAGACAGTACCAATAAGGTGGTGGCGCAAGGTAATGCGGCGGATGATATACGACGTTGGCTCCCGGGAATTCATCAGGTCAGTTATGCGCTGCCTATGCCGGGTCGGCTGGCGAAAGGGCAATATGCGATTGAGGTTGCGATGCTGGATAAATCCGGTGCCGCGAGAATCAACTTTGCCAATGAAGGGAAGCAGAGCAACGGCTGGTATCGTGTATCAACCATAACGTCGCGCTAGCCCGCTAAAGCCACGAGCCAGACGACCTGGCTCGTTGCAGAGAACATCACAGGTTATAACCATTCGGGTTATTTTTTTGCCAGTTCCACGTGTCGCGCATCATTTCATCAAGGCTGTAGATAGCCTGCCAGCCTAACTCTTTTCGCGCCAGAGAAGGGTCTGACCAACACTCGGCAATGTCTCCGGGTCTTCTGGCGACAAACTGATAATTAATTTTTGTCTGCGCCGCTTTTTCAAACGCCTCAATAAGGTCAAGTACGGAATACCCGACTCCGGTACCAAGATTAATCACCTTGTAAGCTGCGCCTTTGTTCTGGCAATCCAACGCGGCTAAGTGGCCGGTCGCCAGGTCCATAACGTGTATGTAATCACGAACGCCGGTCCCGTCGGAGGTTGGATAGTCATTGCCGTATACCGACACGGTTTCAAGTTTACCAATTGCGACCTGGGAGATATACGGGACCAGATTATTAGGAACACCGTTAGGATCTTCGCCAATTCGACCCGATGGATGGGCTCCGGCCGGGTTAAAATAGCGCAGGCAGGTGATGCGAAAATCGGGCTGTGCGCGTGAAAAATCGGCCAGAATCTGTTCGACCATTAATTTAGACGTGCCGTACGGATTGGTCGTACCGCCCGTGCGTGATTGCTCGCTTAGCGGCACGCTTTCCGGATTACCGTATACCGTGGCCGATGAGCTAAAAATAAAACGATTAACGCCCGCGGCCAGCATCTCATCCAGTAATACCAGCGTACCAGTGACGTTGTTTTCATAGTAGGCGAGGGGTTCTTTTATCGACTCTGAAACCGATTTTAGTCCCGCAAAATGAATGACATCAGTGATATTATGGCGGGTGAAAATGTTCTTTAAGGCCTGCCGATTCCGAACGTCGGCGATATAGACAGTCGGTTCCCTGCCGGCAAGTTCCGCGACTCTGTCCAGCGAGACTCGAGAAGAGTTCGACAGATTATCAACGACAACGACATCATCGCCTCTTTCCAGTAGTGTTAAAACAGTATGTGAACCAATATAACCTGCGCCACCAGTGACAAGAATTGCCATACAGACTCCAGATAAATGCTAGAAACCCGAACGATTTTCCACCAACGCCACCCGAAAATCCAGTGAATCAGTTATATCGATGGGAGAGATATACATTCCTGTATTTTATCATGCATTTATATGATAATTTTTTAAAAATCGCCAACAAACTGAACTTGTTTATTTTAGTGTCATAAACAATATAATTATTTGAGAAGTTTAGTGTATGGACACCATCACTGTGGTTGATCGAGGAATTGATTTTCTCGATCAGGCTTTCATCAAATATAGTATTGCTTAATGTGACTAATTCTTTGATGTAGATGGATTTTCCGTAGGTTTCAGGCGTGCATTCTTGGGTGAGGAAGTACATTTTGTTATCGACAAGGTAGGGCGCACCCGCTCCCCGATGGTGATGGTTGCTCACCTTCAATGAGGGGGCAATCCGCTGCCACTGCCCATAGATATTCTCAGCAGAGTGAATAATAATTTCATTATCCATTGTGGTGGATAAAAGATAACAGGTTTCATTAATTGTGAGAAACACATTATCTGTTACTTCAGTATCCGATATTAAGACTTTGATTTTCTTCCAGCGTACCGGAAACTCTACCGACTGAAACAGTATGACTTCTTTTCTTTCTGAAGACTCGGGGATCATGAATAGCTGATCGTTGATATGAATCAGGAAAGGGAATGACAAATGACACTTTAAGTCGTCAAAGCCCTCAAGTTTAACATCATCGATTTCAGTCAGTTCACGATCCAGAATACGGCATCTTAGCGTACCTTTCGAGTTTCGAAAGCTAAAAGCTTCATAAAAAACATACAGTTTATCGGCCTTTTCAATAATAAAAGGGTCGGCCTGAAACGTATATTTCTTTTTTAACTGCTGGGCAGCAGTTTTACTCAGTATTTCCAGAGTATTATCGGGGAATAAGTGTGAGCCATGATCTTTCAGAATCATGATGTCCCATGACTCATGATAGAATAACATTTTTATCATTCGTTTTATTTTCGCTAGCATTTGCGCATACTCCTTGTTATCGCCTGCAACTTGAAAAAATGCCTATAGGGACAGCCGTTTTGCAGGTCACTACATGTCATTTGCCGCAATGTTGAATGAATGCGCGATGACTGATGTAGAAATATCTACGCCTATCTTAAAAACTAGTTGCAGATGTTTTTTTGTCGGTAGCACAAAAGTAGGAAAAAATGTCCAGAGCATCCTTGCTCCAGTGGAGGGGTTACTCGAAATGCACCTGCGGGTTGTCAGCAAGGGAAACGTAGGTTTTGCTGTTTTTATCCAGGGTACGAATTTCACCACTTTCGATGTCATACACCCAGCCATGCAGACGCAGCGCATTATTTCGCAGTCCAACAGCTACTGAAGGATGCGTTTTAATATTGTTCAACTGCGCAATAACGTTCTCTTCCACCATGGCGTTAACTTTATCGATGGGGTTATCCCAGGTTTTTTTCTCAACCACGGCTTTGGCGGCATCGGCATAATGTAGCCAGTGAGCCACTGCGGGCATCGGATCCAGAGGCTGGCTATCAGCAATGGCTTTCATCGCGCCACAGTTGGAATGACCACAGATGACGATATCCGTCACACCAAGTGCAACTACCGCATATTCGATAGTGGCGGAGACACCACCAGGTTCGGGACCGAAAGACGGTACGATATTGCCGGCGTTGCGAATAACGAAAAGCTGCCCCGGCTCTTGCTGGGTCACCAGTTCCGGCACCAGACGGCTATCGGAACAGGAAATGAAAAGCGCTTTTGGATTCTGGCTGGATGCCAGGCTGCGAAAGAGTTCCTTACGTTGAGGGAAAATCTCTTTTTGGAAGTTGAGGAAGCCCTCAATGATATGTTGCATAGCAGTGTCTCTTTTTTCTGTTTGAACAGGTTATGATGAAGATCACACTTTCCAGTTTAACACCAGCCGACAGAAGGGAAAGACTTTATAGCAGTTTTGCAACATTTCTGGCTAATTTTGCCCCACCATGGCAGGGCAAGTATCGTGATGTACGCTACGCGTTTTGCCGTTTCTGGTAGGCCGCTTTTAGGCGGCTCATGGCTTCTACCAGGACAGAACGCGGACAGCCCACGTTGAGTCTCATGTGACCCTCTCCGCCAGGACCATATTGTGCGCCTGGCGACAGACCAAGCTTCGCTTCATGCACAAAAAAATCGCTTAGTTGTGCATCGTTGAGACCCATTTTTTCCGCATTCAGAAACAGAAGATAAGATGCGCCGCCATATACGACAGATATCAAGGGACAGTGCTTTTCAATGTCGCGTTTAACAAACGCGACATTGTCAGCCAGATAGGCCAGTAGTTTCTGGTGCCAGTCGCCACAATGAGTAAACGCGCTGTAAATGGCCGCTTGCTGTAATGAATGCGTCTCGGCAAGGTAGCAGTTATCAAGAAAGTGATAGAACTGATGGCGTAACTCATCGTTTTTAATAATGGCTATTCCGCCCTGGAGTGCTGCCGTATTGAAGGTTTTACTGATTGAGGTCAGTACAATTGATTTGCTGCCTGACGTTTCATTGAGCGTAAAAAATGGCAAATGGCGCTTACCTGGCAGGGTTAAATCGCTATGCACTTCATCAGACAGAATGATGACGCCAGCCTGCTGGCAATAATGGCTAACTTGTTCCAGCGTTTCCCGCGACCACACCATTCCCCCCGGATTATGCGGTGACGGGAAAAGAAACATTTTGCACTGCTTGAGCTTCTCGCTGAAATCATGCCAGTCAAATTCATAATACCCGTCTTTTTCAATAAGGCGCGTTTGGATTAAATTCCTGCCGCTGGTTTTCACCAGGTTAGGGTAGGGATCATATATTGGCGTACAGGTCAATATATTATCGCCTGGTCGGGTAAGCGCCATTAAAGAAAGTACGATGGTTTTTATAACCCCAGGAATAAAATGCAACCAGTGCGGCCTGACGTCGGCATCATACTGTTGTGCATACCAATGGATCACGGATTCTTTCCATTGCGGATAATCCAGGTTATATCCTTGTACAGGCTGCGCGACTACTGAACGCAGCGTGTTCATTACAGGTTCCGGCGTCACAAAATCCATATCTGCAATCCATAATGGCAATACATCGGTGGTGCCGTACATTTGTTGTAATTGACCGTATTTGCGGCAATTAGCATCCCTTATGACAATTTCATCAAACAAAGACATTGCTGACTCCTGGAAAGCCTCTGAAAAATAGGTTTAGCAACGCAAACAGCGAAGAATATCTATTTTATTGATATATTAAATTTACCCCGGTGATAGCTGTTATTAGCCTATGATTTTTGCTCAACCATATTTTCAGCAGCTTCATTTGGCTCATATTTCGCAATGCCAATACCCGTTGCCGCCCACAGCAAGGCAAAGATGACGCCGCTATAACACAGAATTGCCCATGGTAAATAATCAAGCGTTGCCACGCCCAGCATCGTGGCGCAATAAACGCCTGAAGCAGACCAGGGAATAATCGGCTCAACCACGGTTCCGGCATCTTCGGTGGTTCGTGAAAGATTTTTTGCTGCCAACCCCCGTTTTTTATACTCATCTTTAAAGGCGTCGCCACACAGTAGCAGTGGCAGAGTCCCGTTTGCCGTACAGGCACAGATGGTGAAGGTCGTAACAATCGTGGTGGCCACCAGGCGGAATGTGGATTGAACCCCTTTGGTCAGCGCGTTAATTACGGTGTGTAAAGAGCCTGTCGCGCTCATTGCACCGGCAAAACTGAAGGCGCTGAAGACGGTGACAAAACTGCTGAACATAGATATTGCGCCACCTCTTTCCAGCAAGCGGGAGACATCGGAGGACAGTGCGGGCAGGTTATCCCCGGTAAGCATCGCGAGTTTAAAACCGCTGACTACGGATTCGCCAACGGACGAAGCGGTGAATTGCTGGAAGACTAATGCCAGAATCATCGACACTATCGTAGACAAAAAGAGCATCGGAATTGGTGGTCTTTTTGACAGTGAGCCATATAAAACGATGATCGGCGGTAACAACAACAGAATGTTAAAATGATAAATCTGGCCGATAGCGTTCATTAAGCTGGTGATATTTTCAGGAGCACTGGATGAGGCATCAATACCCATACCCATATAGCTATAAATAATGCAGCAAATTATAAACCCCGGGCCGGTGGTCCACAGCAGATGACCGATATGCGAGTACAGATTTACACCGGCAGCCAGCGCCGCCATGTTGGTTGAATCAGAAACCGGTGAGAGCTTATCACCAAACCAGCAGCCTGAGACAATGGCGCCTGCGGCAATAGGCAGCGAAACATTAAGACCAATTGCCACGCCAATCATGGCTATCCCCACGGTCCCGATAGAGCCCCAGGAAGTACCGGTACAAACTGAGATCAGCGCACCCAGCATAAATGCTGAAATATAGAAATACTGCGGGTTAATCCATTTTAAACCATAATAAATCATCATCGGGATAGTGCCTGACACCATCCATGCGCCAATTAAGAAACCGATACTGGCGACAATTAATATGACTGGCAGCGCTTCAGATATTTTATTGCAAATAGCTTGTAGAATATCATCCCACGTGTAGCCATGAGCGACGGCGATAAATGAGGCGGTTGCTGTGCCCATCAGGATCATGGGTTCGGCACGAATATTGAATATAAAATATCCGATGCTAATCCCGCCCAGCATGACTATCATAGGTAAAACTGACCAACAGAAAGACAATTTCTTTCTGTTGTTGGAGGTGCAGCTATTTAATTGCATAATTCCATCCCAATCATTAATGGTTGAACACGTCAAATAACTACCCGCTACAGGTTACTCAGCATTGAGCAACATAGTTGCCAGAGCTCTGCTGAACTCTATTTTATTAACTGTGTCAGGTTATCTATTTTGACCTGCAGTTCTGGTATTTCTTTTTTGTAGTAGGATAAGAGAAAATTTGGCGAATGAATTACCCCTCGGCATAAGGTGAGTGATTTCGTCGTTGTTGGCTCAGTTTGCGATACTGCTGCGGTGGCATGCCGACATATTTATGGAACGAGCTATAAAAGCGGCTACTGGAGCGAAAACCAGCAATCGTGGCGATATCCAAAATTGTTTTATCCGTATCGCTGAGTAACGCTCGCACATGGTTGATACGCATCGCCGTAATGTACTGTTTCATCGTCAGTTGCATCACCCGGTGAAAAATACCCATCGCATAATTGGGATTGAGCTTAACGTGCTCGGCAATGGCATCAACCGTGAGCTGTTTGTCGCAGTTAGCGGCGATAAACTCCAACATTTGGCTGACGTAAAACTGTGAATGCCGTGAAATACTGTTTTTCTGCGTCCGTGGTGTTTTATTACCCAGCACTGGCCGCCAACCTGAGAGGCTAAAACGCTTGAGCATCAAGGCGATTTCATCGATGGCTAACTGGCGAATCTGCTCGTTGTCGCTGCTAAGTTCACTTTGCCAGCGCTGTACTTCAAAAGCGCTCAGTTGCTGCGAGGCAAGCGAAGTAACCACCATCCCGTGCGTCACGTGGTTGATCAAATCCCTGTCCAGCGGCCAGGATAAAAACAAATGCATCGGCAAATTGAAGATAGCCATTTGTTTACAATGCCCGGCATCGATGAGCTGATGGGGAGTACAGGCCCAGAACAAGGTGATAAAACCCTGTTTGCTTTTCACCACTTCGTCGTTAAAAAGGTACTCCACATCACCATCGAACGGTACATTCACCTCAACCTGACCATGCCAGTGGCTGTAGGTCATGGCCAGCGGCGCCCGCAGTTCGACGTCCATACGCTGATACTCTGAATAGAGCGCCAACGGACTTCTCGTCTTTTTTTCATAGCTGCGGCACATATGTGGGTCGAGTGGCAGCTGCGGGGTACTTTTTGCCATTATGGAGGGTTCCTGGATAGTGAATCTGACCATGGTGTAGCGTCAAAGCATGAACATAGCTTAACCGAAAAAAAGCGCCGTTTTCTCTCCATTTTCGCCAAATTATTCCCAAAAACTCAGATCCTGTGCCTCTCGCTTGCCAATCTGAGTTATCGGGAGTGGTGAGCTTTAATCACAAAAATACGTATTCGGAGGTGTTCGCTTTGCAAAATGTCATCGCTTTTTTTGCCAATAAATCGGAGTTATAGCGATAGCCAGTCATCATGGAATACCTTACATTTTTATATGTATCCACACCTCAAGGAATCATCATGTCCAGACTCCGTACTTTAGCAACGGCTTTAGTCGCCGTTGCCGCGATGACGATGTGCGCCACCCCTGTATTCGCTAACCCCGGTAACGGCAATGGTAATAGTGGCAACCATGGTAATAGCGGAAACAAGGGTAATAGTGGTAACAGCCAGAAAGGAAACGCTGGCCAAAAAAATAATTCACATACAGAACAGCGTAAAATTTATGGCAAGCCGGATCATGTGGATAGTGACATCAGCTATAACGTGGCCAGGCAGTATGCTGTCAGATACGGTTTGACGGGGTATAAATCACTGCCGCCAGGCATTGCCAAAAATCTGGCGCGAGGAAAACCGCTTCCTCCGGGGATCGCTAAAAAAAGTGTCCCACCCTCTATGTTGAATCAACTGCCGTATTACCCTGGCTATGAATGGCAGGTCGTTGGCGACAATTTGGTGTTGATTGCACTGAGCACGGCGATTGTCACTGCTGTTATTAATGGTGTGTTTGATTAAGTCGCCACGGAATTAATTTGCTCTGTTGTTCCTGCCGAAAGCCCGCGTTACGCGGGCTTTTACGTTAAGTAAGATGGGGTTCATAACCCGTATAGCTTTATTTTTCGATAAAGCGTGGCAATGCTGATCCCCAGTTCAGTCGCTGCCTGTTTTTTTCCCTCCACGCTTGCGCCAAATCGCTGGATGACATTTTCAATGGCCTCCCTTTCCGCTTGTTTTCCCTTATTAGCAAGCTGCTGAGGCTGGGCTGTCATCGACGTTTTTCTGCCGTCAGCTGCGGTGAGCAGGTAAGGAGGCAGATGGCTGGCGTTGATCCCAGCGGCTTCCCCGCGCATCACGAAAATATATTCGATGACGTTACGTAATTCACGAATGTTACCAGGCCAGTGCCAGGCATAGAGGCGGTTGATGACGTCATCGGGGAGTTTTTGCGACGGTCGCTGATAACTGACCGAAAACTCATCGGCAAAATATTGCGCGAGAACGGCAATATCTGCTCGTCGTTCGCGTAGAGAGGGAAGAACCAACGGGACCACGTTCAGTCGATAGAAAAGATCTTCGCGAAACTGATTATTCTCCACCATGGCGTTAATATTTTTGTTGGTTGCGGCAATAATTCGTACATCAATATTGATGGTGTTGTTAGACCCGACGCGAGTGATAGCCTTTTCCTGCAGAACCCTGAGCAGCTTAGCCTGCAGATGAAGCGGCATATCGCCGATCTCATCCAGAAACAGACTGCCGCCGTTGGCCAGCTCAAATTTTCCCACTCGACCTTTGGGATCGGCCCCGCTGAATGCGCCGCGCACATAGCCAAACAGTTCGCTTTCCAACAATTGTTCGGGAATAGCAGCACAGTTGATTGTCACGAAGGGGGCGGCTTTACGGGGGCTGCTCTGGTGAATGGCAAATGCCACGACCTCTTTTCCTGAGCCACTTTCGCCGGTAATGAGCACACTGGCATAGCTGTTGGCGATTTTACCGATGGTGCTTCTGAGCTGTTCCATCAAGGGGGAGTGACCAATCAACCGCACCTGGGTGTCGGCCTCATAAGGCGATGGAAGTAGGGTACTCAGGTAGTCGTGCGCGTCACGAAAGATAATCATGGTCAAGCGATCGTTATCCAAAGACGAGAGCGAAATTTGCTTGCACAGCACATGGTATTTCTGACCTTCGAGCGTCAGCCAGGCTTCCTCATCGCCATACAAACTGTCCCCGGTTGTTTCAATGGTCAACGGTAATCCCTGAACCTCGCGATTGAGAATGCGATCGGCTGAATGGTTGGCATGCCAGACAAGACCATGACCATCGATTGCCACGACGCCGCGGTCCATGGCGTCGATCAGACGGCGAAAAGCGCCCAGCGTTTCCTGCGCGCGTAAACGTTCCAGACATTCAAAAACCTTACTGGAAATCATCACGGCTATTTGCTCAATGAAAGTAACAAATTTCTCAATCTGGCTCAGGAGGGTGTCTCGCTGCGCCTGGGTTGAGCAAATAATCCCGATCACCCCAATGACGCGATTGTTGAGAAAAATTGGTGCGTTCAAATCCAGCATTTCAGAACAATAGTGGTGTTTTTCACATAACTGACACAGCGGATGTTCGCCAGGATTTTTGATCAGTACCGTTTCCCGCACCTGCAAAACGTGGCGGTAGATGTAGCCATTTTTTGCCACGTTTTCATTGAGCATATGCCGGTATTTACCGGTGCCAGCGATGCGCATTAAGGATTCATCAATGATCTCAACATCCGTTCCGGTGATGCCAGAAATAGCGTCGGCATAATTGCATATATCATCCTGAATATTGCTGAGTACTGAAATCATACTACTTCTCCGGCGCGTGTCGCATTTATCATGAAAAGTGATAAATAGGCGAACTAATCCCAAAATGATTTGCGAAAAATCAATCTACTGCTCTGTTTTAGTATGTTTTTTTTATTTTATCTTCCGCGATCACACTATTTATCAATTGTGAGAATTTATCAAAATGAAACGATAAACTAACACGATGATATTTTTTGCTGCAAATCTTTTCTTCTGTCTATTTAATTGAAATTTAAGTATTTATTAAAATGTTTATAAGATTTTACTCAATTAATAAAAAGCTGGTAAGCATTTTGCTCTATTGGCATTACCGATAGCGGAAATATCTCTGTATGACATCAATTGCAGGGAATGGATTACCAGCACAATGAGGTTTTATGATGCAGGAAAACTTATCATTTTTTATCAACCAGACACCGTTTACCGAACATCCGAACGCGCCGTTGGCGCCGTTTAGCCGCCAGGAGTTGGTCAAAGCGTTGAATTTTCATCGGTCTATTCCGGGATATTCCCCAACGCCGTTGTATACGCTGCCGGCACTTTCACAAAAACTGGGCGTAAAAAATATCTACCTCAAAGATGAGTCGCAGCGTTTTGGCCTGAAAGCCTTTAAAGCGCTGGGCGGTTCCTATGCAATGGCGTGCCATATCGCAGAATTACTCGGTAAAGATATCAGCGAATTACCGTTTGATGTGATGACCAGCGAAGAGGTGCGCCGCGATCTGCAAACCGTCACGTTTGCTACCACCACCGATGGCAATCATGGTCGCGGCGTTGCCTGGATGGCGCGACAGCTGAAGCAAAATGCCGTGGTTTACATGCCAAAAGGTTCTTCGCAGCAACGTCTGGCGTCTATCCGTAACGAAGGCGCTACCGCTGAAATCGTCGATATGAACTATGACGATGCGGTTCGCATGACTGCAGAACAGGCGGAAAAGCATGGCTGGATTGTGGTGCAGGATACCGCCTGGGAAGGGTATGAAAAAATCCCTCAGTGGATTATGCAGGGCTACGGCACGCTGATGCTGGAGGCGATCGACCAGCTGCATCAGGTTGCGCCGACGCATATTTTTGTTCAGGCAGGTGTTGGCTCGTTTGCCGGCATGGTTCAGGGAATGGTGACAGCAGCATGGGGAGAAAATCGCCCGAAAGTGATCGTCGCCGAGGCGTTAATTGCCGATTGTCTCTACCGCTCAGCCCGCTCGAAAGAGGGGGATGCCATAGCGGTGGGCGGAGATTTGCAAACCGTGATGGCTGGTCTCGCCTGCGGTGAGGCAAATAGCATCGGCTGGAAGCTGTTGCGTGATTATGCCACTGCATTTGCCTCCTGCCCGGATGAGGTTGCGGCGCTTGGCATGCGCATGTTGGGTAATCCGCTGGCAGGCGATCCGCAGATCGTTTCCGGTGAGTCCGGGGCGGTGACGACCGGCCTGCTGTCACTGTTGATGACCTCGCCTGAACTGGCGCAAACGCGTGCGCAACTGGGACTGGATGAGCATTCCCGCGTGTTGTTGATAAGTACTGAGGGTGACACTGACCCACAACAGTATCTGGATATTGTCTGGGGCGGTCAGTACCCGGGCATCAACAAATAATTTCCTGATTGAGAATAAGAACGGAGAAACCCATGTTATCTGCAAACCGTATTGAAGAAGTGATTAAAAACTGTCAGGCGTTAATCCAACAAAAAAGTTATTCCGGTCAGGAAGGAGACGTGGTTAATGCCATAAAAACAATGATGCAGCATTACCAGTTCGATGACATCCACGTTGATAAGTACGGCAACATTGTTGGCGGTATCGTGGGTAATCAGCCAGGGAAAACGCTGGTCCTTGATGGACATATTGACACCGTGCCGGTGAACGAAGAGAAGTGGACCCGCAACCCGTACGGCGGTGATATCGAAGATGGCAAAATTTATGGTCGCGGTACGACCGACATGAAAGGCGCCGTGGCGGCAATGATCTCCGCCGTGGGTTTTTTCGGTCAGGACAATCAGCGCAATTTTGCCGGGAAAATCTACGTTGCCTGCATCGTGCATGAAGAGTGCTTTGAAGGTATTGCCGCTCGCCTGGTCAGCGAGCGCTATAAGCCAGACTACGTAATCATCGGTGAAGCTTCCGAGCTAAACCTGAAAATTGGCCAGCGTGGCCGTGCTGAAATTGTGGTTGAAACGTTTGGTAAACCTGCGCACTCCGCCAACCCGCAGGCAGGGATTAACGCGGTGTATAAAATGGCGCAATTGATCGACAAAATTCGCACCATTACCCCGCCAACGCACCCGGTACTCGGGCCTGGCATTCTCGAACTGACCGACATTAAATCTTCGCCGTACCCGGGTGCCTCGGTCGTGCCGGATTACTGCCGCGCAACCTACGATCGCCGTTTGCTGGTGGGCGAAACCAAAGAAAGCGTCATTGCCCCGCTGGAAAATGTCCTGGCAGAATTCATCACACAGGATCCGCAGTTTAAGGCCCGTGTCTCCTACGCTGTGGGCCAGGAGTCTTGTTATACCGGTGCCACCATTGAGGGAGAGCGCTTCTTCCCGGGTTGGGTGTATGACGAGTCGGACGAATTCGTGCAAGCCGCTCTGGCTGGCGTCCGCGAGGCCGGGTTTAATCCGAGCATCACGCAATACTCATTTTGCACCAACGGTAGCCACTATGCGGGCGAAGCGGGAATTAAAACTATCGGCTTCGGACCTTCGCGTGAAAATCTGGCGCACACCATTGATGAGTATATCGAGATCGATCAGTTAACCGGTTCGGCCAGCGGCTATTACAGCATCATCCAGACACTCTATCGCCAATAAAAAGAACGATAAAAATCCTCTTACCTTACAGGCGGTGCCGCGCAGCGCCGCCGCAATGGAGAATAACGATGAAAACCATTTTCAAAAACGGAAATGTGATCGATGGGACGGGCAGTGAAGGCAGAATTGCCGATGTGGTCGTTGATGAAGGACGTATTGTCGCAATCGGTCAAATAGACGTTGGCGTCAATGAACAGGTCATTGATGCGACGGGAAAAATTATTTGTCCTGGTTTTATTGATACCCATACACACTCTGACTTGTCGGCGATTATTAACCCCGCGCTGTCGGCGAAAATTCGTCAGGGAATTACCACTGAATTGCTGGGGCAGGATGGCGTCGCGTTAGCGCCGTTGCCGGAAGAATATATTCCAGCGTGGCGTAAAAATATCGCCGGCCTTGACGGCGATACCGACAAAATAGACTGGAAATATAAGAATACGGACGGTTATCTCAATCTGCTGGCATCACGACATCCGGCGACAAACCTTGCCTATTTAGTTCCGCATGGCAACGTGCGCATGGAGGCGATGGGGCTGGATGGACGGCCTTCCACCCGTGAAGATGTGGCGAAGATGTGCGAAGTCCTTGAGCGGGAATTAAGAGCGGGAGCGTTTGGTCTTTCCACCGGGCTTATCTATATGCCTTGCGCCTTTGGTGATACTGCCGAAATGATTGAACTGTGCAAGGTCACGGCGAAATATAACGGGATCTTTGTGGTACATCAGCGCAGTGAAGCTGACGATATTATCAACTCAACGCAGGAACTGATTGATATCGCCAAAGCCACTGGCGTCTGGCTACATATTTCACATATGAAGGTTTGCGGAAAGAAAAACTGGGGGCTGATCGACCAGATGCTGGGGATGCTGGAGCAGGCGCAGGAAGAGGGGATCCGCATCTCTTTCGACCAGTATCCGTATGTGGCGGGTAGCACGATGCTTGGGGTGATCCTGCCGCCATGGGTCCACTCCGGTGGAACAGACAAATTGCTGGAACGCCTGGCCTCGCCTGAACTGCGCGCCAAAATGATCGAGGATATTCAGCAGGGTATTCCCGGCTGGGATAACTTTATCGATTTTGCCGGTCTGGACCAGATTTTTGTTACCAGCGTGAAAACGGCCAAAAATCAGGATGCCGTTGGTCTGAACCTCGTCCAGTTGGGGGAATTGCGCGGGAAAGACCCCTACAACGCCACCTTCGACCTGCTTTTTGAAGAAGAAAACGCCGTTGGAATGGTCGACTTCTACGGCACTGAAGAGCATGTGATTAAGTTTCTCTGTCGACCTGAGCAAAACGTTTGTACCGACGGTTTAATGGGGGCCGGAAAACCGCACCCTCGCGTGTTCGGCGCATTCCCACGTGTGCTCGGTAAATACGTACGTGAAGAGGGATGTCTGAGCTGGGAAGCGGCAATTCGCAAAATGACGGGTAAACCTGCTGAGGTGCTGGGCCTGCAGGATCGTGGGCTGCTGAAGGTGGGTTACGCGGCGGATATCGTGATGTTCGATCCGAACACTATCGCTGATAGGGGCACATTTGTTGAACCTAATCAGTATCCGCAAGGGATTGAAATTGTCATGGTTAATGGGCGCATTGCCTTAATTAATGGCACGGAAAGTTATGCCTGTAGCGGTACGGTTATAAGAAAAGAATATTAATAAATAACGCTAAACACGCATTGATCTATCGCGACTATTTATAGCCGCGGTAGATCACTACACCCTAAGGACATCACAATGAACCTACAAACATCTTTACCTTCAGGTAAACCGAAGACCTGGAAAGCAAGATATACCGTCCTGACATTGATCTGGCTGGCGTGGCTCCTCTCTTTTCTCGACAGAATGGTCATGAGCGTTTCGCTCCCTTATATCGGCAAAGATTTAAATCTGGATACGACCCAACAAGGTTTAATTATTAGCGCCTTTTTTATTGGTTATGCGGCATTTCAAATTCCCGGTGGTTTACTGGCGGATAAGTTTGGCTCACGTAAAATTATGGCCATTGGTATTGCCTGGTGGTCTGTTTTTACCAGCTTAACCGGGGCTGTGCTGACGCTACCGCTGATGCTGGCCGTACGCTTCTTCTTTGGTATCGGCGAAGGGTGCTTCCCGTCGGCCTCATGGAAAATGATTTCGACCTATTTCCCGTCGAAAGAACGCGGACGTGCGACGGCGATTCAATCAACGGTGAACACCTTAGGCCCGGCGCTGGCGGTCGTGGTTGCAGCAAGCATTATCGGGGCTTTTGGTTGGCATATGGTTTTTATCGTGCTGGGTATTCCTGGCCTGTTTATCGCCGCAGGTATCTACTTATTTACGCGTGACAACCCGAAAGATCACCCCGCCATTACGCAGCAGGATCTGGCGGAACTGGCCGTTGACGATCAGGGTGGTCTGCAAAACACCAGCGCTATCGCGTTTAAAGACGTACTCAAAATGCCGGTGCTGTGGCAAATGGCAAGTATCTGGTTTTTGTTTGATATCACCTTCTGGGGTTTTTCAACCTGGTTACCCAGTTACCTGATCACTGTACGTGAGTTTTCTCTGGCCAAGACCGGCGTAATGGCGGCAATTCCGTTCCTGTTTGGTGCAGGAGGGACTTTGTTAGGCGGATACTGTTCAGATAAATTCAAACCGATGCGTAAAACGTTGTACGTCGTAACCTCTGTCATTGCCGCAGGCTTCCTGTACCTGACCTTCAGCGTGAGCAGCGCAGATATGGCGGTGGTTTATCAGTGTATTTCAGCCCTGTTCATGTTCTTCGCTATGGCGACGTTCTGGGGAATTTTGATGGATACCATCCCCAGCAACATTATGGGACGGGCGTCGGGGATCGTTAACTTTGGCGGTCAGATGGCGGGCGTTGTTTCCGCACCTATCATCGGTTGGCTGATCCAAAGCAGTGCAGGAAGCTATAACAGCGCCTTTATCTTTATGATTGCCGCACTGTTATGTTCTGCCGTCGTTACGCTGACCGTGAAAAACTCGCGCGCGGTTGGAGCATTACCCAGTCAGGCTTGATTAATGTCTGTCTCCTGTGGCTCTGCTGTTTCAGGGCCACAGGGATTGACGGGTATTAGCGTTTAAGTACTCGCAATAACTGAATTTCCCGCCAGATGTACAGTTACCACGGCAATTCTATTTCTCTCCTTTTATTAAGAATTAAGCATAATAAATGAAAGACCAGTCCTACATGTGTAGGAATATTCTCTCTATTATGTGTTAATGATTTGATCTACAGAAAGGCTCAAGGTTTAATTCTTGTAAATCTAAATGTTATTTTTATGGTTTATTCATCTTGATTATGAAAAAATCATAAAATATACACGTGACTATGTTAGAATTTGTGTCCTGGGTCTGGCGCTTATAAATTAATAATATCGAAGACTCACCTGCACTATAGCCATCGCCTCTCTTTATTTATCGGGATTCTTATACGCAATGAACGCGATAATCGTTGATGATCACCCTTTGGCCCGCATTGCCATTCGCAACTTACTCGATACTAATGGTATCACTGTGACCACTGAGCTCGACAGTGGCGAGCAAGTCGTGCAGGTGGTTGAAAAAAACAAACCTGAGCTGCTAATTATCGATGTGGACATTCCTGGCATCAGTGGCATCGAGGTGCTGGAACAATTACGCAAGCGGCACTATGCTGGCGTGATCATTATCATTTCAGCAAAAAATGAATATTTTTATGGTAAACGCAGTGCTGAATACGGTGCCAACGGATTTGTGAGTAAAAAAGAAGGCATGAATAATATTCTTGCCGCTATCGAAGCCGCTAAAAATGGTTATAGTTATTTCCCCTTCTCCCTTGAGCACTTTACTGGCTCATCGGTCAGCGAGCAGGATAAACTTGATACATTATCGACACAGGAAATGAGAGTGTTGCGTTATATCCTTAATGGCATGGATTACAGCACTATTGCCAGTAAAATGAATATCAGTAATAAAACGGTGAGTACCTATAAAAGTCGTTTAATGGAAAAGTTAGATTGTTCCTCATTAATGGAAATTTATGATTACGCGCAAAGAAATAAAATAGGGTAGAGTAATGCTGGAACGCTTATTTATTTTTTTGATGGTCATATTTACCATCGGATTGTCTACGGGTGTGAGTTCAGCGCGTCAGGTTGAGCTAAAAAGTAACTATAATACTGCAGTGCAAAATATCAGTTTAAACAAGGAAGAAACCAACTGGTTGGTGCATAAAAAAACATTAGTGGTTGGCACCTGGTTACCGGAAGTCTCCCCTATTGTCTATCAAAACAGCGGGGAAAATTATCGGGGCGTTAACGCGGACTACCTTGCGCTAATGCAAAAAAGTCTCAATGTAAAAATTGTTATAAAGCAATATGATAACGAGCAGCAGGCGCTTGCCGCACTCGCTAATAATGATGTTGATACGTTGATAACCCAGCTTTCCCGGCGGCAGGATGTCGGCGGGGATTTACTGCGCACTTCAGCATTACTCACAACGTGGCCGACGCTTGTGACGTCATTAAAAAACACCATGCTACCGCTGACGACGCACCATAAGGTCAGCGTCGCATGTGTGCGGGATTGCCCTTTTCTTAACGTTATCCAGGACGCTTTTCCTGATGCTAAAGTCTCATTTTATGACGACGAGTATCAGGCAATGGCGTCGGTAGTGAACGATGATAACCAATATTATATTGGTAACAATATTACCACTAGTCATTGCATCTCGCGGTATTTCTCGCAATCCCTGGTTATTACGCATTATTTTGATAAGCAAGAACAATATAATTATTTTGTGGTTAATGAAAATCAACCGCTATTAAGAAATATCCTTGATGGTTTTATTACGTCAATAAGTAATGAAATCCATATGCAGGTGATGCAGAACTGGTTAAATCGCGGTAATCTTGCTTATCTGAATGCGCCTATTCCTTTCAGTCGTCAGGAAAAAGAATGGCTGAAGAATAAGCATACCATCCGCATTTTGATCAACCCGGATTATCCGCCCTATACGCTGGTAGATAGCAGCGGCGAGTTACGCGGTATTCTTGGCGATTTGCTGAATATTATTCATCTGCAAACGGGTCTTGATTTTGAACCTGTTTTAGCCACGTCCAGAAGTGAACAGACCAAACTCATTAGTGGTGGGCAGTGGGATATGTATCCGACGATCGCCCCGACTAACCAAAACCAGGACGATTCGGCATTTAGCGATCCGCTGATGAATGTTGCATTCGTGGTTATCACATCGCGCCAGGAAACAGCCGACTCGCTGCTGGAAAAACCGATACGCGTTGCTCTGCCTGCCGGACATATTCTGGAGCGTGGCCTCAAACAACGTTATCCGCAGGTGACATGGGTGAATGCGGATACCGGTAGCGCTGCCATGGCTATGGTCAAGGAGGGCGACGTTGATGCGGCAATTGCGACTGAATTGTCGGCAAAGTTCATTACCGATCATTACTACCAGAATAATATGCACTTCTTCCGGCTTCCTGATATGCCAGGTGCATCGGTGAGTTTTGCTATTTCTTCTCATGAGCCCATGCTGAAGTCTGTCATTGATAAGGCCCTGCAAGCCATACCTCCGCGTGAAATTTTACAGATGACGGAGAAGTGGTCGAAGATTTCCAATACCCAGGTTGATATCTGGAGCCGATATAGCAAACAGTTCTATCAACTGGTGGTATTTGCGCTGGTACTTATTGCTATTAGCCTGATCTGGGGGATATCACTCTCCCGTGAAGTCCGTAAAAGAAAGCAATCGCAGCGGTTACTGGAAGAACAGTTGCATCTCAAAGAGGTCTTATCTCAAGAGCTGGAGAGCGAAAAGAATAAAGCGATTGCCGCTACAAAAGCCAAAAGCCGTTTTCTTGCGAGCATGAGTCATGAGTTACGTACCCCGGTAAGCTCGATTGTTGGTTTTGTGGAATTACTCTCAAGCTCAGAGCTCAGTCCGGCACAACGCAAAGAGGCCATTGCTTTGACCGGGGCGACGGCCCAATCATTGCTGGGTCTGATTGGTAAGATTCTGGACGTTGATAAGATTGAATCCGGAAAATATGAGGTTGTTCCCCAGTGGACCGATCTCTCGCAGCTTATTGAATTGCAGTGCCACTCTTTCGATGCTCTGGCCAGGCAGAAAGGTATATCGCTTGCCTGCGTCAGCCAGTTGCCAGTAAACGAGCGGGTATTTGTCGATCAGCAGGCTTTGCGGCAAATTCTCACCAATCTGGTGGGCAATGCGCTGAAATTTACGGTGCAGGGTAGTATTCATGTTACGGCCCGTCTGGCTCCGGACACAGATAATCACGGCACCCTGACGATCGTCATCAGTGATACCGGTTGCGGCATTAGCGAAGAAGAGCAGGCTGGACTGTTCCATCGTTATGCTCAGGGGCGTTGCGGGCGTCAACAAACGGGGTCAGGCCTGGGGTTATTTATCTGCAAAGAACTGGTAACGCTAATGGGCGGTACGCTGGAGCTGAGGAGTATTCTGTCGCAGGGAACCACGTTCACAATTACGCTTCCGGTTGAAACTGCCCGACAATCGATAGTACCGGATGGAGATACCCCTGGCGCTGTGTTGCCGTTACCGTGTCTGTCGATTCTGATTGCAGACGATAATCCTACTAACCGGCTGCTGCTTAAACGCCAGTTGAATACCATTGGCTATAGCGTGGATGAGGCCTGTGATGGCGAGGAAGCCGAAGCTAAACTGGCCAAAAAATCATACGACCTGTTGATAACCGATGTGAATATGCCGAAGAAAGACGGGTTTGATCTCGCGGCTTCGCTACGTCGTCAACAACCTCACTTGCAAATATGGGGGCTGACGGCCAGTGCGCTCCCGCAGTCACGCGATCGATGTCTGCAAAACGGTATGAATTTGTGTCTGTTTAAGCCGGTCTCAATCCAGACGCTGACGCATGAATTGAGCAAAATCGACACGGGCTATGCGTCTCCTTGTGCAATCCGGCATTTAAAATTCAATGTACTGACTGAAAATACCGGTGGCGATCGCGCATTAATGAACGAGATACTCGAAACATTCCGTGAGGCAACGCTGAATGATTTACAAGCGGCTAAGAAAGCCGTTGCGCAAGATGAGCCGCAGCTGTTTTTACGGGCGCTTCATCGGTTGCATGGTTCGGCGCAAATTCTGGGTATCACCGCGCTTCAGACGCTGTGCGAACCTTTTGAGTCTATGCGACATGACGATCTTCCGCTGGCTGTACGGCAACAGGCATTACAGAAAATTGTTGCTGTCATGCGGGAAATTGAAATTGAGATCGACAGTCTGATGAGCCATTAATCCCCCCTGATCGGGTAGCCGTAGCAGTCCGATCAGGAGAGAAATGTCTTGATTCATCACTCGTTAGTGCAGAGTATTACTGGCCTGCACCCACCATTTCGCTATCAATAACAATGCCTTCTTCAGCACCTTTTAACACAAGGTTAGCCTCATAAAATTTACCCGTGGACAGCAGTTTTTGGGCGCTGGCAACGGCTTTACGCGTCTGATTCAAAGGCATCAGGTATTGGGTCTGAAGCACGCTGATCCCTGCCAGTTGCAAGGTATCCACTGCACCTTTCCAGTCACCTTTGGCCATTTTGCCATTTGCGGTTTTGATAGCAGATTCTTTTTCCGGCGTCGCAATATAGTCTTCTGATAATGCGATCGTAGCGTTAATAATTACGTACTGATCGTCAATCATCTTCGCCTTAGGCGCTGCTTTGACAAATTTCGCCCAGTCGCTGCTGTCGCCTGCCAACAGGGAAGCGGCGTCATTGGTTAATTTTTTTGCGCTGTCAGGCTGTCCGTGAAACAGAGCCAGACGAGCAAGTTGAATATCACGCATCGCATTGGCGCCTTGTACGGCGACCTGCATAATATCGGCTGCTTCTTTTTGTACATTTGCTGTGGCTGTTTGTGCCGCAGTAGTAGTAGTGGCAGATGCCATTACCGGAGCTGAGCCCATCATAGTTGCAAGCAGACCTGCAAGAATAATCTTTTTCATTACGTTCTCCTGAATAAAGTTGGTATTGTTCACCAAACGCAATAATCATATTAAATAAGTTTAAAGAGAGGAATCAGAGCCAGGATAAAATAATGAGCGTTTAATCCTACAGGTGTCAGACGTCTGACATGTGTAGGATTAAACGCATAGCGACATTCCTTTATTCTTATATACGTATCCTTATCTGAAGCTTTATTATTTCATTGTAAGTGATATGTATTTTGTGATTATTAACTCTTTTATTAGTAGGTTACATTACGTTTACATGTAACGGAGGATGTATGTTCATTTTTAATCAGCAAGCTCTGAGAACGTTTAATGAAAAAACACTTTCTCATTATAAAAGACACGCAACAATTATGGCGGTGCTGTTGTTGATATGTGGTATTTGCTGCTTAATCTATCCTATCGCTGCTGGCGTTTATTTAAGCTATACGACAGGTTTTATGTTCCTGGTATGCGGTTTTTATTCTATCTATAGCCTGTTTAGCGCTGGGAAGAAGCAGTTGAAAGCCAAATTTACCTATGCATTTTTTGCTATCGCATGGTTACTGCTGGGGTACTGTTTCCTTGTTAACCCTGTGATCGGCATGAATTCGTTAGCTATGGTTTTTTGCTGCTTGTTTATTCTTGGTGGTATTTTTCGTGTGGCTTCCGGAGTTCAAATGTTCCGCAGTCCGGGCTATGTCTGGAACATTTTTATCGGCATTTTAGATCTGCTTATTGCTGGCGTATGGCTGAATATGGATCCCGATAAGTCTTACGTGTTTACTTCGATTTTTATTGGAGTCGAGATGATCTTCAGTTCTTTGGCTTTTATCAGCCTGCGTAGAAATACGAAGTTGGCATCAACAGATAAACTAGCCAATAACAACTAATCCTGTCTCTGGAGTGTATCGTGAATATTAAAATGATGGTTTCAGCTGTTGTGATTATGACCTCTGTTTTGGCACCGATGAGCTGTGCGTTTGCTACTCAGGCAACCGAAGCTGCGCCACAAGATATGACCTGTAAAGAATTTGCTGATATGAGTCGGCAATACATGACGGCAATTGCCTTTGTGATTGTTAATAAAAATTCTGATTTTAAAGGCGATGATTATGTTCCGCTGCATGAGGTGGAAACTGTCGCTGTTCCGAAAATGATTAACATGTGTCATCAGCACCCGAATACGAAATTGGGCGAATTGGCCGTAAATCTGCACACGATTGATTAACCGTTTTGATAGCCTGGCTTTAGTTAGAATTGACAACCTCTGTCCCTACACCCGCATTTCCCCTCACAATAAAATAACTCACCCTGCTATCCACGAGGAAACTCGCTGGATAGCTGTGTCTGCTAACAACCGTAGGTCTGATAAGTGAAGCGCCATTCCTGGGATCTTATTACCCGATCCCAGGGATAAGCATCTACAAGGGCAGGGAATTAATGCCGGGTTTTAAATCGCGCCAGCATGTTTTCGACAAGAACAAAGAAGACCGGAACAAAGTAGATCGCCAGCACGGTCGCGGCCAGCATCCCACCGATAACGCCCGTACCGACGGCGTTTTGCGCGCCAGAGCCTGCGCCGTCACTTATTGCCAGTGGGATAACCCCCAGAATGAAGGCCAATGACGTCATCAAAATAGGACGTAAACGCATTTGCGCAGCTTCCACCGCAGCTTCAAGCGGCGTTTTTCCTTCTTTTTGCATAATCTCGACGGCAAACTCGACGATCAGAATAGCGTTTTTAGCTGAGAGTCCCATGGTGGTGAGCAGGCCAACCTGGAAGTAAACATCATTGCTCAGGCCACGCAGATCGGTCGCCAGCAAAGCCCCGACCACCCCGATTGGTACAACCAGCATCACGGAAAACGGTATTGACCAGCTTTCATACAGTGCTGCCAGCGCCAGAAATACGACGATCAGAGAAATGCCGTACAGCATTGGCGCCTGGTGGGTAGACAGCGCCTCCTGATACGACAGCCCCGTCCAGGCATAACCGACGCCCGCGGGCAGTTTATTAATCAGTGATGCCATAAATTTCATCGCATCGCCGCTGCTTTTCCCTGCGACCGGTTGGCCGAGAATTTCCATTGCAGGCTGTCCGTTGTAGCGTTCAAGACGGGGAGAGCCGTAGGTCCATTCGGTTGATGAGCAGGCCGAAAGCGGCGTCATCGCGCCGGAGGCGTTACGTACGTACCAGTGATTGATATTGTCCGGCAGCATACGGAACGGCGTATCGGCCTGCACATACACTTTTTTAACGCGTCCCTGGTTAAGGAAATCATTGACGTAGCGGCTACCAAACGCTGTAGAGATGGTCTGATTGATATCCGCCAATGCCACACCCATCGCCTCTGCTTTTGTCGCGTTGACGTGGATACGAAACATCGGCGTATCTTCCAGCCCATTTGGGCGCACTCCGTTAACTTCATCGGGTGACTGGCTGGCCAAAGCCAGGAGCTGGTTGCGGGCCTGCATCATTTTTTCATGCCCAAGATTGCCGTTATCCAGCAACTCCATATCAAAACCTGAAGCGGTACCCAATTCCGCGACTGCGGGTAAATTGAACGGATAAACGACGGCATTATTAATGGTGCTTAAAGCCATCATTGCCCGGCGAATGATGGCGGTAACCGAGTTTTCTTCGCCAACACGTTCTGACCACGGTTTCAGGCTGATAAACGCCAGACCGTTATTTTGCCCCTGTCCGCTGAAGCCAAATCCGCCAACGGTAAAAACAGACGCGACATTTTTCTGTTCTTTTGTCAGATAGTAATCCGTTATTTCCCCAAGCACTTTGCTGGTATTTACCATCGTTGAACCGGAAGGTAATTGCGCCGTGGTCATGAATACGCCCTGATCTTCTTCAGGCAAAAAGGAGGTAGGAGTACGGAGAAACAGTACCATCATGCCAGCACCAATCACTAAATAGACCACCATATAACGGCCGGTGCAACGTAACAGTCTACGGGTGCTGTCCGTGTAGTGATGGGTGCATTTCTCCATGAAGTGATTGAAACGGGTAAACAGAAAATGGGTGTTTTCTTTTTCTCCCTCGTGGGATTTTAACAGCATGGCGCAGAGTGCGGGCGTCAGGCTCATCGCCACGAACACCGACAGCAGCATGGAGGAAATTAAGGTGATGGAAAACTGACGGAAAATCTCACCCGTTGCCCCGCTCATAAATGCCATTGGCATAAACACGGCGGATAAGACGACGGCAATACCGACCAGTGCTCTCTGGAGCTGACCCATCGCTTTATGCGTCGCCGCTTTTGGTGACAAGTGCTCTTCGGCAATAATACGTTCTACGTTCTCAACCACCACGATGGCATCATCAACTAACAATCCTATTGCCAGCACCATGCCAAACATCGTGAGCGTATTGATCGAAAAACCGGCAACGTCGAGTATCGCAAAGGTTCCAAGGATAACAACCGGAACCGCGATAGTGGGGATAAGCGTCGCGCGGAAACTTTGCAAAAACAGGTACATGACGAGGAATACCAGGATGATTGCCTCGATCAATGTATGAAAAACACCCTGAATTGAAATCTCGATAAAGGGGGTAGTGTCATAGGGATAAACGGTTTTCATGCTGGCCGGAAACCAGGCTGATAACCTGTTCAGCTCTTGTTTAACGGCCTGGGATGTTTCAAGGGCATTGGCGCCAGCGGCAAGTTTAATTGCAATCCCTGCGGCGGGTTTTCCGTTGTAACGTGCCACCGTGGCATAATTTTCCGCACCCAGTTCAATGCGTGCGACATCGCGCAGCAGAACCTGGGAGCCGTCCTGCTGAACTTTAAGAAAGATCTTGCCGAATTCATCGGTAGTTTGCAGGCGTGTCTGAACAATGATCGACGCATTTAACTGCTGGTCGGCTGATTGCGGCATTCCTCCCAGCTGTCCGCCCGATATCTGGTTATTCTGTACTTTGAGTTGGGTAATAACGTCCTGCGGCGTAAGGTTATATTTGTCGAGCTTTTGCGGATCCAGCCAGATACGCATGGCGTATTGCGAACCGAATAACTGTACGCTCCCGACCCCGGGGGTGCGGCTTAGTGGATCTTTAATATTTGACGCCACATAGTCAGCAATATCATATTGGCTCAAACTGTTATTATCAGAGATAAAACCGGCGACCATTAAGATATTGCTGCTGGATTTATCAACGCTGATCCCTTGCTGCTGGACTTCCTGTGGCAAGGAAGGCATCGCCAGCTGCAGTTTATTCTGTACCTGAACCTGCGCTATATCAGGTGAAGTCCCCGTTTTAAAGGTCAGGATAATCGACGCATTACCGGCCGCATCGCTGGTGGATGACATATACATCAGGCCATCAAGCCCGTTCATATTCTGTTCAATCACCTGAGTCACCGAGTCTTCAACGGTCTTGGCGTCTGCACCGGGGTAGGCTGCGCTAATGGTAATTGTGGGGGGAGCAATTTGCGGATATTGCGCGATGGGTAAGTTCATTATCGCGATACCGCCGGTAAACATCATGATAATGGCGAGCACCCAGGCGAAAACCGGGCGCTCAATAAAAAAGTTAGCCATGAAGAAGGTGTCCTTAATACCTGAAATATTACTGTTCAGTTGCCGTGTCAGGTGTGTTTGGTTTTGCTGCGAGGATTTTGGCTTTAATTCCCGGACGGATTCTTTGTAATCCGGATACAATGACCCGATCGCCAGGATGTAATCCCGTAGTCACCAACCATTGATTGCCTACAGCCTTCACCGCATTTATTTCGCGTAGTTGCACCACGTTTTCTTGATCGAGGATTAACGCAGTGGCCTTTCCCTGCTCGTTATGCGTAATCCCTTGCTGTGGGACCATTAAAACATTCTGTTGGCTGCCCTCATCCAGCAATGCTGTGACGTACATACCGGGTAAAATTTCACCCTCAGGATTGGGGAACACGGCGCGCAAGGTCACGGAGCCGGTAGTCTCATCGACGGCAGGATCGGAAAACTCAAGCGTGCCGGTATAGCGATAGGGCTTGCCATTTTCCAGCATCAGCTCAACCGGAATTTTGCCCTTTTGCTGGGCAATTTTCCCACTGGCTTTTTCTTCTTTCAGGCGTAAGAAGTCTTGTACTGACTGCGTTAAATCAACATAAATAGGATCCAGTCTTTGCACGGTAACCAGCGCGTTTCCCTGATTCGCGGTGACCAGAGCACCCACGGTTACGGAGGATTTACCGCTGATGCCCTCAATCGGCGAGGTGACATTGGCATAACGCAGGTTGATGGTGGCCTGCTCAAGATCCGCTTTGGCGACGGCGACATTGGCTTCTGCTTCATTAAGCTGTGAGCGCGTCGTGTCGTAGTCCTGACGGCTGACGTAATTGGATTTTATTAATGCTGACTGCCGATTTAATGTCAGTCGCACATTATTGGCCGTCGCCTGTGCCTTTGCCAGTGCGCCTCTGGCTGCATCCAGCCTGGCCTGCAACGGGGCGGGATCAATTTGATACAGTGACTCTCCTTTGCTGACTTTGTCACCTTCAATAAAATTACGTTTGATGATGATCCCCCCAACCTGAGGGCGGATTTCGGCGATCTCAAATGAAACCGCGCGGCCAGGAAGCTCGCTTTTAATATTCACTGAGGAAGGCGCTAAGGTAACAACGCCGACCTCGGGTTCCATGGCGGTTTTTACTGCAGGTTTATTATCGCAGGCGGTAATAATGACGCTGCTAAAAAATAATGGTATCAACAGTAAGCATTTTCTGTTCATAGTAATCCCTGAAGAATTCGTAAGCACAAATGTTTTTTATGGCATGCAGGGTGGGGGAGTTATCGGTAAATAACAGAAGATGGTCAGGCATGAGAAAAGTAACGCCCATTTTTGCGCTAAAAGTTAGCGGTTAAATTATATGCAGCAGAAATAATGAATATTTAGCGAAGGATCGCATGGAGCACGATGACGCAATAAGCGAAACGCGGAGTGATTAAAATGCGTGTTGGCAAACACTCGACTCCGGAGTCTATTCGCATCATCGTACTACAGGGATTATTTCACTAGCTCTGGCGTAACCTCGGTTACGGTACTTGCGGAGTAGGGCATTCCCCACATCGGTCCGGGCCAGAACGCGCCATAACCGTAATCCCACATATTATAGGTCGTGTTTACGGACTCAGTTAAATGCCAAACCTGAATGCCTTGTAAATCAACTTTAACAAAGTTGTACGGGATTTTGTTGATGAATCCTTGTTCATCTCCTTGAATTGTCCCTAAAATAGTCACGAAGTGGTTTCTGTAATTTACCGGATCGAGAAAACCATTCTGTTGGGCAAGAATACGTCCCTGATAGCTGGCGTCTATTTGTGGTTTAGCGTCGTTGTTCAGCGGCAGAACGGCGATTTCCAGTACCGTATCCGTTTTGGTGTTAATTACATTGATGACTTTACCCCCAAATCGGGCCTGCTGGCCTGTATATAACCCCGGTTGGTTATGCACGGAGATAAAGTTCTTTTGTATATCTGGTTGATTATTACCTTTGATATTTTCAGGAATTGAAGCACATGATGCCAGAGTGAAAGCAAGGGCAATAATCAGCAACCCTTTTTGTTTTTTCATTTTACTTTCCTGCTAAAAAAGACAGGCCTATAGTAAACCTTTACTCATTAATGTCAGCAGGCGCGAGGCTGATTATCTAAAATTAATATAATTGTAGCTTATGGTAATAACAGACAGTATTTTAGCGGGTCGCAGGGAGAGTGGATGGCGGTCAACAACTGTGAGGTGCTGATGATACCACAAGGTTATTACACGGTGGCGACCATGGCAGGATAATCACGTTAGGGGCGTTTGAACTCAGTCATCATCACGTTCTGCGGATTTAAGTCAGGAACGTGTCAACGCTATTCAGGGCGGGTCATGCTAATAATAAAAGCCGCGAAAGCGGCTTTTATTATTGAATGGCTGGAGGATTATTCGCTGACTTTTTTCTCAACGGAGGCTGCACCTTCTTTGGTCTTATTCCAGCCTTTCTCGGTAACTTCTTTTGTTGCATTCCAACCTTTTTCAGCGCCTTCCTTGGTTGTATTCCAGGCTTTTTGTGAGCCCTCACTCACCTTGCTACTCAGGTCATCTTGCTTACCTTCAGCAGCATGTTTTGCTTTTAATTTTTGCTCTTCACCCTGATTCTGCGCCTGATGCAGTTTCTCTTTTGCAGTATTCGCGTTTTCGTGCGCGGCAGCGACATCATTATCGGTTGCGTGTGTTGTTGCGGCAATAACAGGAGAAGCCAGCAGAATTGCAGATAATGCGATAATTGTCTTTTTCATAATATCCTCGCTTAGCGTTATAAGTTATTAGCGTGATGAAGCATGACATAAAAACGAAGCGCTGACTTTAGGAAAAAACTGTAAGTGCTGCTAACGTTATTTATCCATTTTGTGCAGCTTTGAGCAATTAATACGGTTATTTTTATGGCGGGTATTGTTTTTTTGCGCGAAAGGGAAGGTGTAAAAATTGTAGTGATAATGTTGATATGAAAAGTTTTATCTGTTTGATTTTTATGTGATTGATTGGGGCGTTATAGGCTGGTCGTTCGTTTCCGAAGGTGAGCGTTTCTATCAAATAATTCACTCTCTTGATTTTTCCGGCCTGTAGACCATGCTTATTTCATACGGGCATAAACAATAACGTCGTTTATCGCAAAAGTGATACCGATAGAGGGCTTTTGGTATGTCCAATGATGTGCCTTTAACAATAAGAGAGCACCATGCTTGAACTCCGTCCTAATTGCGAATGCTGTGATAAAGATCTGCCACCTGAATCAAAAGGGGCATACATCTGTTCATTCGAATGCACATTTTGCGCCGATTGCGTGACCCAACGGCTTAATGGCCAGTGCCCGAACTGCGGAGGGGAGCTGGTGCGACGTCCAATACGCCCCGAAGCATCCCTCCTGCGGCATCCTGCATCCACTCAGCGTCACTATCAACAATAGAGATGCAAACTATGTTCGCTCGTTGCTTGTAACGGTCTCCGTGATCCTGCTAGCCGTCCGCATAGTGCCGTAAGCGGACGTTGCAGTACATTTCGCTTTCGACTCGAATCGGACTGAGGTAACGTAGCGGAAATATTGTTCCAGACTCGACCAAAATGCCTTCCATCGAAACGTTTATGACCTTCCTTCTTGCGCTGACTCTACTGGAGATTTCTCCGGGGCCAGACATGATGCTGACTATCGCCCGAGGAGTCGGCCAGGGAAGACGTATTGCATTGCTTACGGTACTGGGGAATGTATTTGTAGCTGGTTTTGTGCAAGTTTCTTTTCTTGTCCTGGGACTGGTAACCGTTGTTCATGCCTGGCCGGTTGCGCTAGATCTGCTAAGGTGGGCCGGTGCGGCTTATCTGATGTGGTTGGGCATAAAAATGATAGCGACTTCAGGCACAGATACCCGGCTGCGAAAAACAGCCAAAATTTCTGACTGGAATGCCGTCAAGGAAGGCGCCCTGAATAGCCTGACTAACCCAAAATCCCTACTGTTCATGTTTGCTTTTCTTCCTCAGTTTGTCGATCCCGTCGCCGGTCCTGTCTGGCTGCAATTGCTTATTCTGGGTAGTATCCAAAAGCTGGCAGGAATTGTTTCCTTGGGGTCAGTCGCGATGGCATCTGGGACATTTGGAAACTGGCTAGGTAAACACCCAGGCTTTATTAAATGGCAGGAGCGATTTACAGGCGTTGTCATGATAGGCCTCGGCATCCGCATGTTGTTTAGCGGGTCTGGTGTAGTATCGAAATCTACCAGTTAAGTTTTACCGAAGCGGTAAACCCAGTGTCCGTTCCTCGCTCATAGCGGACCTCAGCTCAGGTAACTTGTCCACTTCGTGCCAGAAGTGGACATCTAAGCCGTTTCAGAGAGTTAAGTGAAGGGGAAGCCTTCAAGTATGTTAATTATCAAATCGAGTGGGAAGATGATTTCATTAGTTTGTTTGAGCTCTTCTAAGCTCCACCAATAGTGCTCGCGAATGACTTCTTTTTCGTTGTTACTCCAACCAGATCGGTCAATATCTGATTTATCTGCAGTAATAATAAAGAAATGTTCTTCAGCAAGAACGTTCTCACCACCTGGCAACATCATAGGGAAGGTTCTGGCGGCTATTTGTGGTCCCGCCGTTTTTCTTGTCAGGCCCGTTTCTTCAAATAATTCACGTAACGCCGCCTGCTCAAAAGACTCGTTGTGCTCAAGTCCTCCCCCTGGCGTTGCCCAGTAATTTTTTCCATCCAGAGCATCATCTTTATGGCAGAACCTAAAGAGCAGAACGTGATTTTCAGGTGAAAGAACTATCAATCGAGAGGATGGACGAGTACGCATTTATTCCCTCTTAAATAAAATTCAAACCCTCATTGCGGATTTTCATATAAGCATAAATTGCAGTCTGCAAGCGCGCATAGAGAATGTGTTTTCTTGCCACGATGGCCGATTCAGGCAGAGTGATTCACCATTACGCGTAGTTGCTGTTTTATCAGCGTACTATCCTGGAAAGGATAAAATCCACACGCTCCTCAACAGAAACGCATGGCAATTCAATCAACTGATAACCATACATACGGTATGTTTGCACCATTGCGTGATATGTCGCGACGGCGATCTCGAAAGATTGCTTGCGCTCGGTATCCTGTACATATATGTCACGCCAGGGGGGGGCAATAAATACTGTTCGGTTATAGCGAAATCTCTCGATGGCGTTTTCCACATGCTTCGGTATGGTAAGCTCTGAAAGACGTAAATAACCTACAACATCAGGAACACCACGGTCGAAGAAGCAGGGTCTTGTTTGCCCTTCTGCTTCGTGCCATGAACGCATTTCCCAGGATAGCATGAGCTCTGCGAACGCAGTTTGATTGGCCCATGGCAATGCATCACCGCCGATGTTAACCTGGTCTTGTATAACACCTCGTCCAGCTTCTTTAGAACACCAAAAACCTCTTTTTATAATGGTATCAATTATCGTGCTTTTGCCTGACCCTGGGCCACCTGTGAGAATGAAACGATGTTGAAAAGATGAAGACATTGAACCCTCCTGAACATTTATAGACGCGATGAAGTAGCAATTCTTATGGCGTATTTTCCCGTGTCGGCAGATTACTTGTTGATGGTTTGACTAACTACATTTTATCCTGGCTTGCATATCCGCTACTCGTTCTGACAGGATGTTCTAAAACTGTGCTAGCAATACGACTGATAGGTGGGCAGGATTTCACCATTCGATGGAATCTGAGGGCGTTGCCAATGCGGATGATCAAACGTTCCCCCAACTAAACGCTGCACTTCGCTCTCTGGTCTTACCCACCAATAGTGGGCATGCGGCTAAGTGAGCGTCTTCGAAGGACATGACTGTTCCTGCAAAAATATCTGGCCTGAATATAAACTACTCGATATTCTGAAATGCTTTGTATTTTTTGTGAACAGGAAAAAGTATGCTTAGTACATTACCCGATTTACACAGAAGTTTTGCAGAGCAACTCAAGCTTAAATTCCAGTCTGATTCGCGAATTCATTCCCTTCTTGCTGGCGGCTCGATTATCCATGGCGGATTTGATAAATACTCCGATCTGGATTTTGTCGTTGTTGTAGACCCTCTCCACTATGACGAAATCATGGCTCAGCGTATTGTGTTCGCCGGAACACTGGGTCACCTGCTCCATGCTTTCACCGGGGAACATGTGGGAGAGCCTCGTCTGCTTATCTGCCTGTATGGTCCCGAACTCCTTCATGTCGATCTGAAATTCGTCACCCTGGAAATGCTCACTAAACGCGTTGAGGAGCCAGCAGTGTTATTTACCCGTGATAGCACTGCTCTGGAGCGCCAACTGGCAAAATTTAGTGCTCAGTGGCCCAACATGACGCCGGAGTGGTTTGAGTCCCGAGCCTGGATCTGGCTTCATTATGCAGTGGTTAAGCTGGGAAGAGGCGAACTCTTTGAAGCGATAGGCATGCTGGCATTCTTCCGCGAGCAAGTGCTGGGACCTATGCTGTACCGTCGTGCCAATCTACCGCAACGTGGGGTTCGCCGCATCGAATTCCTCAGCATTGATCCTGATGACTTGCTGACTTCCACGCTGGCAACGCACGATCGTGATTCCGTCAGCATGGCCATCAGAAAGGCTGTTGATGCTTATATCACGCTGCGGGCTGATGCGTTGCCGGAAAATATCGCAGACGATGCGGCACGTTGGGCTGTTCTTGCCATGCTCGAAGCCAGAACCTGACCTTAAAAGGTTTGGTCTGTTCCGCACTCATGTTCAGACGATGTTTGCTAAAAAATGGTCGTCTGAATTTCGGTTGTGAGGTTCTTCCTGAGTGCTTAGATTCATTTTCAATCTATCGAGAGGATATGAATATGAACTTTGCAGAACGCCACTATCAGCATGAGCCTCTTCTTATCGCCAACGTCTGGGATGCCGCCAGTGCTGTCGCAGCGCAAAAAGCAGGCTATCAGGTACTGGGAACGTCCAGTGCAGCTATAGCGTCCACACTGGGATATGACGACGGCCAGGAAATGCCGTTTGATGAGTTATTTTATATGGTCACCCGGATCCGGGCTGTCAGCAACCTGCCATTGAGCGTTGACATGGAAGCAGGGTATGGTGATTCAGCCGAAGAGATAGCAGCCAATCTGAGGCGCCTTGCTCAGACAGGCGTCGCAGGCGTTAACCTCGAAGACAGCCGAGTCATAAACGGGGTTCGTCAGCTTGACGATGCCTCTGATTTTTCCCGTAACCTGAGAGCAGTGTGCAATATGCTGAGAAGGGAAGATTATCGTCTGTTTATGAATATCCGGACTGACACGTACTTGCTCGGGCATGAAGACGCGTTGCAGGAGACGATATTACGGGGTCAACGCTATAAAGCTGCAGGTGCCGACGGCCTTTTTGTTCCCTGCCTGACGTCAGAGAAAGACATTAGCCTCATAGCAGAGGCAACGGGATTGCCCCTGAATGTCATGTGTATGCCCGATCTACCGTCATTCGACAGGCTGAAACGGGCCGGGGCAAGCCGCATTTCAATGGGCAATTTTGTTCATTCGGCCATGCAGTCAACGCTGACTGATGTCATGCATGCGATTCGAACTCGTCAGACGTTTGAAGGACTTTTTGGTGATGAAAATAACCGATAAGAATTTGTGTGATATCTGGTATCAGGCATTACTTGAACGAGCTCCAGAATATACTGGCGTGTTTTTTGTTGGCGTCAAAACCACTGGCGTATTCTGTATTTCTGTATGCCGGGCACGAAAGCCCAAACGCGAAAATGTCGAATTTTATAAAGATGCTAAATCGGCCCTGGCGGCCGGGTTTCGTCCCTGTAAAGTCTGCAGACCCGCAGAAAATGCGCACAGCGCGCCATTATTTGTTGAACAGGCGCTTGCGCTTGTCAGGCGCGATATAAAATCCCGTGTAGCTGACACGCAGCTTCGCCAGCATGGCATCAGCCCGGAGCGGGTAAGACGCTGGTTCCTGCAACACCATGGCATCACTTTTCAGGCTTTCCAGCGAATGCAGCGGGTGAATATTGCCCTGCAGGAGCTGAAAAGCGGACGAGCGGCGACTGACGTTGCGCTGGACAATGGCTATGAATCCCTGAGCGGCTTTGGTTATACCTACAAGCGGCTTACTGGCGCAGCGCCGACTCAGGCAACCCAGGTGATTGTCATTCACCGGTTTACCACTATGCTTGGACCGATGTTTGTCTGTGCTACAGAGAGGGGTGTCTGTCTGCTGGAGTTTACCGATCGCCGGATGTTAGAAACAGAATTTCGCGATATCCAGCGTTTATTTAACGCCAGAATTGTCACCGGAGAAAACAGCCATACCCGGCAGACAGTAAAAGAAATCAGCGAGTATTTTGCCGGAACTCGCCGACAGTTTGAGCTCTCTGTCGATACTCCGGGCAGTGATTTTCAACAATCTGTCTGGCATGAGCTGCGTGCAGTTCCATATGGCCAGACCTCACACTATCAGGCGATTTCAATTCGGCTTAATAAGCCCAATGCTGTGCGCGCCGTCGCTGCAGCTAATGGCGCAAACCGAATTGCGATAGTGATCCCTTGTCACCGGATAATTGGAAAAGATGGCAAAATGACTGGTTATGGTGGTGGTATTTCGCGCAAAGAATGGCTCATTGAGCATGAGAGAAACAACGCTTAATGGCTTGATGTTCTAATGCAGCCGGAAAATTTCAGCTCTGTATAAGTGCCTTGAGTTTGTAATCTATGAAGTTTTTCGCAAGTAAAGGTTAGTATATCGTTCAAAACTGACCATGCCTTCTTTTTCTTGGGGCTTAGCTTTAAGGATCTCGTTGTTAGTGAGGGGGCGTGTGATACGCGCCATGTCTGGAATCTTTCCATAGTTAGTACACGTTTAATGGACCACAATATAGCGTGTACCTAAACGTGTACCAATTTTCTCTGGATTTAGCCGGATGCCCTCGGGCAACAACAGACACAAAAAAGCCCGCAGGGCTTGCGCCGTGCGGGCTCTTAGGACTTCATCGGATGACTCTGGTAATCACCGATGGAGAATTTTGGTGGAGCTGGCGGGAGTTGAACCCGCGTCCGAAATTCCTACATCCTCGGTACTACATGCTTAGTTCGTCTTTACATTCGCCTGGCACCTGCGGACGGACACGCCACTACCAGACTAGCCTGATTAGTTTTAACGCTTCAACCCCAGGCAGGGCATCCACGCGATCTCTTTTGGGTTTGACCTCTCTTTGATCCCCGTCTTAAGAGCGGAAGCTAGGGAGAGAGGGCTCAGAGCAGGTTATTAAGCTGCTAAAGCGTAGTTTTCGTCGTTTGCGACTATTTTTTTGCGGCTTTTTACGAGGCCAACCGCCCCTCGGCATGCACCTTGGGTTTCGCGAATCCCGTCGAATCCAGAATCAGCCCCAATGTGTTAGAGCAAGTATAACAGACTTGTGACACGCGTGACCAGCCCCCGCAACCCCTTATCCTCAAGGATTTACCGCTCGCGCAGCGCTTCTTTAGCCCGATTAAATGGTTTGATTAAATAGTCGGCGATGGTTTTTTCACCTGTTTTTATATCCACTGTGGCAATCATGCCCGGTACGATGGAGAAATGGCGTCCCAGTTTGTTCTCCAGGTAGTCCTGATGGGTACGGATAAACACGCGGTAGTAGAAGATTTCCGGTTTCGCTTTATCCTGGATGGTGTCCGGAGAGATGGTTTCAACTACGCCTTCCAGACCGCCATAAATGGCGTAGTCATAAGCGGTTATCTTGACCAGCGCTCGCTGGCCTGGGTGAATAAATGCGATATCACGCGGCGACAGACGGGTTTCAATCAGTAGATGATCGTCTATTGGCACTATTTCCATCATTTCGCCATTGGGTGGGATAACCCCGCCAATGGTGGTGACCTGGATATTTTTCACAATACCGCGCATGGGCGCGCGCACTGTCAGCCGGGTGACGGAATCCTCACGTCCTTTCAAAATAGCTGCCAGCATATCCACTTCGGCGTTGGCTTTAGACAGCGCTTCACGCGCCTGCACGAAGTATTGGGAACGCAGGTCGGTAATTTTTAATCCCAGATCGCTTTTTTGTCGTTGCAGGCGCAGCACTTCCACATGGCTGGCGGCGCCGCTTTTCTCCAGGCGCTGGGTAATGGCCAGCTCTTTGTTAACTGAGACCAGCGCGTCCTGCAGTTCCGCCATAGAATCAGCAAGCTGCGCGCGGCGGCTTTTATACAGACGCGTTTCGGAGGCGATGAGATCCGGCCAGGCGCGCAGTGAATCGGGAAAGGTCAGCGGCAGATCGTTAACTTCAGCATTAAGCCGCGCGCTGGAAGCCAGCGAGGCGCGATAGCGGGCGGCGCTTTCCCCAACGTTGGACTCAGAGCGGGTAGGATCGAGGCGTGCCACGATTTGATTGGCCTGCACCTTATCGCCCTCGCGCACCGTCAGCTCGGCGAGGATCCCGCCATCCAGCGACTGCAATACCTGCTCACGTGAGCTGGGGATCACTTTCCCGCTGCCGGTCGACACTTCATCCAGTTTACCGAAATACGCCCAGATACCCAGCACGGCAAACAACAGCGTGCTGAGCAGAATAATGCGGCTGGCCCCGGAAAAACGGTGTTCGCGGCGGATATCGAGATCGTCCATGGCGGCGTCATGCGGATTGGTTTTCATTTTTCCACTCCCGACCGTGAGTCGGTACAGGTGCCCGACTCGCATTCAACGCCTGCGCTTTCGGGGCATCCATCACCAGTTGACCTTCTTTCAACACCACCACGCGCTCAACCAGCTCCAGAACCGGCACGCGATGGGTGGCGACAATCAATGTGCGGTTGCCCAGCCACAGGTTCAGCCGCTGAATAAACTCCCGCTCGGTATGTTCATCCAGTGAAGCACTGGGTTCGTCGAGTAGTACGATATTGGGCGAGCGCAGCAGCATTCTTGCCAGCAAAATCGACTGCCTCTGTCCCCCGGACAGACCGTTGCCGCCCTCCATAATCGGATGCGCCAGCCCTTTGGCGAGTTGTTTAACAAAAGCCGCTGCGCCGCTGACCTCCAGCGCTTCGAATATCTGCGCGTCGCTGGCATGCGGCGCGCCGAGAGTCAGGTTCTCACGCAGGGTGCCGAAAAACAGGCGCGCATTCTGGCTGAGAAAACCGATGTTGCGGCGTAAATCGGCCATATCGATTTGCGCCAGGCTCAGGTTATCGAGTCGGACCTCGCCCTGAATAATCTCCACGCCGCCCGCCATGGCCTGCAGCAGCGTTGATTTCCCCGCGCCGTTACGACCGAGGATCGCTATTCGTTCCCCGGGCATGATCTCCAGACGGGAGATACGCAGCGGAACGCGCTGATCGTCGCTGTGGTAGCGAAAGTGCGCGTTTTCAAAGAGATAATGACCGTGAAGAATCTCCTGATGTACCCGATCTTCATCGTACTGCGTTTCGGTAGGGAGCTGCATGATGCTGTCCAACCCCATCTTCGCTGCTTTAACCTGCTGCCAGCGGGCCAGCACGCCGCATAGGTTAGCCATTGGGGCAATCATTCTGGAACCGAGCATGGAGGCGGCCACCACGGCCCCGGTGGTCATCGTGCCTTCAATGACCATCGGCGCGCCGAACATAATAATGGCGGCGTAGACCAGACTCTGTACCGACATGCCCCAGCCAATCAGCCCCTGAGTCAGCTTGCGCGTGCGCAGTCCGGACTCTCCGGTAATGCGGATGTAGCTGTTCCACTGCTGTAAAAAGCGGTTTTCCGCCTGCATCAGCTTGATGTCCTCCAGCCCCTGAACGCTTTCAACCAGTACCGCATTACGCAGGGTGGATTCATGTGCGGCCTGGTTGGCGAGCACAGCCAGCTTCTTCTGTAACAGTAAACCTGGCAGGATCATCAGCAGGGCGGCGACGGGCGCTATCCATGCCAGCGGCGGGGCAATGCAGGCCAGTACCACGATAAACAGAAAGAAAAAAGGCAGATCGACAATAGTCGACATGGTCGAGGAGGTGATCATCTCGCGAACCTGCTCCAGCTCGCGGAGTTGAGAAATAAAGCTCCCCGTCGAGCGAGGTACGGCGCTATTACGCAGCCGCAGGGCATGGCTGAATACCCGATCGGAAATGCGCATATCGGCGCGTTTACCCAGCAGATCCATAATGTGGGTACGTGCTTCGCGCAGCAGAAAGCCAAACAGGACCGCCACCAGAACGCCGGTTGAGAGAACATACAGCGTCGGATATGACTGCGCCGGAATCACCCGATCGTAGACCTGCATCGAAAAGATAATCCCGGAGAGCGACAGAACGTTAATCAGAAAAGCGGCAACCATCACTGGCAGGTAAGGGTGGATATCCTGTAAAACCAGTTCGCGCATCCAGTCGGGTTTAAAGCGAGAAATATAGCGGTCTACCCGACTGTCTTTTAGCGCCGAAAGCGGACGCAGCGCGGTAATGCTTACGATCTCTGGCACAAGCTCTGCGACCGTCACCCGGTTACGTTGCCCCTCTTCGGCGATGATAAAAACATCCAGTGCATCGTCACCGTTGAAATGCTCTATCACCATGATTTGGCCGTCGCGCAGTTCCGCTACTACCGGTAAACGCCACTGGCTGAACGCCTGCTTTGTGGTGTCCAGCGCGTGAAATGACAGGCCCGCCTGGCGCGCCAGTTGTGTCAGCGCGAGGGTGCGGTTTTTCCCTGCAAACCACGGGGCGTTGGCCTGGATTGCGCCGGGGGAGCAGGCAACGCGATAGTGGCTGGCAATATACGTCATCGCCTGCGCCCACTGGCTCAGAGCCTGTTCGCCAATGGCCTCTTCCGCATGTGAATCGACGTCGCTCATAGCTGTATCTCCACCGATTGAATGCTGCGGTTATTTAAGGCGAACGCCTGGCGTAGCGATCCGGTATTGTAGAGGCAGTTAAGCTGTAACTGGCGCAGCTGGTTTTGGGTCTGGAGTTCAGCAAAGCGCGCCTGATACACCTCCTGCTCGGCGTTAAGCACATCGAGCAACGGGCGTGAACCAAGATCCAGATACTGCTGTTGATACAGCTCGCGCGTTTGTTCACTCAGTCGCTGCTGGCGTCGCAGAATTTGCAGGGCGGTGGCGAGACTCATCGCCTGGCTGCGGGATTCCAGTAATTTCTGCCGTACCTCAAGCCGGGTTCGTTGAATAGAATACTGGGCTGACTCAACCGCATGACTGGCGGCATTGCGTCTGGCGGTAAGTCCACCCCCCTGATACAGCGGCATTTCAACTTTTACCCATGCGGAGTACTGGGTTTTGTCGAGTACCTCATGGCTGGGGTATTTGTCGTTGAGATAGTGCTGAACCGACGGCTCCAGAGAGATAGTCGGCGTCATTTGCGCGTTGGCGTAGTCGAGGTTGGCCTGCGCCACATTTGCCTGCGCCCACGCCGCCAGCACGGCAGGAACCAGCTTATCGTCGGGTTTTACGACATCACAACTGCTGTCCAGTTTGCCGGGGAATTCATTGCTGATGCCGTTGAGCGAGTTCCAGCCGAGAAAACTCATCAGCGTTGCCTTGCTGCTGTCGAGATTGGCCTGGTACTGCGCCAGTTGCGAACGCGCAGACTCTATACGCGCATCGGTTTGTACCACGTCCGATAGCGAGGTTGCGCCTTCATCATTACGTTGCCGGGTCAATCGGCCAATGCCGTTCAGAGCGGCGAGTTGCTCCTCGGCGGCATCCACCATTTGCTGCCACGTCTGCACCTGAACTATCGCGTTGGCGGTCGCGTGCGCGATGGTATCAATACTGAGTAACACATTAGCCTGCTGCTGCGCGGAACCTGCGGTTTCAGCACGGACCTGGCTGGCCACTTTGCCGAAGTCATACAGCATTTGTGACACCGAAATAACCAGGGCTGGGCTAAAGCCGTGGTCGGTGTAAGTATTGCTGTAGCCGTTGTTCATTCCGGCAGTTACCTGCGGGTAATATTTCGATTTCGCCACGTCTATCTGCTCATTCTGTGTGAGTAATTTGCCGATAGATTCACGAATGGATGGGTGCCAGCTCACGGCACGACTCACGGCATCGTTCAGCGTCAGAGTACCGGGGGCGGCGGAGCTTAGCGGCAGATCGGCAACGGAGCCGTCAAGGTTTGGAAGCATCTGGCTGTTTGCCAACCCTTCCGGCGTAATAATTTGCGGTTCATCCTCGGCATTCACCTGCATGGAACACAGCGTTAATGCCAGCAGTAATGCCACGGGCATGACTTTTCCCATATCTCATCCCTTTCAAATACAACCGTTACGGCAGTTGCTCCGGGCGTCGTGGCGCCCGGAGCTTTATGTATTAACCACCCGTGATGAGATGGTTGTTCTGTAGCAGTTCATTCAGCGTGGTGTTGACGTTCTCCAGGGTGATGAGGTTGGTGGATTGATAAGTTCCACCCGTACCATCGCGGTCGATGGCGATCACGGTGTTGGATCCGTTGGTGGTGACCTGCACGTAGTTCCCAAGCGTTGAGGCCTGATGGTTCCATCCGCTCAGCAGTTCGTGGATATCGATCTTGTCACCCTGGGCCATAGAGAAGTTGGTCCAGCTGTCGCTGTTGTTCCCTCCGGTTGCGTTGTTGGCATTAAGCAGGTGATAGATAAGCGTATCGCCGTAGACCGATCCGGTGATCACATCATGCTGTGAGGAGCTTGCCAGCTGCGGATTCATATTGATGGTCAGCGTGGCGGTGTCCGTATGTCCGTTTTGGTCATTAAGCGTATAGGTGAAGGTCTCTTTGGTGGTCATCGATGCCACGGTCGTACCCGGCTTCAGCGTGTAGGTGTATGAGCCATCCAGATTCATGGTCAGTGAACCATAATGGCCCTGAACGGTGGCGCTACTGGTACTGCTGGTCGGATTGAGCGTGGCGGTACTGCCGTTATAGCCATTGACGGTAAGCAGGGTATGGACGGTTGACAGCTGATCGTGGGCACCTGCCGCATCACTACCATCAAAAATATTGCCATTTACCGTGGTGGTGTTGACATCAAAGGTATTAAGGTGCCAGGTGGTGCCGGTGACGTTCGGCGTAATGCTGACGTTGCCCACGGCCAGCCCTCCCATCGTTCCTGTGAAGCTGACGCTGTAATGACCTGCGGTCAGTTCGGCATTCCCCAGCGAGACCGCGATTGAACTGCCTAACAGACTGATGGCGCTGGCAGGTACCGAACCTGAAAGTGTGTATCCGCCAGGGCCGGTTATCGTCCAGCTCACACCGAGCGTACCGACGGTGATTAGCGTGTTGATATCGAAGTTAAGCGTAGCGTTTTTCAGGACGTCATTTGTCGCGATGTCAAACGAACCTGTCGCGGTTGCCTTGCTCCCCAGTGTCGGAATTGTCGCTGTTCCCAGCGCGCCGCTGCCATATGCAGCCGAGTCCTGAACGGTATTTACCGCCATGATGCTGCTGACGTCATCGACGGCATTCAACGCCTGCGGGGTTGGCGTGATATTCAGTGAGGCGGTATCCGTATCACCATTCTGCGCGCGAACGGTATAGACGAAGCTGTCCGGGGATTTGATGCTGTCCGCACCAACGCCGTTTTTCAGGGTATAGGTGTAATTTCCTTTTGCATCAATGGATAACGTACCGTAGAGTCCGTTTATGGTGGTGCTTCCCGATGCCGGGACAGCCACGCCGTTGACTTCAGTGATCACCGCATCTGGCGGCACAATATCGTTAGTTAACACATTGCCGGTGGTATTGGCGGTAGTGCTATCTACGGCATAGGTATGATCCTGCGAGATATTGAGCGTGTAACCGGTGAGGGCGCTGATCCCGCTGGCGGTATTCAGTACAAACAGGTATTCACCGCCTGGCAGCGTTACCGTCAACGGCTGTGAATTGCCATTCAGCAGCAGGGTGTTGATCCAGCCTTTTTGCACCCGGTATTGTTCAAACTGCTGGATCGCATCATTGAAGCGGTAGATATAAAGATCGAACGTTGAGGCCAGCGTTACGCCGCCAACGGTCCCTTGAATGGTCATCGTACGGGTTGAGCCATCCTCTACATCAAAGATAATCGGATTGCTCATGTCATCAAGCAGGTTGGCGTTAAGTACGGTACCAACTCCGACGCTTAATACCGTCAGACCGCTTTGTACTGATGGCCCATTGTTGACATAGCTGACGCTGGTATCAAAGACCATGGCAGCATTGTTGTCGGCCGCAATAACGGTGGTGGCCGCCGGGGCTGGCCCCAGGTTGATCACCAGATGTGCCGAGCTGCTGTTGCTACCCTGTGTGATGGTATAGGTGAAGCTCTCTTTTTGACCGTAAACCGCGGCGCTGGTGTTAGTTAATTTGTAGCTGTAGCTGCCGTCCTGGTTGATGTGCAGGGTGCCGTACTGACCTGTGATATCGACCCCACCCGCGCTAACGACGGTGGTTTTCCCGCTGGCATCAGTGACTGATGTTAGTGTTGTTCCGGTTGGCGTAACGTCATCGGCCATCACGTTACCAGTATTGACGGTCGGCCCGCTGACAACGCCTGCGCTGGTCTGATGAACGTCTACGTCCAGGCTGGTATATGAACCTGTCGCCAGCAGGCTGGTGTTATACGTCAGCACGCGATACTGCCCGCCGGTCAGGCCGGTCAGATTCAGGGTGACGCCGCTACCAGTTAACGTCAGTAGATTTGCGAAGTCGCCATTTGCAGTGTTGATGAAGGTGCTCCAGGTGCCGAGAGTGGCATCAAAGCGCTGCACCACAATCTCCTGGGTACTGAGCAATGACAGAACAATGCCTGTCGCTGCCGCATCGATCGTAACATTGCCAGAACCGCCGGTGGCAATGGTGAACTGTACCTGTGCGGTGTCATTACCCAGAACGGAGGCGACATTCCCCAAAGCACCTACCAACAGCAGACCGTAGTCAGAGTAGCTTTGTGAGCTGGTGGTTGCGGTGGTCGTCAGAGCGAGGCTGGTGACGTTATCGTTAGCCGAGAGTGGGAGGATTGGGGCGGTAATGGAGAGCGACCCCGACGTATTGCCCGCCGCATCGGTTGCGGTTATGCCCAGCTTCTGCCCTTCAATTTGTTTGGTCGGCAAGGTCAATGACCAGGCGCCGTTGCTTCCTGCCGTCGTGGTGTAGGTACCCGCGCCAGGGATTGTCACCGTCACCGTGCTGTTTGCTTCTGCCTGACCTGTTAGCGAACCGCCATCCGCACTCAGTATGCCGGTTGGCGTATTGGGAGCCAGTGTGTCGACCACCACCGTGGCGGGACCTGATGCGGCTCCTGTGCCGTTCGCGTTGGTTGCGGTCGCGGTAAAGGCGTGCGAGCCCTCGGTCAAATTGCTGTCAGGCGTGAAGGACCAGACGCCGCTGGCGTTAGCCGTTGTGAAGCCAAGCAGCGCCCCGTTGTTGTAAATATTGATGACGGCATTGGCCTGTGCCGTTCCGTTTAGCGTAGGTAAGGCATCGTTGGTTACCTGACCATTGGCGATAATCCCGGTATAAATGCCGAAATCATCTACAACACTGACGATGGTTGGGGCATCGGGTACGCGGGTATCCGGGGCAGTGAACCCGGCAGAAACACCGGTATTACCCGCTTTATCCTGAGCAAATGCCAGCAGCGCCTGGCCGCTGGTTTGTGCCGGGGAAAGCGCCACCACAAAGCTGCCGGCACCATCCGCAGTGGCGGTTCCCAGTACGGTTCCTGTACTGGATGTAATGGTCACGGTGCTCCCTGCTTCAGCTGTACCGGTGACGCGGTTTCCGGTGGCATTGATAGTCAGGCCTGTCGGCGCGCCGGGCGCAAGGGTATCCACTACAATCGACGAGCCAGGAGAGGTGGGGCTCACGTTACCCGCCGTATCAGTGGCATTAACCGTATAAGCATGCGTGCCCTGGCTCAACGCTGAGGTGGGAGTCCAGGTCCAGTTTCCGCTGGCGTTCGCCGTTACGGAGGCCACCAGCGCGCCGTTGTCAAAGATATTGACCGTGCTGTTGGCTTCCGCCGTGCCGTTGAGCGTGGGGAGGGTATCATTGGTGGACTGACCATTACCCACTGCACCAGTGATGTTAGGCACATCATCAATAATGCTGACAATAACTGGCACGCCTGGCGCGGTGGTATCAACGACTATCACAAAACTGTTGGTCGCCGGGCTGTTATTACCCGCCGCATCGGTGGCGGTGACGGTTAGCGTGTGCGAGCCTTCGCTGAGCGGGGTTCCCGGCGTGAAGCTCCAGACGCCACCTGCTCCAGCCGTGGTTGTTCCCAACAAGGTGTTGCCGTCATAAACACTTACCGTACTTCCCACCTCAGCAGTCCCGTTCAGTGTTGGCCGGCTGTCATTACTGATCTGACCGTTATTCAGGTTGCCGAATACACCGCCAGCAACGTCATCCACGACGGTAGTCAGGATTGGCGTAGCGGGGGCCGATGTGTCGACAGTCAGCGTAAAACCGCCTGTTGGTTGGCTGGCGTTGCCTGCGGCATCTGTAGCGACAGCGGTAATGGTATGTGTACCGCTTCCCAACGTGGAGGTGGTGACGCTCCAGGTACCGTTGGCTAATACGGTGGTGGTTCCCAGGACGGTATTATTCTCATACAGGGTGATTGTGGCTCCGGCCTCCGCTGTTCCGCTAAACGTCGGCGTTGGATCGTTGGTGCTTTGTCCGTTAGTAATCGCCCCGGTGCCAGGGGGCATATCATCGGTCACCAGGGTAATAACCGGTAGCAATGGCGCGGTGGTATCCACCACGAATGTGAAGCTGTCCGATGCAGGACTCACATTACCCGCCGCATCGATGGCCGTTACGGTGATGACATGATTTCCCGTGGCCATTGCAGGCGCTGTTGGTTGCGTAGGCGTATAGCTCCAGTTACCGCTGCTGTTAGCGGTTATCTCCGTTAACAAAGAGCCGTTGTCAAAGATACGGATTATGGCGTTGGGTTCGCTGGTACCGCTGAATGTCGGGCGGGCATCATCAGTAATTTGTCCATTGCTGAGATTGCCGGTGAGTGGCCCTTGATCGTCAAAGACGGTGGTTATGACAGGTGCAACGGGGGCGGTGGTATCAATAGTGAATGAGCGAACATCTGATGCAGGCCCGGTATTTCCCGCGGTATCTGTTGCCTTCGCGGTAAGATTCCATGTGCCCGCAGCAAGCGCATTTGTTGGTGTAAAGCTCCAGTTGCCGCTGGCCTGGACGAGGGCGGTGCCCACGAGAGAAGCGCCGTTATAAATAGATATCGTCGAGCCTGCTTCACCGGTTCCGGTAATTGTCGGCCTTGTCTCGTTGGTGCTTCCACCATTCGGTACGACGCCTATCACGGGGGCCGTATTATCCGCGATGCTGGTAATGACTGGCGCTACAGGTGGAGTGGCGTCAACATTCAGCGTAAATCCACCGGACAGGGCGCTGGTGTTGCCGGCTGGGTCAGTCGCGCTGAGGGTAAAGGTATGGTTACCATTAGTGAGTGGCGTTCCAGGCGTGAAGCTCCACGACCCGGTTCCATCAACAATGGCTGTGCCAATCGGTGTTGTTCCGCCATCCAGCCAGATATTAATTGTAGCTCCGATTTCTCCGCGACCGTTGAGCGTCGGAGTCGCGTCGTTGGTGAGTTGACCGCTGACCAGATTGCCGGTTAAACCGGGCTGATCGTCTACCACGGAAGTGAGCGTTGGTACGGCGGGGGGCGTCACATCCACGACGATATTCCACCCAGAGGAGGCTGCGCTGGTGTTACCTGCCGGGTCGGTGGCGCTGACGGTCAGGGTGTGGCTGCCTTCCGTTAGCGCGCTGTCAACCGTCCAGGACCAGGCTCCTCCTGCACCTACTACGGTCGTACCAAGGAGTACGCCGTTATCAAAGATATTAATTGTCGCACCGGTTTCGCCCGTACCGTTCAGCACGGGCTGGCGATCGTCAGTTACCTGGCCTGGTAAGACGGAAACGTTCGGTAGGTTGTTATCGTCAATCACCGATGTAATTGTCGGGACGGTGGGCGCTTGTGCGTCAATGGTCAGGGTGAAATCGCCCGAAATAGCCCCGGTATTACCTGCACTATCCGTTGCGCGGGCGGTGAACACATGCTGGCTGTTACTGAGATTACTTCCCGGCGTGAAGCTCCAGCTACCGTTTTGAGCGACGGTGGTAGTGCCGATCGCATTGCCATTATCAAAGATGGTTATAGTGGCACCTGCTTCGCCGGTACCGTTGAGCGTGGGGCGCGCATCGTTTGTTAGCGCGGCGTTAGCCAGTGAGCCGGTGTAGCCGGGAACGTCATCCGTCGCGTTGACAATCACCGGCTGGAGCGGTGCGGTTAAATCTACCGTTATTGCAACGGGGGCGGACAGACCGCCCTTGCCGTTACCGTTGGTGGCCTGAACGGTAAAATCGTAGTTCCCTTCGCCCGGCAGGGTGGGAACCGCAAATGTCCAATTGCCGCTGGTATCAACGATGGCCTGGCCAGCGCTGGTGCTGTTAATAAAGACTTCGACCGTCGACCCCACTTCCGTTGTGCCACGAAGCGTGGGGGTGGTGTCGTCTGTTCTACCGCCAGCAGTGAGAATATTTCCCTGTACGCTACCGACATCGTCGTCAATCGCGGTAATGAACGGCACATCAGGCAGACCGCTGTCAGAGGCGGGAAAGGTCGCATTGGGGCTTTCGTTACCCGCGCGATCAATTGCTTTCGCCGTGAGTTCACCGCCGTTGGTCTGGGCCGGGCTTAAGGTGACGGTGAATTCGCCGGTGCCGTTGGCGGTAGCAGTTCCGAGCAATTTCCCTGATCCATCACGGATTTCAATGGTGCTCAGAGGATCGGCCATACCAGAGACCCGGGAGCCATCCTCTGTGATCACCTGAATGACAGGGGCTGGCGGCGGTGTAATATCTACGGTGATATTAATGGCCGGCGTTTGAACCGTCGTGTTTCCGGCTCCGTCATCTGCACTGAAGGTCAGCGCGTGAGGATCTTCTGAAAGTGCAGGCGTGGTGAAGGTCCATTTTCCATCAATAACGTTTGCGGTCCCTATAACTGTGCCATTGTCATAAATCGTTATTGTGCTGCCCGTCTCTCCGGTGCCGTTGATGGTTAACGTCTGGTCGTTAGTGAAGGAGCCATCGCTCAGAGTGCCAGTGACCGGGTTGACGTTATCAAGGATTTCCGTCACTACCGGTGCCTGCAGAGGAATGGTATCAACGGTAAAGGTAAAGCTGTTCGATGTCCCGCTGGGATTACCGGCGGCGTCTTTTGCGCTGGCGGTCAGGGTATAGGTACCATCGAGCAGGGCGCTGGTAATGGGGAATTCCCAGTTGCCAGAACTGTCGACGGTGGCCACGCCCAGAACGGTAGCGCCATTGAATACAGTAATAATACTGCCAGCTTCACCCGTACCATGAATAACCGGCGTATTGTCATCGGTGGTGGCGCCGCTGTTAAAGTTGGCATTGGGCGTGTTGTCATCATCCGTCGCAAATCCGATGGTAGGATTGCCTGGTGCTGTTGTGTCAATGGTTAGGGTGACGGGATCCGACGGATCGCTGGTATTGCCCGCAATGTCGGTTTCAGTTGTGGTGATGACGTAAGTCGTGTCTGGGTCTAATGGGCTCGGGGTAAAAGTCCAGCTCCCGTTATCACCTACCGTTGTTTGACCAATTTCGCTGCCGTTATTGTAGATAGTGATAGTGCTACCCGGTTCTCCCTTCCCGCTGAAGGTGGGCGTGGTGTCATTGGTTGTGCCACCACTGGCAACGTTTCCGACAACGGGTAGAACGTTATCGGTGATTAGCGGTACGTCAGGTTTCGCAGGTGGAATGGTATCAATTGTGATCGAGTAGACGCCGGATACCGGGCTGACGTTGCCTGCCGCATCGGTAGCCGTCGCGGTGATGACGTTTAACCCTTCAGATAAGTTGGCGGTTGGCTGGTAGGTCCATTTCCCTTGTGCATTGACCTTTACCGTGTCCACCTCAGTGCCATTATTATAGAGCGTAACCGTGGCGCCTGGCTCGCCGGTACCGCTCAGAAGCGGAGTTTCCTGGTTCGTTGTGCTGCCATTAGCCAGAACGACATTTTCGGTACCCACAACAATGGTTGCTGACAGGATTTGTGGTGCATTTGGCGCATTTGTATCGACCTGTAGCGTGAAGCTGGTGGATTTCGGGCCTTCATTGCCCGCCGGATCGCTGGCGGTTGCCGTCAGAACATGTGTGCCGTCACCCAGTACCACTGGCGGCGTGAATTGCCAGTTTCCATCCGTGCCAACCTTTGTTTCACCAATCGGCTTGCCATTGTCATAAATGGTGATGGTGTCGCCAGCGGTGCCACTACCGGTTAACTGTGGCTGAGAAGAGTTGGTCGGTTGACTGGTATCGATAGGATTTTTATCAGGATCAAGGATCGCAGAAAATCCCGGGGCGAGAGGTGCCGTGCTGTCAATGGTAATGGTGAACCCTGCGGAGAGAGGTGTCGTGTTTCCATTGCTGTCGCTGGCTGTCACTGTAAATTCATATTTATTATCGGGCAACGTTTGCGGCGGGGTGTAGCTCCATATTCCGCTAGTATCGACGGTAATATCTGCAATCAGTTGCCCGTCACGCATCAGATGAACTATTGAGCCGGGTTCGCCGGTTCCGTTGATGGTTGGCGTGTTATCATTGGTCAGACCGTTATTGGCGATGGAACCGACAATGCCCGGTTTGTCATCCGTTACATGGGTAATGGCAGGCATTTGCGGTGACTGCGTATCAACAATCAGTTCAAATGCGGTCGCCGGGCTGGCGTTGCCTTTGGTATCTGTAGCGACAGCCGTAAGCTGGTGTTTCCCTTCACCGAGGTCGGTCTGAGGGGTGAAGCTCCAGCTACCGTCAGGCTGCATTACGGCCACACCTAGAGATACCCCGTTATCAAATATCTCTACCGTTGAGCCAGCTTCTGCTGTGCCGCTCAGCGTCGGACGGTTGTCGTTGGTTGTTTGTCCACTGGTGAGTGGCCCGGTATCGTCTGCGACATCATCAAATACCTGCAAAATAATGGGCTTATCGGGGGCGGTAATATCCGGCGCTACCGCCGTTTGCGCCGGGCTTTCATTTTTAGCGCTGTCAGTGGCGGTGACGCTGACGGTTTCGCCATTCGTCTGCGCAGGTGAAAGCGGTACGCTAAAGTTGCCATCGCTTCCCGTTTTTCCAGTACCGATGGTGCTGCCGTCCGGTGCGGTAATGGTTATTGTACTGCCTGGTTCAGCCGTCCCCGTTACGCTGGTGCCTTCCGGGCTCACTTTCACATTTTCTGGTGCGAGTGGTGCGCTCGTATCCGGTGCGAGCACGGTAGACGGTAGACTCTCATTTTGTGCAGCGTCTTTGGCTGTTGCCGTCAACGCTTCGCCATTGGTTTGTGGTGAATTTAGCGGGGCGATGAATTGCCCGCTGCCGTTGGCGATCCCGGTACCCAGTACGTTACCCGCGACGTCTTTGATGATAACCGTAGAACCGGGTTCCGCCTGACCACTAACGGATTCACCGTCGGCAGCGACAGTTAGTCCGGAAGGGGAGGCTGGTGGCGAAATATCCGGTACTTTCAGGCTCTCTACAGGACCCGTATTTGAGGCTCTATCAGTGACCGAAATGGTCAGCGTTTCACCATTGGTTTTGGCGGGATTAATGCCTATTGAGAATGAGCCGTCATTACCTGCCTTACCGCTTCCCAAAACATTTCCCTGACTGTCTTTAATCACCACCGTGCTGCCTGCTTCGGTGGAGCCTGTCAGCGTGGTTCCCTGATTAATGACTTCCAAATCTTCCAGCACCGGAGGTTGGGTGTCGATATCAACCGCAAAGCTGATGGACTGTCCGCTGGTGCCGAAGCTATTTGTCGCCGTTGCGGTAAAAAGATGATCGCCATCAGGAAGTGGTTGAGAGGGCGTAAAGCTCCACTTCCCATCGTTGTCAGCAATCACCGGCGAGATTGTTGGCATTGGCACGCCATTGTCATTAATTGTGATAACACTTCCCGGTTCAGCAGTGCCGCTGATGGTCGGGCGATTGTCATCTGTAGCATCGCCGTTTTTCAGAGCACCGGTCACGCTCCCAATGTCATCTGACACGGTGATGATGATCGGTTGAGAAGGATATTGAGAGTTTGATGCAGTAAATTGGCCTGCCGGTCCGTTATTACCTACCTCATCACGGATACGTGTTTCCAGCGTTTCGCCATGCGTTTTCGCTGGATTCAGCGTAATACTGAATAAGCCATCCTGGCCTACTACAGCTGAACCGAGGAGATTGTTATCGGCATCATAGATGGAGACGGTACTGCCGATTTCAGCATGACCTGTTACGGTGGTGCCATCCACGGAGACTGAGTCAACCACCGCAGCAGGTGGGGGAGTCGTATCAACAATAATCGTTGGGGTTGTCGTTATTTCGCTGACGTTTCCTGCTTTATCCGTCTGTTGGATCGTGAACGTATGTGCGCCGTCGCTTAACGCTGTTGTCGGGGTGAAGCTCCACTGGCCGCTGGCATCAACGACAGTCGTCCCCAGAATGATGTTCCCTTCACGGATGGTAATGGTATTTCCTGCTTCACCTTTACCGGATAGGGTTGGTTTTGCTTCATCAGTGTGTGCGTTATTGATGAGTAGACCAGTAATGTAACCTGTTTTATCCGTTAGGGCTTCAAGTACAGGGGCTTCTGGGGTGTGAGTATCAATGTTGAGTGTGAATTGGGTAGATTCTCCGCTGCTGCCTTTAAGGTTGGTAGCAATGGCTGTAAAGCTGTGTTCACCATCTGCCAGCGGTGTGGCAATAGCAAAGCTCCATTTTCCATTCGATCCCACCACGGCGGTACCTGTCTCTTTGCCATCAACATAAATATGGATAGTTGAGCCGGGGGTGCCGGTTCCCTGTAGCGTCGGGGTATTGTCATTGGTAAATTGCTTGTTAGCGACAGTCCCGGTTTCCGGTGTCTGATCGTCTATAGCAGCAGAAAATACCGGTGTGGCAGGCAGAGGAATATCGGGCGCGTTAACGCTCGCGGCGGGGCTGGTATTACCTGCCGCATCGGTTGCGGTAACGGTCAGGTGTTCTCCGCTGAGTTTAGGGGGATTAAGATCGATCGCAAATTTGCCGTCACTGTCTGCTTTACCCTGACCAACAATGTTGCCCTGCGCATCTTTAATGATGACTGTACTGCCCGGTTCTGCCTGCCCGGTCAACGACTTGCCATCAGGGGAGACCACCAGTGCAGTTGGGGATGTTGGTGGAGTGGTATCTCCGCTATTATTACCGCCTGGATTAGTGCCACCATCTGGATTTGTTCCAACGCCAGGATCCGTACTACCACCGGGATTACCATTGCCTGAGCCGTTGTCGTTATTGTGATGTCCGCCACCGCCGCCAGAAGAGGCTATAGCTGCAATCCCACCTGCGGCAACGACCCCGCCGAGAACCCAGGGCCAGACTGCGCCACCGTCATGACTGCCTTCGGCCGTCATCAGCGGAGTGAGATCGTCCAGGTGCTGAAAATGGAAAGCGCCATCCGTATCCTGAACCCACCACAGCGCGCCATTGCTGTCTTCCAGAACCAGCTGGTTTTGCGCATCACCTTTTCCGACGTAAAAATTTTTAATGGTGATGGTTTCACCTGAACGGAGTGTGACAACCAGATCCTGATTAACGCGAGTCAACTGGCTGACCTCCTCACGCGAAACGGAAAGTTTCACAATAGAAGGTGAGTTGAGCGTAATTTCAGAGGCTTCAACATTGGTAGAAACACCAGTCAACTTCGATACAACGGCGAGTAGACGCATATGTTCACTCCTGATGGCAGGTCGGGAGTATTAATCCGCAACGGCGTGCCGGGAAAATGAGCAGACAGGTGCCTCGTTCATCATAATGATGAACTTGCACATGTAATTTCATGGATGAGATTTACAGATATCAGTTTCTGAACAAATAAAGTCGTAGTCTGAGCACCAAAAATAGTTCTTTCGTATTAGATGATATAGTCAGAAAGAAACTTTTCTGCAATGTCCAGATATTAAAAATATATGATGACATTTTTCATCGAAATGAGTTAAACGTTTCGATAAATAGGCTTTATTTATAACTTGCTGTAATCATTGATTTTATTATTTATTGTTAATAATAAACAACAGTAATAATAATGCTATTTCGTAGAGTGGAAAATATAGGGCGGGAGTACTTGAAGTTTTATTCTATTAGGCTACTCCTTGACTGCGGATTGGAGGTTGTATTTTTAGCTGAACGATTCAGCAATGGAATCTATAATTACTATGAATGTATAATGCGACTTTCAATAACTAAAAAATAAAGGCCAGTCATCATGGTGATAGACTGGCCACAAAGAAAAGAAGGTTATCGCCCGGCATTTTTCATAATACGTGCTTTATCCACCTGCCATTCACGTTCTTTCACATCGGAGCGCTTGTCGTGTTGTTTCTTACCTTTTGCGACGCCGATTTTCACTTTACACCAGGCGTTCTTCCAGTACAGCGAAAGTGCTACCACGGTATAACCATCCCGATTCATGCGACCATACAAAGAGTCGAGTTCGCGCTGGTTTAACAGTAGTTTACGGGTACGGGTGGGATCGCATACCACGTGTGTTGAAGCAACGGCCATCGGTGTGAAGTTGGCGCCAAACAGGAACGCTTCGCCGTCTTTGAGTATAACGTAGCTATCGCCGATGTTGGCTTTACCTGCGCGCAAGGATTTGACTTCCCAGCCCTGCAGAGCGAGTCCTGCTTCGAACTCTTCTTCGATAAAGTATTCGTGTCGTGCGCGTTTGTTAAGCGCGATTGTGGCTGAGCCAGGTTTGTGTGCTTTTTTCTTCGTCATAATGCCGCTCAGTATAGGTAATCTGGAATCGAAAAACACCCCATTTCATCCAGCGGGGCGCAAGGCGCTATCTTAGCACGAGTTGGGCTATAGCGTTTTTTTTAGCGAGTGATAAATGGTATTATTTGTGTGATTGATATTGATGGAAATTGTTATGCCTCAGATTAGCCGGACCGCTTTAGTACCTTACAGTGCGGAGCAGATGTATCAGTTAGTGAATGATGTTAAATCCTATCCCCAGTTTTTACCGGGGTGCACCGGTAGCCGCGTACTGGAGTCGACTCCGGGACAAATGACGGCCGCTGTGGACGTCTCTAAAGCAGGGATTAGCAAAACGTTCACCACGCGTAACCAACTGACCAGTAATCAGAGCATCCTGATGCATCTGGTCGATGGACCGTTTAAAAAACTGATTGGCGGCTGGAAATTTACGCCGTTAAGCCAGGACGCGTGCCGCATTGAGTTTCATCTCGATTTTGAGTTCACGAATAAACTCATCGAGCTGGCGTTTGGCCGCATCTTTAAAGAGCTGGCTTCGAATATGGTGCAGGCTTTCACCGTTCGCGCGAAAGAGGTTTACAGTGTCAGCGTCGGCTAAAATTGTCGTTGAAGTGGCATACGCGCTGCCTGAAAAACAGTATTTACAGCGCGTAACGCTGCGGCAGGGCGCTACGGTGGAAGAGGCTATCCGCGCTTCCGGGTTGCTGGAATTACGTAATGATATCGATCTCAGCAAAAATAAAGTGGGCATCTACAGCCGTCCGGTAAAGCTTGCTGATGTTCTGCATGACGGCGATCGGGTGGAAATTTATCGGCCGTTGATTGCCGATCCCAAAGAGCTGCGCAGGCAGCGAGCAGAGAAATCCGCTAAAAAATAACAGACAATAAAAAAGGTGCTCATTGAGCACCTTTTTTTGATCTCTCAAACCTACTTGTTGTCGGTCAGGGCAGGTTTGTTATCAATGTTGGTCAATACGCCGCTGCTGTTAAAGGTCAGCGTCAGCGTTTGCTGAGTTACGCCTTCATGTCCAGGTTGCTGACGGAACACATAGAACCAGGTGTTAGTGCCAAAAGGATCGGACATCATCGGGGTACCCAGAGCATAAGCAACCTGCTGTTGCGTCATGCCTGTACGCACTTTGGCGACATCGGTCGGTGTCAGATAATTTCCCTGGTTGATGTCAGGGCGGTAAACCACTCGCTCCAGAGTGGAACAGCCTGCAGTCAACATCAGTAGTACTGCTGCAGCAGCAGTCAGCGTTTTACAGCGCATAGTGATTTGATTCCTTTTCGGGCCCGAGCAGTACGCGGCTCATATGTAATATGCCGATGATAATAGACCTTTCACCACTTTAAAACCTTTTGCTGTCGGGTCGGTCGGCGATTTTATGTTGAACTCAGACCTTCACAAGGGAAAAAAGTTTATGCTGCCAGCAGTTCTTTTGCGTTTGCGAGGGTATTGCGTGTGACTTCGCTTCCGCCAAGTAAGCGGGCTAACTCCTGCAGACGTGCGCGTTTATCAAGCGGCTGCATGTGTGTTTCCGTCATTGCGCCGTCAGTTTCTTTGCTGACATAGAAATGTTGATGACCACAACCAGCAACCTGCGGCAGGTGCGTTACGCACATTACCTGGGTTGATTCTCCCAACTGCCGCAGCATTTTGCCCACGACCGCTGCCGTCGGGCCGCTGATGCCGACATCAACCTCATCGAAAATCAGCGCCGGGGTTTCCATTTTACGTGCGGTAATAACCTGAATAGCCAGAGCGATGCGTGACAGCTCGCCGCCGGAAGCAACTTTCGCGATCGGTTGTAACGGCTGACCAGGGTTAGTGGTAACTTTAAACTCCACGCGGTCGGCACCGTCTGCGCTCAGATGATGCTCCTCAAATTTTACATCAATGCAAAAGAGACCATGCGGCATCGAAAGGGTATGCATACTCTCGGTAATGAGTTGCCCCAGTTCCTGGGCGTAATGCTGGCGCTGTTGGTGCAACCTTTTTGCTGTTTCCAGCGCCTGCTGATGGTGATTGTTCACCGCCAGGGTTAAGGTTTCGAGCGAGTCGGCCTGATCGTCAAGTTGCTGCTGTTCATCTAACAAAGACTGATAGAACTGCGGCAGCGCTTCCGGAGAGACGTGATGCTTACGTGCCAACGAGATTTGCTTTGAAATACGCTGCTCAAGTTCGAACAAACGGTTAGGGTCTAAATCCAGACGATCGCAATAGTGGCGCAGTTCATCGCTGGCTTCGCTGAGCTGAATGGTTGCCTCTTCCAGCATATCGAGGATACCGGAAAGTTTGCCGTCCATGCCTGCCAGTTCGGTGACCAGGTGCTTTGCGGTGTACAGCTGGCTCTGCAGATTGATGTCTTCGCCATCCGCGAGGATAGCCAGCGCCTGCTGGCTGGTGGTGAGCAATTGCCCGCTGTTAGCCAGACGCTTGTACTCTTCATCAATTTGCTCAAACTCGCCCGGCTGTGGGTTGAATTCGTTCAATTCTTTTAGCTGATATTGCAATAGTTCCGCCCGTGCTGCGCGCTCCTGGCTTTGTTGCTGATGATGCGCCAGATCGCGGCAGCTTTGGTGCCATAGCTGATAGCGCGCGGTCATTTCCTGGGTCAGGGACGCTTCATTGGCGTAACCATCAAGCAGGAATTTTTGGTGTTCGGATTTTGTCAGAAGCTGGTGTGCGTGCTGGCCGTGGATTTGAATCAGCAACTGGCCCAGCTCACGAAGCTGTGATAGCGGAACGGCGGTACCGTTAATAAAGCCACGGGAGCGGCCGTCGCTGCTGATAACGCGACGCAGCAAGCACTCACGGCCATCTTCAAGCTGGTTCTCTTCCAGCCAGCGCAGGGCTGCTGGGGTGTCTTTTAAGGCGAAACGGGCACAGAGGTCGGCTCGCGCAGCGCCTGCGCGCACCATGTCGGCTTCTGCGCGCCCGCCCAGGCACAAACCGAGAGCATCAATGGCAATGGACTTACCCGCACCTGTCTCACCGGTGATGACGGTCATGCCGTTCTGGAAATCGATCTCAAGTTCACGAACGATAGCAAAATTGCTGATGGTCAGTTGTGCCAACATAGCTGTTTTCCTGTATGAAAAACCATAACTGTAATTACATACAGTATAAACTGGTTTTTTATACAGTAAAGAGGTTGGCGTTAAATTAGAATAATTTTTTTGACCAGCCCAGCTTGGTACTTAATGTATTGAAATAGCTGTAATCTTTTGGATGTATCAGGTTCAGATGATAATCACAGCGGCGGATCAATACGTCTTCACCTTCCTGTATCGGCAGGGCGATTTGGCTGTCGCAGCTGATCTCCAGATCGCTACGGCGATGAGAAAAGCGCAGGCGAATTGTGCTGCTACTGTTGATCACCAGCGGGCGCGCAGAAAGCGTATGCGGGAACATCGGCACCAGCGTAATGGCATCCAGGGAAGGCGTCAGAATTGGGCCTCCGGCAGAGAGCGAGTAGGCGGTAGAGCCGGTAGGCGTAGAGATAATTAGCCCGTCGGAACGCTGAGAGAAGGCAAAGATTTCATCGATATACACTTCGAACTCAATCATATGCGCCACTTTGCCTGGATGCAGCACCACTTCGTTGATCGCGGTGCTGATGCGCTTTTGGCAATCCTGTTGGCATACCTGGGCTTCGAGTAAAAAGCGTTTTTCGCTGATGTAGTGGCCTTCCAGTACGTCAGCTAACTGTTGGTGGGCATTGTCTGGATCAAGGTCGGTGAGGAAACCGAGGTTACCGCGGTTAATTCCGATAACCTTGATGTCATAACGTGCCAGGGTGCGCGCAGCGCCCAGCATATTGCCGTCGCCGCCGACGACTACGGCGAGGTCTGCCTGCTGGCCAATCTCCGCGAGCGTACCGGTTTTCACATTTTTCAGCTGTAGCTCGTGCGCGATTTGTTGCTCCACGATAACCTCATAACCTTTGGCGCACAGCCAGCGGTAGAGCATTTCATGTGTTGTCAGTGCAGTGGGGTGACGTGGATGCCCCACAATGCCAATACACTTGAAATGATTGTTCATTTTCTCGAGGTCCTTGTAACGAAGATTAGTGACAATGTGAGTACTTCCCTTGAAACCCTGAATCTTATCCCCATAATAATCCAGGTTAGCGAGATGAATGCGAAAAAAACGCGGAGAAATTCATGAGTAGTAAAGAACAGAAAACGCCTGAGGGGCAAGCCCCGGAAGAAATTATCATGGATCAGCACGAAGAAGTTGAGGCGGTTGAACCAGACGCTTCTGCTGAGCAGGTGGATCCGCGCGATGAAAAAATTGCGAATCTGGAAGCTCAGCTTGCTGAAGCCGAAACTCGCGAGCGCGACAGCGTGTTGCGTATCAAAGCGGAAATGGAAAACCTGCGTCGTCGTACCGAACTGGATGTAGAAAAAGCGCATAAATTTGCGCTGGAAAAATTCGTCAACGAGCTGCTGCCGGTGCTGGACAGTCTGGATCGTGCGCTGGAAGTGGCGGACAAAGACAATGATGCGATGGCACCAATGATTGAAGGTATTGAGCTGACGCGTAAGTCAATGCTGGATGTGGTGGCGAAGTTTGGTGTGCAGGTGGTTGCGGATATAGATGTGCCGATGGACCCTAACGTGCATCAGGCCATTGCAATGGTAGAGTCTGACGACGTTGCCGCCGGTAATGTGCTGATGGTAATGCAGAAAGGCTATACCCTGAACGGACGTACCATCCGTGCGGCGATGGTCTCCGTGGCGAAAGCCAAAGGCTAATCAGCCCTGGGCCGGGTAATGCTGATGCGCTACCCGGCCCGGACTATGCTCACTGGTCCGCTACACTCTCGCGCAGTGGTGTAACCGGCAACACCTGTACCTGTTTAATCATATTGTCCTGCACGTCGAGAATATCGATATCGTACTGCCCAATACGCACTCGTGTGCCAGCTACCGGGATCTCTTCCAGCGCTTCAAGAATAATACCGTTCACGGTACGTGCGTCATCCTCCGGCAGGTGCCAGTTAAACGCCTTATTGATTTCACGAACGTTGGCGCTGCCGTCAATGATCACTGAGCCATCATTCTGCGGCGTCACCTCTTCAGCAAGCGTCGGTGACATTGATGTGGTGAAATCGCCGACAATCTCTTCCAGAATATCTTCGACCGTGACCAGCCCCTGAATATCGCCATATTCATTGACCACCAGACCCACTTTCTTCTTATTGCGCTGAAATTTAATGAGCTGGGTGCTGAGGGGCGTACCTTCCGGGACGTAATAAATTTCGTCGGCCGCGCGTAACATGGTCTCTTTGGTGAACTCTTTTTTCTCCGCCATTAATCGCCAGGCTTCGCGTACGCGCAGCATACTGATGGCATCGTCGAGTGAGTCGCGGTACAGCACAATGCGACCGTGAGGGGAGTGCGAAAGCTGGCGCACGATTGATTTCCAGTCGTCGTTAATATCAATGCCGATGATTTCACTGCGCGGCACCATGATGTCATCGACGCTGACTTTTTCCAGATCCAGCACGGACAGCAACATATCCTGATTACGACGTGAGATTTGGGAGCGCGATTCATTGACCAGCGTTCGCAGTTCATCTTTACTCAGCGAACCGCTCACCACGATATCTGTTTTGATACCCATCATGCGCATCAGCAGGCGGGTAATGGTATTAAGCAACCACACCAGCGGCATCATGATGATTTGTAGGGGAGCCAGCAAAAAACTGCTCGGGTAGGCGACTTTTTCTGGATACAGCGCGGCAATGGTCTTTGGCAGTACTTCGGCAAAAACCAGCACCACAAACGTCAGCACCCCGGTGGCGATGGCGACGCCGGCATCGCCATACAGGCGCATACCGACAATAGTGCCAAGCGCGGAGGCCAGAATATTCACCAGGTTATTACCGATCAGTACCAGACTTATCAGGCGATCCGGTTTGCGAAGTAACTTTTCAACGCGTTTTGCCTGACGATTACCCTGCTTGGCCCGATGCCGCAGACGATAGCGATTCAGGGTCATCATTCCGGTTTCAGAACCGGAAAAATAGGCGGAAATGACCACCATGATGAGAAGCGTGACAATGAGCGTGGTAGTGGAGATGTGTTCCACGTAGGGTTCCTTAAAGATTTAACTCACGAACTGCTGCAGTATACGGCTGCCGAAATAGGCCAGCGTCAGAATGACTGCGCCTGCGACGTTAAACCATACGACGCGACGTCCGCGCCAGCCTTCATGGTAATGCCCCCACAACAGAACGATATAGACAAACCATGCCACGATAGAAAGAACGGCTTTATCAATATTCTCAGTACTGAACAGGTTATGCATGTAAAACAGGCCAGTACACAGAGTGAGCGTCAGCAGAACCACACCGATCTGGGTGATATGAAACATTTTCCGCTCAATGCTCATCAGTGGCGGCATTTCATTGCTGAACGCCAGTTTTTTGTTTTTCAACTGATAGTCGATCCACGCCAGTTGTAACGCATACAGTGCGGCAATAATCAGCGTGGCGTAAGCAAACAGCGATAGCCCGATGTGAATCATCATGCCCGGTGTCGCTTCGAGATGGGTGATGAACTCGTTAGGCATAAACGTCGCGAACGCGAGGTTGATCAGCGCAAAGGCGTAGACAATGGGCAGTAATAGCCAGCCACGGTTGCGGGAAGCGACGATAGTCATTACCGTGCAGATCATCAGGCTAACCAGCGAGCCGACGTTCAACAGGCTCAGGTTTTGTCCGCTTTCACCGCCGGGCAGGATACGCGCTTCCAGGGCAATAGCATGGCTTACCAGCGCGACGACCGCAGACAGAATAGCCATACGCCGCCAGCCGCTGTTTTTTTGCAGCAGGGCGGGAATAATCAGCGCAAGGCTGACTGAGTAGGCGACAAGGGCGAGCAGAGCAAAAACGGGCATATTAGGTGTCGACAGTTGGCCAGTGATAAAGAAAAGCAGTATAGCGTTACGTGACCGCTGCTCCAACCGTTGCATAACAACAAAGGCGGCTTCATGTTATACTGCGACAAATTTCTGTTGATGTGTCGCTGTCGCGACCGACCGTTTCCACCCCAGGCGAGAGACAATGTTTGATAATTTAACCGATCGTTTGTCGCGCACGCTGCGCAATATCAGTGGCCGTGGACGCCTTACTGAAGACAACGTTAAAGAGACGCTGCGCGAAGTGCGCATGGCGCTGCTGGAGGCTGATGTAGCGCTGCCGGTAGTGCGTGAGTTTATCAATCGCGTAAAAGAGAAAGCGGTTGGTCATGAAGTTAACAAAAGCCTGACGCCGGGTCAGGAGTTCGTCAAGATTGTCCGTAACGAGCTGGTTGCAGCAATGGGCGAAGAAAACCAGACCCTGAATCTGGCTGCTCAGCCGCCTGCCGTCGTACTGATGGCGGGCTTGCAGGGTGCGGGTAAAACGACCAGCGTTGGTAAGCTGGGGAAATTCCTGCGTGAGAAGCACAAGAAGAAAGTGCTGGTGGTCTCCGCGGACGTTTATCGCCCGGCGGCGATTAAACAGCTGGAAACGCTGGCCGAGCAGGTCGGTGTAGACTTCTTCCCGTCGGATGTCGGTCAAAAACCGGTCGATATCGTCAACGCCGCGCTGAAAGAAGCCAAACTCAAATTCTACGACGTGCTGCTGGTGGATACCGCCGGTCGTCTGCACGTTGACGAAGCGATGATGGACGAAATCAAACAGGTCCACGCTTCTATCAAGCCGGTAGAAACGCTGTTTGTTGTCGATGCGATGACCGGCCAGGATGCCGCGAATACCGCAAAAGCCTTTAACGAAGCGCTGCCGTTAACCGGCGTGGTGCTGACCAAAGTTGATGGTGATGCGCGGGGCGGTGCGGCGCTCTCTATTCGTCATATCACCGGCAAGCCGATTAAATTCCTCGGTGTCGGCGAGAAAACCGAAGCGCTGGAGCCTTTCCACCCGGATCGTATTGCTTCACGTATTCTCGGCATGGGCGACGTGCTGTCGCTGATCGAAGATATCGAAAGCAAAGTTGACCGCGCGCAGGCAGAGAAATTAGCCAGCAAGCTGAAAAAAGGCGACGGCTTCGATCTCAACGATTTCCTTGAGCAGCTCAAGCAGATGAAAAACATGGGCGGTATGGCAAGCCTGATGGGCAAACTGCCGGGCATGGGTCAGATCCCTGACAATGTGAAATCGCAGATGGACGATAAAGTGCTGGTGCGTATGGAAGCCATTATCAACTCGATGACGATGAAAGAGCGCGCTAAGCCGGAAATCATCAAAGGTTCCCGTAAACGCCGTATTGCTACCGGCTGCGGTATGCAGGTACAGGACGTTAACCGCCTTCTGAAACAGTTCGACGACATGCAGCGCATGATGAAGAAAATGAAGAAAGGCGGGATGGCGAAGATGATGCGGAGTATGAAGGGGATGATGCCGCCAGGCTTCCCGGGTCGCTAATTTCCCGGCCTGGCTCACTTGCTACTTCGGCACCGGGGTGTGCTCGCCATCCTCACGTACTGTGTGTACGCTGCGGTGGCTGCGCGCACGCCGGCACCGAACTCGCTGCGCCGCCGACGGCCTTCTACAGCAGAGTTATTAACTGTTGATTGCTTTTTTCCCAGAAATCAGTAAAATTTTCGGGCTTTTAATATGACACCGGGTCCCTTCCCTCGATGGGGCCCGGTGTTTTATTCACACAAGAGGATGTTATGGTTACTATTCGTTTAGCTCGTCACGGCGCTAAAAAGCGTCCGTTCTACCAGGTTGTTGTCACCGACAGCCGTAATGCACGCAACGGTCGCTTCATCGAGCGCGTTGGCTTCTTTAACCCAATCGCTAGCGAAAAAGAAGAAGGCACTCGCCTGGATCTGGATCGCATCGCTCACTGGGTTGGCCAGGGCGCGACTATTTCTGATCGCGTAGCTACGCTGATCAAAGCAGCAAACAAAGCAGCTTAATCTGTCACGGTGGTCATGATGAGCAAGCAACTCGCCGCGCAGGCTCCTGTGGAACCCATCGTTTTGGGGAAAATGGGGTCTTCTTACGGTATTCGTGGTTGGCTCAGAGTGTTTTCTTCCACTGAAGACGCCGAAAGCATTTTTGACTATCAGCCCTGGTTTATCCAGAAGGCGGGTCAGTGGCAGCAAGTACAGCTGGAAAGCTGGAAGCACCACAATCAGGATCTGATCATCAAGCTGAAAGGCGTTGACGATCGTGATTCGGCGAATCTACTGACCAATTGTGAAATTGTCGTGGATTCCTCGCAGTTGCCAGCGCTGGAAGATGGTTCCTACTACTGGAAAGACCTTATGGGCTGCCAGGTAGTGACCACCGAAGGCTACGATCTCGGTAAAGTCGTCGATATGATGGAAACCGGTTCGAATGACGTCATCGTCATCAAGGCAAACCTGAAAGATGCGTTTGGTATCAAGGAACGTCTTGTACCGTTCCTCGATGGGCAGGTTATCAAGAAAGTCGATCTCGCTACTCGTACTATCGAAGTAGATTGGGATCCTGGTTTTTAAACCACCGGATAAACGGTAAAAGTCGGCGTTATGGGGATTGGCTTGTGTTTATAGGTATCGTTAGCCTGTTTCCTGAAATGTTCCGCGCAATTACCGATTACGGGGTAACTGGCCGGGCAGTAAAAAATGGCCTGCTGAACGTCCAGAGCTGGAGTCCTCGAGACTTTACTCATGACCGGCACCGTACCGTGGACGATCGTCCTTACGGCGGCGGACCGGGGATGTTAATGATGGTGCAACCCTTACGGGACGCCATTCATGCAGCAAAAGCTGCGGCTGGTGAAGGCGCAAAGGTGATTTATCTGTCACCTCAGGGACGCAAGCTTGATCAAGCGGGCGTCAGCGAACTGGCCACGAATCAAAAGCTGATTCTGGTGTGTGGTCGCTATGAAGGTATCGATGAGCGCGTGATTCAAACCGAAATTGATGAAGAATGGTCAATCGGCGATTACGTCCTCAGTGGTGGTGAGTTACCGGCAATGACGCTGATCGACTCCGTTTCCCGGTTTATTCCGGGGGTTCTGGGTCATGAAGCATCAGCAATCGAAGATTCGTTTGCTGACGGGTTGCTGGACTGTCCACACTATACCCGACCTGAAGTGTTAGAGCAGATGGAAGTACCGGCAGTATTACTGTCGGGGAACCACGCTGAGATACGTCGCTGGCGTTTGAAACAGTCGCTGGGCCGGACCTGGCTTAGAAGACCTGAACTTCTGGAAAACCTGGCTCTGACTGAAGAGCAAGTAAGGTTGCTGGCGGAGTTCAAAAAGGAACACGCACAACAGCAACATAAACATGATGGGCAGGCGTAAGCCCCCAATATCAGTTTACCCAGGATAAGAGATTAAATTATGAGCAACATTATTAAGCAACTTGAACAAGAACAGATGAAGCAGGACGTACCTTCCTTCCGTCCGGGTGATACCGTGGAAGTGAAAGTATGGGTTGTTGAAGGTTCCAAAAAACGTCTGCAGGCATTTGAGGGCGTGGTTATCGCTATTCGTAGCCGCGGTCTGCACTCTGCATTCACTGTTCGTAAAATTTCCAACGGCGAGGGCGTTGAGCGTGTCTTCCAGACTCACTCTCCGGTAGTTGACAGCATTGCTGTTAAACGTCGTGGTGCTGTTCGTAAAGCTAAACTGTACTACCTGCGTGAGCGCACTGGTAAGTCTGCTCGTATCAAAGAGCGTCTTAACTAAGATTCGCGCAAGCGACATCCTGTTAGAAAAGGGCTGGCCGAAAGGCTGGCCCTTTTTTTATCGCGATATTTATTTATGGGAACAGACTGACTGCCGGGGGATTTTACATACTCTCTGGATACAGTCAGCCGGGGATGATTACGGTGTGGCGATCACTACCGCGACACGGCGGTTTTCAGCACGACCTTTTGAGGTCTGGTTACTGGCGATAGGGTATTTCTTCCCGAGTCCCTGGGTGGTCAGATTGGTACGGGGAATATTAGCGCCTTGTGCCCAGGCATCGGCCACGACATTTGCGCGTTTGAGCGACAGAGCTTCGTTGTAGCTGTCTTCGCCGTAGTTATCCGTATGACCGTCCAGACGTGCATGGTTTAGCCCGGTAGCAGCCAGTTTGGATGCCATTTCCTGAATCTGCTTTTCACTTTCCGGACGGAGCTTATAGTCGTTTTTATCAAACAGGATATTGTCAGAAAGGCCAAGAGACCAGTCTCCTGAAACTTCGCTAAATCCGTACGATTTCATAGCTGCAATTTGCTCTGGGGTAAATTTTCCCTGAGGTGCCTGACAGCCTGCCACGATCAGTAAAAGCAGAAAAAACGGTGAAAATAGACGTTTTAACATGTGTGTAATTCCTTATTTAATAATGCGTTCAGAACGCAAATGTTTGGCCTGATACATATTTTGATCGGCAAGTTCTTGTAATTTCTCGGCAGAGGCATGTTCCCACGTCAGCGCAAAGCCAATGCTGAGTGTCATGCTTGCCAGATGACCATTGTGCAGGTCAAAAGGTCGGTTAAACGCTTGCGACAGTGCGGCACAGATACGCTGAACTTCGTATTCTGAGTGAACGCTATACAGCACCATGGCAAACTCATCGCCGCCAAGCCTGTAGGGGTGATGTCGATCACCTCCAAACTCGGCCAGCCTTTTTGCAACTTCAATCAGGACACGGTCGCCCGCTGCGTGGCCCCAGGTATCGTTAATAAATTTAAAATTATCACCATCAAGGAATAGCAATGCAGAACTGCTGCGGGCAGCATCGTCGTTCATCAGGGCGTTAATGCTGCTGCGAAATGCGGCGCGATTTGCCAGTCCTGTCAGAGGATCATGTAACGCGGTACGCAAAAGCTGGGCGTTCTTTGCCTGCAACCGAAGTTGCCATTCCTCCATTTCGTCCAGTAGGCTATTGAAATCCTGGGCAAAAAGATGAAATTCTTCGATGCGTTCTTCTGAAACACGTCGTGAAAAGTTACGGTTGGTACGGACATCATGTACCACCTCGGTTATATTTTGCAGGGCTTCTACTACGCCATTGTGCAAATAGCGAGTGAGCATTAATGCAATGCCTGATGCCAGCAGAATGCATCCGGTAAGAACGGCCAGCGACAGATAAATGAAATGGCTGATCACGCTATCGCGTGCCGTCAGGCGCACTTCACCAATCACGCTGCCATTGTGCAAAATGGGCTGTGTGACCGGTTGCGGAAACAGCCAGTGGCTGATCAGACCGCTGATCTTTTCAGTGGTGTCCTGCGCGTCATAGCGCCAGGTGGCAATCACGTTCTGATTTTTATTACGCACTTCCGCTACGGAAAACTGCCCTTGTTGCCCTAGCGCCGCCAGTGTTTCTGTGGCCGCAACACTGTCAGAAAAGACTAATGCAGCTTCAAGTGTCCGAGTCATAGTGGCTGCGGTCAGGTCCAGGTTCTTTTGCGCATACTGTCTTAATGCCAGCACGGAGGAAATGCTAAGCAGCAGCCAGATCAACGTCATGGTGACCAGGACGCTGATTATGCTGATACGCCGTAATGTCCGCTTAAACGTCGGGCGTGTTATGGGAGAATGGCCCTTATCCATGCTTTTTATTCCGTGCAAGCATCAATACGTCTGGACTGACCCTTACGCCACTGCGTGAAAGGGAATCCATATTTACGGAAAATCTCACATCTTCATCTTTAATTATGAGGCAAAAGGCACTGCCAATAACGCATTCGGGATTCTGTTCAGCGATTAATAACAGTGCCTTTGTCGGATATTTATTCTTTAATTCCACCTGATAACCAGGGGATTCTTTTCCAAAATAAAAACCATCACACTGCGCAACTAATATTTCTTGTTCCGTACGAATGATGACGGGAAGATAGGGTAAAGCACCAGTACTGGTATCTACCAGTACACTGGAAAAACGCGATGAAGAGAAAATACACAGTTTTGGTGGCCCGGAAAGTGAAGGCCAGTGTGTATAACTGACGATGCCGGAAACCATCGCGCGTACAGATTTTGCTTCTTCCGTAACGCTCTGGGCGTACAGCGGTAATCCGGTCAGGAGGCAGTGCCAGTAGAAGTATGAGTCGGTAAGAATAGCTCATGAATAGTTACCTACCAGCGGTTGCCGTAAAGCGTCGAAATACACTCAAGATTGTTTGAGACAAAATAACATTATTTTCCTAAGTCGTCATTATTCCGGGTATAAAGCTATTGATAATTTAAGTTAAATCTTATGTGCTTATAAAATATAAGCTATTGTTTAATTTAATCTTATAGAGGCATTAGCTTCGTTTTCCCCTTTTTGCCAGGCGTTGTGTAACTGGTCAACATTTTCGACCGTATCGCAACTTGGGGGAAAGGTTTTCCCGGCCAGACCCCTGGCGTAAACAAAATCCTGCTGGCAGGTTTTACGTTGTCCCTCGGCGTAACCCTTAAGATATTCCGTACGATCGACTTCTGGATCATTGTAATTGTCGGCAAGAATTTCATTATCTTTAACCGCATAGCCTGAAATGGCATCGCGTATCCCGGCATCGTACCAGTCGGTTCCTGTCCAGGTAGGAGCGTGAGTGTAGGGATCTATCTGACAGCCGCTCAGAAGTAGTATCAATAAGGTGCTGATGAGTTGCTTCATTGCCTGTTCTCCCGCGTTTTTTTAAGCATAGTGGATCTGATATTGGGCGGGTGTAAATTTAAATATACATACAGATGGGCTTTATTTAGTACTTAATAGCATGATGTAAAGTAAAATTTACGGATTATGGATTGAAATCTTTACCTGTTGTGATATCGTTATTTCCTCCTCGCTGAGGATCAACTATCGCAAACGAGCTAAACAGGATCACCATCATGCAAAAAGACGCGCTGAACAACGTACATATTACCGACGAACAGGTTCTGATGACTCCGGAGCAGCTGAAAGCTGAATTTCCGCTGAGCCAGGCGCAAGAGGCGCAAATCGCCCAGTCGCGTAAAACCATTTCAGATATTATCTCCGGTCGCGATCCGCGTTTGCTGGTGGTATGTGGTCCGTGCTCCATTCACGATCCTGAAATGGCAATTGAGTACGCTCGTCGATTTAAAGCCCTTGCCGCAGAGGTCAGCGATAACCTCTACCTGGTGATGCGCGTCTATTTTGAAAAACCCCGTACTACCGTTGGTTGGAAAGGGTTAATTAACGATCCTCATATGGATGGCTCTTTTGATGTTGAAGCAGGACTGAAAATTGCGCGTCAGCTGCTGCTTGAACTGGTAAATATGGGACTTCCGCTGGCAACTGAAGCTCTGGATCCTAATAGCCCGCAGTACCTGGGCGATCTGTTTAGCTGGTCAGCAATCGGTGCGCGTACCACGGAATCACAGACTCACCGTGAAATGGCTTCTGGTCTTTCGATGCCGGTTGGCTTTAAGAACGGCACTGACGGCAGCCTGGCCACCGCTATCAACGCCATGCGTGCCGCGGCGCAGTCACACCGTTTTGTCGGTATTAACCAGGCAGGGCAGGTAGCGCTGCTGCAAACTCAGGGCAATCCGGACGGTCATGTGATCCTGCGTGGCGGCAAAGCGCCGAACTACAGCCCGGCAGATGTTGCCCAATGCGAAAAAGAGATGGAGCAGGCGGGACTAAGACCTTCCCTGATGGTAGATTGCAGTCATGGTAACTCCAATAAAGATTACCGCCGTCAGCCTGCCGTGGCTGAATCCGTGATTGCGCAAATCAAAGATGGCAATCGCTCGATCATTGGTTTGATGATTGAAAGTAATATTCATGAAGGCAACCAGTCTTCCGAACAGCCGCGCAGCGCAATGAAATACGGTGTGTCCGTAACCGATGCGTGCATTAGCTGGGAAATGACGGATGCGCTGCTGCGTGAAATTAGCCAGGATTTAAACGGCCAGCTGTCGGCGCGTGTAGCATAAGAGGTTGGTTATGGTTGCTGAATTGACCGCATTACGCGATCAAATTGATGAAGTCGACAAGGCGCTGCTGGATTTGCTGGCACGCCGCCTGGAGCTGGTTGCTGAAGTCGGTGAAGTAAAAAGCCGCTTTGGGCTGCCGATTTACGTGCCGGAGCGGGAGGCCTCTATGTTGGCTTCACGCCGTGCGGAAGCGGAAGCCCTTGGTGTACCGCCGGATCTGATTGAGGATGTGCTGCGCCGGGTTATGCGCGAGTCTTACTCCAGTGAAAATGACAAAGGATTTAAAACGCTTTGTCCTTCTCTGCGGCCGGTGGTGATCGTCGGCGGCGGTGGTCAGATGGGGCGTCTTTTCGAAAAAATGCTCACTCTGTCAGGTTATCAGGTGCGGATCCTGGAACAGCAGGACTGGGATCGCGCGCCGGAGATCGTCTCTGATGCAGGCATGGTGATCGTCAGCGTGCCGATCCACGTCACTGAGCAGGTGATCGCCAAATTACCGCGTCTGCCGTCTGACTGTATTCTGGTCGATTTGGCATCGGTGAAAAATGGTCCTTTACAGGCGATGCTGGCAGCGCACGATGGTCCGGTGCTGGGGTTACATCCCATGTTTGGTCCGGACAGCGGCAGTCTGGCAAAACAGGTGGTTGTCTGGTGTGATGGACGTCAGCCGGAAGCCTATCAGTGGTTCCTGGAACAGATTCAGGTCTGGGGCGCGCGGCTGCATCGGATCAGCGCCGTTGAACACGACCAGAATATGGCGTTTATTCAGGCATTGCGTCACTTTGCGACCTTCGCCTATGGTCTGCACCTGGCGGAAGAAAACGTGCAACTGGAACAATTGCTGGCGCTCTCTTCGCCGATTTACCGCCTTGAGTTGGCGATGGTTGGACGCCTGTTTGCCCAGGATCCGCAGCTTTATGCTGATATCATTATGTCGTCTGAGAGCAACCTTGCGCTGATCAAACGCTACTATCAACGTTTTGGTGAGGCGATTGGTTTACTGGAGCAGGGCGATAAGCAAGCGTTTATCGACAGCTTCCGTAAGGTGGAACACTGGTTTGGCGATTATGCGAAACGCTTCCAGAGCGAAAGCCGTACTTTGCTGCGCCAGGCGAATGACAGCCGTCCTTAAGTAAGATGCCGGATAAGCCTGGCGCCATCCGGCATTGTCACGTTAACTCGGATCGACCGGCACCACGTTCTCACTCGGGTAACATCCCAGCACCTTCATCGAACGCGTAATCTCCCCCAATTCCTTTAACGCTTTTTGCATTTGGGGGGATTCCAGATTGGCCTGGATATCAAGATAAAACATCTCTTCCCATGGATTGCCGTGAATCGGGCGTGACTCCAGTTTAGTCATAATCAGATTATGGTTGCGCAGTACCAGCAGCGCTTCAACCAGCGCACCGGCCTGTTGGCCTGTTGCCATCAGCAGCGTGGTTTTCGCCGGAACCTGGTCGGAAACATTGATAGCCTTGCGTGCCAGTACCACAAAGCGGGTGATGTTTTGTGTCTGGTTAGCTTCGATATGCTCGAGAACCTGCAAACCATACAGTACGCCTCCGGCTTCGCTCCCCAGTGCGGCTACGCGCGGTGAGTTAGCTTGTGCAACTTTTTCCATTGCCGCTGAGGTGCTTTCGGTGTACTCAATCTTCCAGTGTGGGTAACGGCTCAGGAACTTGCTGCACTGTTGGAACGGCTGCGGGTGGCTGTATACCGTATCAATGGTCTCGAGATCGGTTGTGCCGGATACCAGTACGCAGTGGTCAATCGTAATAGTCATCTCGCCAACGATAGACAGACTGGTGTGCTGCAGCAGGTCGTAGACGTCGTTAATCCCACCGGAGCTGGTGTTTTCAATCGGGACGACCGCATAGTCAGCTTGTCCGGTTTCGACCTGATTAAAGATATCGGCAAATTTCGCGCAGCCGCTTTCAATGAATTGTTCAAAATGACGGGCAGCATACTGACGTGCGGCGAGGTGTGAGTATGAGCCTTTTGGTCCAAGGAAGGCGACGCGCGCGGAATGCGGGTTAATTTTGTTCAGGTGTTGCTGGAGCAGTGCCTGCTGAGTCAGGACGGAGTCTTCGATAATCAGTTGGAACAGGCGGGTGATATAGTGCGCGTCGAGATGATGCGCTTTGCCAAGCTGAATCAGTCGGTCTAACAGATCGCGTTCGCGGTCGATATCACGTACCGGACGATGTGAAAGCAGTTTAGCTTTACCGACTTCTACGGCCAGCCCACGCCGTTCAGCCAGCAGGGCCAGTAATTTTTCATCCAGCGAACTGATTTTATCGCGCAGCGCCAGCAATGGGTTTTCCGATGTCATAGTGTTGCCTTTCTTGTTATCAATAAAAAAGGCCCCCCGTTGTGGGAGGCCTTATTGTTCGTCTTCGCATTCTTTATCACACGACGAAACGCCTCCCATTCAGGGGAAGGTAAAAAAGAATGCGAAGAAGAACGGGACAAGTTTCATGTAATTTTCCTTTGGCTACGTCAGTAAAGTACCCGTACTGTTTTCACCCTGTCAACAAAAAACGCGCCCGAAGGCGCGTTGGCGATACACTCAATGTAAGGGACTACTCTTCTTCTGCTTCGACGAAGTTGGCGTCTTTGACTGAAGTTGTTGCACGACGGGCTTCGCCTTTGTGCTGCACTTTATTGAGCTGCCGTTCCAGCTTGTTGATCAAATCGTTAATTGCGGTGTACATATCCTCGTGTTTTGCGCTGGCGACCAGATGTCCGTTCGGTGTATTGATGGTGGCATCAGCAATGAAACCCTGTGGCTCCTTAGACAGAATGATATGTGGATTAATCAGATGAGTTTGCCATTTTTCAAGTTTGGCGAGACGGTCTGCGACATGCTGGCGAATTGCCGGAGTAATTTCCATTTGTTTACTGGTAATGTTCATTGTCATAAATTTTACCTCTTGTCTTTCCCGTCTTGGTGATTCCAGCATACCGTTCTTAATGTCAAAATGCGTGATTTAAATCACATTATTTTGTCGCTTTTTGTCAAGAAAACCTTTTTGTGAGGCACCGCAGGAACAAGCGATTTTTTACTTGAGGAATAGCAGAAAGCAGGCCATATTTGATGAGATGCGTCGGAGCTAAACCGCTTCAGTTATGGCGTAAACGGATAAAAAAACGGCAGCCCTTGGGGGGTAAATCAGGTATTACTGCTGTTGGCGGCAATGATTTTCGCTACTTTTTCTGCCTGCGCATTCATTTGCATCTGGCGATAAGCGTTTTCCATCAACGGTAGAGCATCACGTGTTGCCTGGGTATCCGGGTAGTCGCGCAGCATGCCTTCCACACGGTTTACCACCGCCACCCATGCGCCACGGGCAGTGTAATATTCCGCAACGGAGTATTCATACTTCGCCAGACGATCTTTCAGGAACACCAGACGTTTAGTGGCGTCAGTGGTGTACTGGCTGTTCGGATAGCCACGTACCAGTTTGGAAAAGTCATTAAACGCAGCTCGGGCATGTTGTGGATCGCGATCGCTGCGATCAACCCCAAAGAATCCTTGCAGTGCGCTATCATCCAACGCCATATTGGTCAGGCCACGCATATACATGACATAATCAATGTTAGGGTGTGTCGGATTAAGACGAATAAAACGATCGATGGCAGCCTGAGCAAGTGGCAGATCGGCGTTTTTGTAGTAGGCGTAGATGAGATCTAATTGCACCTGCTGAGAATACGGTCCAAATGGATAACGGTTATCCAACGCTTCCAATTGCGTTATTGCCTGTTTCCAGTTACCGTCCTGCAGCTTTTGCTGAGCAGTCGCGTAGATTTCATTTGGCGGATTATCGGGCACCTCTTCCTTTGAACCAGAGCAACCCGCCAAAAACAGGCTCAACGTGGCTGCTGCCACCAGATATTTCATGCGCGTCATGACGTTTTGACTTTCCTCAAAATGTTTTACGGGAGATTCTCTGTTCCTGCTCCCGGTTAAGACCAGCTACAATAGCACACTATATTAAACGGCAAAGCCGTAAAACCCAACGTTAAACAAAGAAGCAGTTTATGGCACAACGAGTAGAACTCACCGCAACAGTCTCCGAAAATCAGCTCGGTCAACGCTTAGATCAGGCTTTGGCCGAATTGTTCCCTGATTATTCGCGATCGCGCATAAAAGAATGGATCCTCGACCAGCGCGTGCTGGTAAATGGCAATCTTTGCGATAAACCGAAAGAAAAAGTGTTGGGTGGAGAGCAGGTCTCCATCAATGCAGAAATTGACGAAGAGGTTCGTTTTGAGCCTCAGGATATCCCGCTGGATATCGTGTATGAAGATGACGATATTCTTGTTATCAACAAACCGCGTGACCTCGTGGTGCATCCGGGTGCAGGCAATCCTGATGGCACGGTATTGAATGCGTTGCTACATTACTACCCGCCAATTGCGGATGTTCCTCGTGCGGGTATCGTCCATCGTCTGGACAAAGACACGACCGGATTAATGGTGGTGGCAAAAACCGTTCCGGCGCAAACGCGTCTGGTGGAGTCATTACAGCTGCGCGAAATTACCCGTGAGTACGAAGCCGTGGCGATTGGTCATATGACAGCGGGCGGAACCGTTGAAGAGCCGATTAGCCGTCACCCGACCAAGCGTACACACATGGCGGTACACCCGATGGGTAAACCGGCGGTGACGCACTATCGCATTATGGAACACTTCCGTGTGCACACGCGTCTGCGGTTGCGTCTGGAAACCGGACGAACGCACCAGATCCGCGTGCACATGGCGCATATTACCCATCCGCTGGTGGGCGATCAGGTCTACGGCGGCCGTCCGCGTCCACCGAAAGGCGCTTCTGACGAATTTATTTCCGTATTGCGTAAGTTCGACCGTCAGGCGCTGCACGCGACCATGCTGCGTCTGTATCACCCGATTTCCGGTATCGAAATGGAATGGCACGCGCCAATTCCGCAAGATATGGTGGAACTGATTGAAGTGATGCGCGCTGATTTCGAAGAACATAAGGATGATATTGCCTGGTTATGAGTAAGCTAATTGTCCCGCAGTGGCCGCTACCGCAAGGTGTTGCGGCATGTAGTTCTACCCGTATTGGCGGTATCAGTATGCCGCCTTATGATTCGCTGAATCTGGGCGCCCATTGCGGCGATAACCCGGAGCATGTCGAAGAGAACCGCAAACGACTGTTTGCTGCGGGCAATCTGCCTTCAAAGCCAGTCTGGCTGGAACAGGTCCACGGTAAGGACGTCCTGAAACTGACGGGCGAGCCGTACTCATCCAAACGTGCGGATGCGTCATACAGCAATACGCCGGGCACGGTGTGTGCGGTGATGACGGCGGACTGTCTGCCCGTATTATTTTGTAATCGTGCAGGTACGGAAGTTGCGGCGGCTCATGCGGGTTGGCGTGGATTATGCGCCGGCGTGCTGGAAGAGACGGTGGCGTGTTTTGCCGACAAACCTGAAAATATTATTGCCTGGCTAGGCCCGGCGATTGGCCCGAACGCGTTCGAAGTGGGGCCAGAAGTCCGCACAGCGTTTATGGCGAAAGATTCGCAGGCGGACCTCGCATTTGTACCGCGCGCAGACAAATATCTGGCGGATATCTACCAGCTTGCGCGCCAGCGTCTGGCAAATGTTGGTGTGACGAACCTCTATGGCGGTGACCGTTGCACCTTCAGCGAAAGTGAGACTTTCTTCTCTTATCGTCGCGACAATACCACGGGGCGTATGGCAAGTTTTATTTGGCTGATATAACCTAAAGAATCAAGACGATCCGGTACGTGTAATTTTCTTTTCACATAATTCAGGTCATTCACCTTGAATAATTGAGGGATGACCTCATTTAATCTCCAGTAGCAATTTTGACCTGTTATGGGAGGAGTTATGCGTCTGGATCGTCTTACTAATAAATTCCAGCTTGCTCTTGCCGATGCCCAGTCACTTGCATTGGGGCACGACAATCAATTCATCGAACCACTTCATCTAATGAGCGCCTTGCTGAATCAGGAAGGGGGATCGGTACGTCCTTTATTAACCTCTGCTGGCATTAATGCCGGCCAGTTACGTACAGCCATTGACCAGGCGCTGAGCCGCTTGCCGCAGGTAGAAGGCACCGGCGGTGATGTGCAGCCTTCTCAGGATCTGGTGCGCGTACTGAATCTTTGCGACAAGCTGGCGCAAAAACGAGGGGACAACTTTATTTCGTCAGAACTGTTCGTTCTGGCGGCGCTTGAGTCACGCGGTACGCTGACCGATTTATTAAAATCAGCAGGGGTGACGACCGCCAATATCACTCAGGCAATTGAACAAATGCGTGGAGGTGAAAGCGTGAATGATCAGGGAGCTGAAGACCAACGTCAGGCCTTGAAAAAATATACCGTCGATCTGACCGAACGCGCCGAACAGGGCAAACTCGATCCGGTTATCGGTCGTGATGAAGAAATTCGCCGCACCATTCAGGTGCTGCAACGTCGTACTAAAAATAACCCGGTGTTGATTGGTGAACCTGGCGTCGGTAAAACTGCCATCGTTGAAGGGCTGGCGCAGCGTATTATCAACGGCGAAGTGCCGGAAGGCTTAAAAGGCCGCCGCGTACTGGCGCTGGATATGGGCGCGCTGGTGGCCGGGGCGAAATATCGTGGCGAGTTTGAAGAACGTTTAAAAGGTGTGCTGAACGATCTCTCTAAACAAGAAGGCAACGTCATTTTGTTTATTGATGAGCTGCACACCATGGTTGGCGCGGGTAAAGCCGATGGCGCCATGGACGCCGGGAACATGCTGAAACCGGCGCTGGCGCGTGGGGAACTGCACTGCGTAGGCGCAACCACGCTCGATGAATATCGTCAGTACATCGAAAAAGATGCGGCGCTGGAACGTCGTTTCCAGAAAGTGTTTGTGGCTGAACCTTCAGTAGAAGACACCATCGCCATTTTACGTGGTCTGAAAGAGCGTTATGAGCTGCACCACCATGTGCAGATCACTGACCCGGCAATTGTGGCGGCAGCGACGCTGTCTCACCGCTATATTGCCGACCGTCAGTTGCCGGATAAAGCTATCGACCTAATCGATGAAGCGGCATCCAGCATTCGTATGCAGATTGACTCCAAGCCGGAAGAACTGGACAGACTCGACCGCCGTATTATCCAGCTCAAACTGGAACAGCAGGCATTAATGAAAGAGTCTGATGAGGCGAGTAAAAAGCGTCTCGATATGCTCAACGAAGAACTGGACGACAAAGAGCGCCAGTATTCTGAGTTGGAAGAAGAGTGGAAAGCGGAAAAAGCCTCGCTATCTGGTACTCAGACGATTAAGGCTGAGCTGGAGCAGGCGAAGATTGCCATTGAGCAGGCGCGTCGTGTGGGCGATCTGGCGCGGATGTCCGAGCTGCAGTACGGTAAAATTCCGGAGCTGGAAAAACAGCTGGAAGCCGCTACCCAGTCGGAAGGTAAAACTATGCGTCTGTTGCGTAACAAAGTGACCGATGCAGAAATTGCTGAAGTGCTGGCGCGTTGGACGGGGATCCCGGTTGCCCGCATGCTGGAAGGCGAACGGGAAAAACTGTTGCGTATGGAGCAGGAGTTGCACAGCCGTGTGATTGGCCAGAACGAAGCGGTTGAAGCGGTATCTAACGCGATTCGCCGTAGCCGTGCTGGGCTGTCTGACCCGAACCGTCCGATTGGTTCATTCCTGTTCCTTGGGCCGACCGGTGTCGGTAAAACTGAACTGTGTAAAGCGCTGGCAAACTTTATGTTCGACAGTGACGATGCAATGGTGCGTATCGATATGTCCGAGTTTATGGAGAAACACTCGGTGTCTCGTCTGGTCGGTGCGCCTCCGGGATATGTCGGCTACGAAGAGGGCGGTTATCTCACTGAAGCAGTGCGCCGTCGTCCTTACTCTGTCATCCTGCTGGATGAAGTGGAGAAAGCGCATCCGGATGTGTTCAACATTCTGCTGCAAGTGCTTGACGATGGTCGTCTGACTGACGGGCAAGGGAGAACGGTCGACTTCCGTAATACGGTGGTCATCATGACTTCGAACCTGGGGTCCGATCTGATCCAGGAACGTTTTGGCGAGCTTGATTACAGCCACATGAAGGATATGGTGCTGGGCGTTGTGAGCCATAACTTCCGTCCGGAATTTATCAACCGTATAGATGAGGTTGTGGTATTCCATCCGTTGGGTGAGCAGCACATTGCTTCTATTGCTCAGATCCAACTGCAGCGTCTGTATAAACGTCTGGAAGAGCGTGGCTATGAAATCCATATCTCTGACGAAGCGCTCAAACTGCTGAGCGCGAATGGTTACGATCCGGTATATGGCGCGCGTCCATTGAAACGCGCTATCCAGCAACAGATCGAAAACCCGCTGGCGCAGCAAACTTTGTCTGGGGAGCTGATTCCTGGCAAAGCCATTCGCCTGGAAGTGAACGACGACCGTATCGTGGCAGTGCAGTAAGTCACAAAACGACAATAAACGAGCCCTGCGGGGCTCGTTTTTGTTTAAAAACCAGGCAAAAATAGAAGGGTTGAGTAAAAAGTAATCGTTTGATAAGTTTTTTGTATTTTTAACTTGTCAGCCTGAAATAACTCCCTATAATGC